>CACIPQ010000003.1 GCA_902588585.1 uncultured Pelagibacteraceae bacterium | reverse complement strand
TGCACTTCATGAAAGTCTAAAAAGATTAAAAACTGACTATATAGATCTATACCAATTACACTGGCCCGAAAGAAATACCAATTATTTTGGACCCTTAGACTATAAACATAAAGAAAATGAAAGAAGTTGGAACGGTTTTAAAGATATTCTAAAAACTTTGAAAAAATTTATTGATCAGGGAAAGATTAGATATATTGGTTTATCAAATGAAACTCCATGGGGGTTCTCAAAATTTTTACAAATTGCAGAAGAACAAAAATTGCCAAGAATAGTCTCCGTTCAAAATCCCTATAACTTAATAAATAGAAGTTATGAAATAGGTATGTCTGAAATTTCCATGAGAGAAAAAGCTGGATTATTGGCTTATTCACCTTTGGCAATAGGTTATCTAACTGGAAAATACAGAAACAAACAAGTGCCAAAAAATTCTAGGCTTGATTTATTTTATGAAAATTACCCCAGATACCATAATCAAAGAACTTATAATGCTGTGGATGAATATTTTAAAATTGCTGAAAAACATAAAATTTCTTTAGCTCAGCTCTCTCTTGCTTTTGTAAATTCAAGAGATTTTGTAACAAGTAACATAATAGGTGCAACGTCAATGAAACAACTTAAAGAAAACATTGATAGTATTAAGATTTCTCTTGATCAAAAAATAATAGAAGAAATAAACTTGGTTCACGAAAATAATCCAAATCCTGCTCCTTAAATTAAAGAACTATTGAAAAGATGGAAAATTTGTATAGATTGCAGTAATCAAACGAAATTAAAAAATTATGAAAAAATTTTCAATACTGTTTTTATTTTTAATATTTTTTGTATCAACAAATGCTTGGAGTGATCAACCAAAAAGCATAGGAAAATATAAAAATTGGGAAGCCTTTACTTATAAAGGTGATAAAGGAAAAATATGTTTTGCACAAACAGCCCCTCTAGAAAGATCACCAAAAAATTTAAAAAGAGAATCTTCAAGATTATTTGTGACTTTTAGAAAAGAAGAAAAAATTAAAAATGAACTTAGTGTTACCAGCGGACATATTTACAAACAATCAACTGTTGTAGCAAAATCTGGTAAAAATGAATTTGCATTTTTTTCACAAGGAAATTTTGCTTGGCTAATTGATGGTGAGGAAGAATATAATTTAATTAAGACAATGAAAAAAGCGTCTAAGCTATCTGTTTCAGCAAAAGCAAGTAATGGAACACAAACAAAAGACCTATACTCTATGATGGGCTTTACAAAAGCTTATAACACTGCAAAAAAAAGTTGTGCCTAAAAAAAAAAGTAAAATTGTTTTAGCTTATTCGGGAGGGCTAGACACCTCTATTATTCTTAAATGGCTCCAGGAAAATTATAATTCTGAGGTAATTGCCTACACTGCTAATATTGGTCAAGACATCAATAAAAGTAAAATTATTAAAAACGCAAAAAGATTAGGAGTTAAAAATATTATTATTGAAGATTTAAAAAATACTTTTGTTAAAGATTATGTTTATCCTATGATTAGAGGACATGCTTTGTATGAGGGAACCTACTTACTAGGAACTTCAATAGCCAGACCTTTGATTGCAAAAAGACAAATTGCTATTGCAAAAAAATTTAAAGCATTTGCAGTTTCTCATGGCGCAACAGGCAAAGGAAATGATCAAGTTAGATTTGAACTTGGATATTACTATTTTGGACCAAAAATTAAAGTGATTGCTCCATGGAGAATTTGGAAATTAAAATCAAGAACTGATTTAATTAGATATGCAAAAAAAAATAAAATACCAATACCTAAAGATAAAAAGGGGGCGCCACCTTTTTCAGTAGATGATAATCTTTACCACACTTCAACTGAAGGAAAAGTTTTAGAAGATCCAAAAAAACAAGCTCCGGAATATATTTACCAAAGAACGGTATCGCCAGAAAAAGCTCCGAATAAACCATCTTATGTAACTATAGGATTTAAAAAAGGTGATCCTATTTCGGTAAACAATAAAAAATTACCACCAGCAAAACTTCTTCAAAAATTAAATATTATTGCTGGAAAAAATGGAGTTGGAAGAGTTGATCTAGTGGAGAATAGATTTATTGGAATAAAATCTAGAGGCGTTTATGAAACTCCAGGCGGAACTCTTTTAATGGTTGCCCATAGGGCAATAGAGTCCGTTACTTTAGACAAACAAACTATGCATAAAAAAGATGAGATTATGCCAAAATATGCAGAACTTATTTACAATGGTTTTTGGTATTCAAAAGCTAGATTCAAATTACAGAAAATTGTTGATATTAAAAAAAATCAAGTAAACGGATTAGTTAAAATTAAACTGTATAAAGGAAATATTACAATTGTGTCGAGACAAAGTAATAGTAAAGCTTATTCTGTAAAAAAAGTCTCTTTTGAAGAAAATAAGTCTTTTAAAAAATCAAAAGTTGAAAGATTTATATCGGCTGCGGCAAGAAGACTTAAAATCTAAAAAAATTATCATACATACAAGGTGTGGTGCGGCAAGAAAGCTTAAAGCTTAAAAAAATTACAATATATATAAAGTCCGTAATTATGAGACAGCTTATAGCGATAGTAGTTTATTATTTATTGGGTTACTTAATTTTTTGGACATTCCTCCATGAAACAAGTTTATTTCCAAAAGTTTGGGTAGAAAAGAATTTTAGTTTTGCAATATATCTATGGATTTTCTTTTTTATTGTTCCTTTAATGCTTATTACTTTAGGTACAGAATATATAAAAAGGTGTATATCTGATTTTAAATCCCTAAATAGAGATTCGAGATGGCCATTGTACATTCTGTTATTTGGTCTTTGGGATTTAATGATAGGTTTTATGTATTTATTATTTTCTTACTTTGAAATCTCGTTTTCAACTATGATAATTGCAAATGGCCTCTTGATTACCGGAGCATATTTAACTTTTTTAAGTTTTGCAGTCGCAAGAAGGTTACAAACTTCTAGAAATTAATTTATGAATAAAAAAATTATAATTATTGGTGCAACAGGCGCGGTTGGAAGTTCTTTAGCAAAGTTAATTAAAGATGATGATCGTCAAAACTATCAAGCCCATCTTGTAGCAAAAAATGAAATTGAAGTTTCCAAATTAAGTAATGAAACTGGATTTAGTTATACTGTTGCCGATGTTTTGGATAATAATTTTTTAGAAAAAATAGAGAAAGATTTAAGAGAAATTGATATTATTGGAATAGCATACTGTGTTGGTTCGATTAACTTAAAACCCATAAATTTAATTACAAAAAAGGATTATTTAAACAGTTTCGACCTTAACTTCTTTCCAATCGTTGATATAATTAAAAAATTCCAAGAAAATTTGAAAAAAAATAAAGCTTCAATTGTTCTTTTTTCAACCGTAGCAGTAAAACAAGGATTTCCAAATCATAGTATTATATCTCCGGTAAAAGCATCCTTAGAAGGCCTTACAATTTCATTAGCTTCTGAATTAGCTCCCAACATAAGAATAAATTGTATTGCACCTAGTTTAAGCAATTCAAAAATGGCGAGCAAAATGCTTAAAAATCCAAAAATATCTGAAGCCATAGCAAAACAACATCCGCTTAAAAGATTAGGTGAAGGATCAGATTCTGCAGCTTTAACGAAATTTTTATTATCAGCTGAAAGCTCTTGGATTACAGGACAAATTATTGGTGTTGATGGTGGAAGATCAAACGTTGGTTAATATTTTGTAATACTTCCAATCAAATTTAAACTTTTATCTACAACCACTATTTCCCCAGAAGAAACTGCTTTATTTAGAGTTTCTAAAATGACCACATAGTGAGTAACTAAAATTAAGTTTTTTTTGCTTTCCCAATTTTTAAAATACTTTAATAAATCTCTCATTTGCTTTTCTTTATTTTTTTGAAATTTTGGTGAGAAAAAGGAATTAAGGGCGTCAAAGGTTTTATAATCTTTAAATGCAAATTTAGCCGTATCTTTACATCGGCACCATTCGCTGGTCAAAACTTCATCTATTGGAATATTATTTTTTGAAAAAAACAAACCTATTTTTTTTGATTGTTTTATGCCTTGATTATCCAAATTTCTTTGTGTTGCACAATCATTTAACCTAAAATTTTTAGGGTCACCACTCCCTGGAGCAACTGCGTGCCTAATAAAAACGATATTGCCTCCACTTTTCAAATTTTTAATAATATTTTCATCTGTATTTGCACTTGTAGAAAGAAACGCAAATATAGATAAAATTATTATAAATTTTTTATGCATGCTTAACTTTAGAACATTTTTTTGAACAATATTTTACTTGATCCCAATTAAGTCTCCATTTCTTTCTCCAAATAAAAGGTCTTTTACAAATCTCACAGATTTTATAAGGTAAGTTTTCTTTTTTAATCACTTAAATTGTATTTTGTTTTACAAATCTTTCAGCTGCTTTGAGTATTAGTTTTTTTCTATCAGATTTCATTTTATCAAAAATTCTCACCATCATTGAAAGTCTAGGGTTTTTTAAAAAAAATTTCCTATTTTTATTTATAAAATTCCAATAAAGCCCATCCATTATATTGCACCATTCACCCTTTTTAAAATCCATCATTTTAAGAAAATAACTTGATCCACAAATATATGGTTTTGTAGCAAATATTCCACCATCACTAAAAAGTCCCATCCCATAAACATTTGGAGCCATTACCCAATCAGAAGAGTCCACAAACATTTCCATAAACCATTTGTAAACTTCCTTTGGATCAATCTGACAAAGATTCATAATATTTGCTAAGATCATTAATCTTTCGATGTGGTGCGACCATCCAAAATTTAAAGCATTTTTAATTGAATGATCTAAAGGATCAAGACCGGTAGTTCCATTATACCAAGATAATTTCATTTTGTTTTTATGATTAAAAAAATTTGTGTTTTCAAGCCGTTTATCATAATTTTGATAAATACCTCTCATAAACTCTCTCCATCCAATAATTTGTCTCACATAACCCTCGAGAGAATTTATTCTTATTTTATTTTCAATTTTTTTTACTTTATCTAAAATTTCAGCAGGTGTTATTAAACCAATATTAATTAAGGGACTTAATGCACTGTGAAATAAAATATTTGATTTTTTGCTTACAGCATCCTCATAATCTCCAAATAAGTTTATTTTTGTTTTTAAAAATTGATCAAAAAGTTTTTGAGTTTGATCCCTAGTAGTTGGAAACCAAAAATTATTTGTTGACCCAGGATGATTTTTAAAATTTTCCTCAATAAATTTTTTTAATTCTTCCGTGTGAGATGTGTTTTGAAATTTTAGCTGTTTAGGTATTTTAACTTTATCCGGTAACTTTTTTCTATTATCTTCATCAAAACTCCACTTCCCACCTTTTGGTGTTCCATCCTTATTCATTAGTATATCAAATTTAGATCTATTAATTTTATAGAAGTTAGCCATAAATGGTTTTTTTGTGATATTTAAGTATTTTTTAAATTCATCTCTAGATGTAAGAAACATGGGTGATTTTATCTCTTTGAAGTTTATATTTTTCTTTTTTAAAAAAGTTTTGAGTCTTTTTTCAAAAAAAATATCTTCGATTTCAAAAAAGCTTATTTCTGTAATTTTTTTATCTTTAATTGTTTTTTCAAGTTTTTTTTCATAAGAAAGTTTGAAATCTTTATTGTAATCATTGTAAATAACTTTTAATTTTTTAGCTTTAAGTTCATCTTTGTAGGATCTCATTGAAGATAAAAAAAGTAAAATTTTTAGTTTATGATGTTTTTGAAATGTACAAAGATTAAAATCTTCTGCCATATAAAATGTGTGTCCAGAATATTCTTTTAAATATTTTGGATTAAACAATTGATTCCCCAGAACTAAAAATAATTTCATCTAAGTAAAATATATAATTTAATTATTTTTAAGAATTAGCTCTTTTGAAGCACTCTATTGTGTTATTAAGCAAACATGCAATTGTCATCGGGCCTACTCCCCCAGGAACTGGGGTTATTGCTTTTGCCACTTTAGAAACTTGATCAAAATCGACATCGCCAACTATACCGGTGTCAGTTTTATTAATTCCAACATCAATAACAATAGCGCCTTTTTTAACCCAGTCTCCCTTAACTAGCTTTGGTATTCCTACTGCTGCAATAATTATATCCCCTCTAAGACATTCTGCTTTTAGATCTTTTGTTTTTGAATGAGTAATAGTTACTGTACAATTTTCTTTTAAAAGTAATTGGGTCATTGGTTTTCCGTTCAAGTTTGATCTCCCAATTATTACCGCATGTTTTCCACTTAAATTTTTTTCAGCTTTTTTAAGTAATATGCTGCACCCAAGAGGTGTGCAAGGAATGCTGCTGTCATAACCTGATGATAAATTTCCAACATTCATGGGATGAAAACCGTCAACATCTTTTCCATGATCAATAGTTTCTATGACTTTTCTCTTATCAATATGTTTGGGAAGAGGCAGTTGAACCAATATACCTGAAACGTTATCATTTTTATTAAGCTCATTAATTTTATTTAATAAAACTTTTTCTTCTAGGTCTGCTGGATATCTAATTACCTCAGAATTCAATCCAACTTCTTTTGCAAATTTTTCTTTATTTTTTACATAAATCTTACTTGCTGGATCCTCTCCAACCAAAATTACAGTTAGTCCTGGAACAGCATTATGGGTAGACTTAAGTTCTGCTACCTTCTTTTTTAATTCTTCCCTCAACTCTGCAGCTGTTTTTTTTCCATCAATAATCATATTTAAAACATAGTCGGTGCTAAAAATTCAAAAACTAAATTTCTTAAAAACATTAAAAGTAGAATAAGAATTACTGGAGAAATATCTATACCTCCTAAATTAGGTAGAAAATTTCTTATAGGCCTTAAAAGTGGGTCGGTCATTTTGTAACTCACATCTAACAGAGAATAAACTAATCGATTAGAGGTATTTAAAACATTAAAAGCTATAAGCCAGCTCAATATTGCATTAATAATTAGTATCCAAATATAAATACTAACAACACTATCAACTAAAATTAAAAGAGATTTCACTATTTTTTCTCCACATAGATTGATTGGCTTGGAAATGCAAAAGAAGCATTATTTTTTTCTACAATCTGTTTAATTTCTATTGCTAATCTTTCTTTAACCGCAAGCCATTCATCCCAATCGTCTGTGACTGTAAAACATCTTATATACATATCTATGGAGCTATCTGAAAATTTATCAACCCTAACAGCATGGCCTAAACTAATTTTAAAATCTTTATGAGTGGTAATGTATTTTTCTATCTCGTCTCTAATTTTTTTAAGTTGTTCAACAGTTGTGTTGTATTGCAGTGTTATAACCCAACTTATTATCCAGTTGGTTGTTTCGCTTATATTAATTACAGCATTTTCTGCAAATTGAAAATTTGGGATAATCGCTGTTGATTTATCAAACTTTCTTACAACAGTTGATCTAAATCCTATCCGTTCAACAATTCCTTCGATAATATTTTCAACAATAATCCAATCGCCAACTTTAAATCTTTTTTCTACTAATACCAAAATACCTGATATTAAATTCTTAAATAAATCTTGCGCTCCTAATGCTACCGCTACACCAAACAAACCTAGTCCTGCAATTATTGGTCCTATTTTTATTCCCCAAAGTTCTAAAACTGCTGCTGCACCAAGAATTAAAATTAGAATTTTAATTGCTTTTATAATCCAGTTTAGCAAATCTTTTGATAAAAGATCTTCTATCGATTTTATTAGAACAGAAAGAGGTCCAATGATTTGATGTATTGACCAAAAAATTAAAATAGTTATTAAAGTTCTGTTAGCATTATCAATAAAACTTTCAGTACTATCTCCAAAAGATACGTAACTAGTAGCTATAAAAAAACCTATTACGATTGGAAAAAATTTTGTTGGGCCTTTTAATGACTGAACTAGGGAATTATCAAAACGATTTGTAGTTTTGGAAACATATTTTTCAAGACGTTTTATAATAAATTTTGCAAATAAACCTCTTAATAAAAGAAAACCAAAAAATATTAAAAGAGCAATAATAATTTCAGAAATATTGATTCCTGATATTCCATTTTTCCAAACCTCAGCAAATAAACTTATAAATTGTTCTATTCTATCCATTTTTAATTTGATCTATTTTTATCAATTCCTCTCCAGGATTAAAAATTTCAGTTTTTTTCCAGCCCTTTGATTTTAAAAAATCTTCAATTTTTTTACTTATACACATAACTATGCAGTGTGTCATCAATTCAGCGAGAGAATATTTCTTAACTATCTCATCAAAACTTTCGGCGCTTCTTTTGGAGTAAATAAGAGCAATGTTTGCTGGATATTTTTTGATTAGGTCCATGCTTTCTTTATTGAGATCTGTAATCTTGGTAGAAGTGTAGTTTATAATTTTACTTACTTTAAAACCCTCTTGTGTAAGCTCCTTGTCAAGCTCATAGGAAACAACGTCTCCACAAAGGTAGGCTAAATTTTTAATATTTTTTTCTGAATTTATAATTATATTTTTAAGTGCATTCACTGTACCAGACGCAGCAATGGTATTGTTAAAACCTTTAAGTCTTAGAGATCTTTCTGTAAGATTTCCAACACAAAAACATTTTGTATCTTTGTCTTCATTTTTTAATTTTAAAAATCTGACTGCATTTGCACTGGTAAATATTAATCCGTCATAATCTTTTGTATTTATAGGCTCCATATTTGCCGAAGTAATATTTAAAGTTGGCATATGAATTACTTTGTGTTTTGATGAAAAAAAATTCATCATAAGATCTTCCGAATCTATTAATGGCCTAGTAAAAATTATGTTCATCTTTTTTTAATAAAACTATTTCCAGACTTTTTTAAAATTTCTTCACCTGCTGATTTTCCAAGCAATTGTGGCTGGTTCGATTTTCCTAATTTCCTAACATTAAAAACTTTCTTACCATCGTCAGAAAAAAGTTGTGCATTAATTTCTATACTATCTTTATTTAAAATTGCAGAACAACCTACTGCGGTATCACAATCTCCACCCAAAGTTTTTAAAAAACTTCTTTCTGCCAAAGCACAGACTTCTGTTTCTTTATGGTTGATTTTTTTTAAAACTTTTCTAATATATTCATCATTCTCTCTACATTGAACAGCAATTATTCCTTGACCAGCTGTTGGGATGAAGTCTTTTATTGAAAATATTTCTTTTACATATTTTTCTAGATTCAAAATTTTTAAACCTGCTAAAGCCAATATCGCTCCATCAAATTCTCCTGCTTCAACTTTTTTTATTCTTGTATCTACATTGCCTCTAATATTTTCCACTTTAATATTTTTGTTAAGTAATTTTAGTTGAAGTTCCCTCCTTCTTGAGCTTGAACCAATTTTCCCATTATTTAATTTTGATAGTTTTTCAAATTTTTTTGAGACAAAAGATTCTCTTGGATCATTTCTTTCTATATAAGCCTGAATGACAAGCCCTTTTGTTTCAATAGAGTCCATATCTTTTAAAGAGTGAACGGCAATATCAATTTCTTTTTTTATCAATTTATCTTCTATTTCTTTACAAAATAAATTTTTTCCTCCAATTTCAGATATTTTTTTATCCTGAAATAGGTCCCCTGAAGTTTTAATGGTTTCTATCGTCACTTTTTTGCCTGCTGTTAAATCAATGTTTGATATAAGATCTCTAACTTTGTTAGCATAAGCCAATGAAAGTTTGCTGCCTCTTGAGCCTATAATTATTTTATTAAGCATTTATCTATAAAGATATATATTTTATAATATCTAATTTAATGGAAAAAAAACTTACTTTTTTAGGGATCGAAACTAGCTGTGACGAAACTGCATCATCAGTTGTGCAAGAAAATGGTGATGGAACTGCAAAGGTTTTATCAAACATAGTTTCTAGCCAAATCAAAGAGCATGAAAAATTTGGTGGAGTTGTTCCCGAAATTGCAGCTAGAGCTCATGTTGAAAATATCGATTTTATTATTCAAAAGGCGCTGGATAAGAGTAAGAAAAAAATTGATGAAATAGACGGTGTGGCTGCAACAGCAGGACCAGGTTTAATTGTATGTTTGAATATAGGTTATAACATTGGGAAAAGTTTAGCTGCTTTTGGAAAAAAACCATTTTTATCAATTAATCATCTTGAGGGACATGCATTAAGTCCTGGAATAGAAAATAAAATATCTTTTCCTTATTTATTATTACTAGTTTCTGGAGGACATTCTCAGTATTTAATTGTCAAAAATTTAAATGATTATAAACAGTTAGGAACCACAATTGACGATGCCGTTGGAGAGGCCTTTGATAAAACTGCCAAAATTTTGAATTTAGGTTATCCTGGAGGACCTAATATTGAAAAATTTGCAAAACTGGGAAATAAAAATAGTTATAGTTTGCCAGAACCAATTATTAATAGAGCGGGCTGCAATCTTTCCCTTGCTGGTCTTAAAACAGATGTATTAAGAAAATCCAAAAATATTAAGTCAGACCAAGATAAATATAATTTAGCAGCCTCATTTCAAGAAACTATCAATAAAATCTTGAGAAAAAAAACAGAAGTAGCCATGGATCAGTTTAGAAAAGAAATATCAGACAATTCTATAAAACCATTTGTTGTCGCTGGTGGTGTCGCAGCCAATGAAACCATAAGAAAAAATTTAAAGGAATTATCAGAAAAAATGAATTTTAAACCTATTTTTCCTTCAAAAGAATTTTGTGGAGATAATGCAGCTATGATTGCTTGGGCAGGAATTCAAAGATATAAAAAAAAATTATTTGACAATAAAGATGACATTGTAAGATCCAGATGGCCTTTGGATAAAAAAGCTCCTTTTTTAAAGGGACCAGGTTTAAAATTATAAAAAAATGATTATTTGGATTGCATCCTACCCCAAAAGTGGAAATACATGGATGAGAGCGTTATTATCAACTTATCTATATCTTGAAAATGATAAATTTGATTTTAAACTTTTATCTAAAATACCAAATTTTACGAGAGACAAATATTTTGAAAATATTGTAGATTTAAACTTATTAAAAAAAGATCCACTTAAAATTTCTGAATATTGGAACGCAGCTCAGTCTAGAATAAATTTACAAGGTGAAGAAAAAATATTTAAAACACATAGTGCTTGTGTATCTTTAAAAGATAAATGGTTTACAACTGAAACGCATACAGCTGGATATATTCACATTGTACGAGATCCAAGATCAGTTGTATGTTCGCTAGCCGCTCATTCAAATACTACAATAGAAAAATCCATGAAAGATTTACTTAATGATAAATTTGTTGGATCTAATGGAAAATATGGTCTTGCTGAACTAACATGTTCATGGAAAATAAATTATTTATCTTGGAAAAAGAAAAAAAAATTTCCTGGAATATTAATAAAGTATGAAGATCTTTTTGATAATATAGAAAAAGAATTTAAAAAAGTTCTGTTTTTTCTTAAAGATAAATTAAATTTTCAAATAAACGAAAAAAAAATAAATCAAGCAATTAAGCTTTGTAACTTCTCTGAATTAAGCAAACAAGAAAATAAAAAAGGTTTTATAGAACAAGTAAATGGAAAATTTTTTAGAAAAGGTAAAAAAGATTCTTGGAAAGAAGAATTGAATTCAAATATAAAAAATGAAATTGAAAAAAACTTAAAAAAAGAAATGCAAGAATTAGGATATCTTAATTAATTCACAATGAAATATTGGTTATTAAAAACTGAACCAAATGAATGGTCTTGGAAAAATCAAATTGAATCTGGAATTAAAGGATCTGTATGGGACGGAGTAAGAAATTATCAGGCTAGAAATAATTTAAAAAAAATGAAATTGGAAGATCAATTTTTTTTTTATCACACTGGTGATGAAAAAAAGATAGTTGGTATAGGAAAAGTAATTAAGGAATTTTTTCCTGATAAAAAAGATAAAACAGGAAGGTTTGGGTCCATAATGGTGCGTTCGCAAAAAAGTTTGAAAGTACCGGTTTCTTTAAATGATATTAAAAATCAAAGCCTTTTAGCACACCTTTCTCTTCTAAAACAATCAAGATTATCGGTCATGCCTATAGACTCAAAAAGCTGGAAAATTATTTGCAAGATGGGTAGAATCACATAAAGTATTTAAGCTAACAAGGAAACATGCCTAAAAGAAAAAAAAAGAAAAAAAGAAGCAAATCTAAGAAAAAAAGGCGTATCAAAAGAAAAAGAAGAAGAGCCTCAAAAAAAAGGCGTATCAAAAGAAAAAGAAGAAGAGCCTCAAAAAAAAGAAGTATAAAAAAAATATCTTTAAGAAAAAAAGATTCTAAACAAGTAAAAGATTCTGATGGAAATATCGTTTTCAAAGTACCTGACAACTGGGAAAAACAGGCTTATGTAAATAAAACTCAGTATACAAAAAAGTACAAATTATCAATTAAAGACAACGAAAATTTTTGGAAAAAAGAAGGAAAAAGAATAACTTGGATTAAACCATACACAAAAATTAAAGATGTAAAATATAGCAAAGAAGAGGTTAATATAAAATGGTACTACGATGGAACATTAAACGCTTCTGCAAACTGTATAGATAGACATTTAGAAAAAAAAGGAAATAAAACTGCAATTATTTGGGTTGGTGATGATCCTGCTGATTCAAAAAAAATAACATATAAAGAACTTCATAAAAATGTCTGTAAAGCAGCTAATGGATTAAAAAGTATTGGTATTCAAAAGGGTGACAGAGTTACAATTTATTTAACAATGATTCCGGAACTCGCCTACACAATGTTGGCATGTGCCAGAATTGGAGCTATACACTCAATTATATTTGGTGGCTTTTCCCCTGATTCTATAGCCACAAGAATAAATGATTGTGAGTCAGATTACGTAATTACTGCTGATGAAGGTGTAAGGGGAGGAAAAATTATACCTTTAAAAAAAATTGCTGATGAAGCAATGATGCAATGTCCAAATGTTAAAAAGTGTGTGGTTGTTAAAAGAACGGGAAATACTGTTGATTGGAATGATGAAAGAGATATTTCTTATGAGGAAATAACTAAAAATATTTCTGATAAATGTATACCAGAAGAAATGGAAGCGGAAGATCCTCTTTTTATACTTTATACTTCAGGATCAACTGGAAAACCTAAGGGTGTTTTACATACGACTGGTGGCTACATGGTGTACGCTTCAATGACACATCAATACATTTTTGATTATAAAAATAGAGATATTTATTGGTGCACAGCTGATATCGGATGGGTGACAGGCCATAGTTATATAATTTACGGACCTCTTGCTAATGGAGCAACAACAATTATGTTTGAAGGTGTTCCTAACTATCCTGATAGTTCTAGATGGTGGCAAATAGTAGATAAATATAAAGTTAACATTTTTTACACTGCTCCAACTGCAATCAGAGCCTTAATGCGTGAAGGTGAGACTCCTGTTAAAAAAACTAGTCGGAAATCATTAAAACTTTTAGGAACTGTAGGTGAACCAATAAATCCTGAGGCGTGGATGTGGTATTATAAAACTGTTGGTGAAGGGAAATGTCCCATTGTTGATACCTGGTGGCAAACCGAAACAGGAGGTATTTTAATAGCTCCCCAACCTGGTGCCATAAATTTAAAACCTGGATCGGCTACAAAACCATTCTATGGAATTAAACCAGCCATTGTTGATGAGTCTGGGAAAGTTTTAAAAGGTGCCTGCAAAGGAAGGCTCTGCATGACTCAGTCCTGGCCAGGTCAAATGAGAACTGTATATGGAGATCATAAAAGATTTATAGATACTTATTTTTCTCAATTTGATGGAAAATATTTTACAGGTGATGGATGTAAGAGAGATAAAGATGGTTATTACTGGATTACGGGTAGAGTGGATGATGTTATAATTGTATCTGGTCATAATTTAGGAACTGCAGAAATTGAAAGTGCTTTTGTTGCTCACCGTAAAGTTGCTGAAGCAGCAGTAGTTGGCTTTCCACATGAAATTAAAGGTAACGGTCTTTATTGTTACGTTACTTTAAATACCGGAGAAAATCCTAGTGGGGATTTGGAAAGAGAACTTAAACTGTGGGTTAGAAAACAGATAGGTCCTATAGCAACACCCGATCATATTCAATTTGCGCCAGGTTTACCTAAAACTAGATCAGGTAAAATAATGAGACGTATTCTAAGAAAAATTGCCGCAAATGAACATCATGACCTTGGCGATACAACAACTTTGGCTGATCCTTCTGTGGTAGATTCTTTAATTGAAAATCGAAGAAAATAAAATTCTAATTTACTTCAAATTTATTTGCTAGTTTTCTAAAATCTTTTTGTATGTTATTCCATTTTAAAATCATTGAATTAATAATAATTTCCTTATCTAATTTTTTTAGTTCATCAGCAATTGGCGCCCATTCATATAAAGCATTACTACTGTATTCAAAAGGATTAGAATTATAATATGTCTCCCAATTTATCTTGGGATATCTGGAATTAAATTCTTTAGTTGCATTTTCAAATGCATCTAAATTCATACCGTTAGCTTTTTCTGAGTTTAAAATTTCAAAGAAAATTTTATTGGCCTGATCTTTTTTTAAGAAATTTCTTTCTTTGTATAAAAAAGAAAAACAAAAAAATGTGCAATCAATTAGTGAAGCTCCATATATTTGCCATTTTGCAATATTGATTGAATTTAAAAAATCTTTATCCTCAAACATTAGGACATGTTTGGCTCCCATTCTTGTTTTTAAGTATCCATATAACGTCATTTGACTTACTTGGGCTGATTGTTCCTGGATGAAAATTTTAACCTGGTCGACTGACCTAATTTGACGATACTTTGTAAATATCCTTTTAAGAGGAAAGATATATTTTTCTAAATCTTTAAGATTCAATTTCACGTTGTATTTACAAAACTACCAAACTATTTTCCTTATGAAAAGGGCTCATATTAGTCATTTTGAAGGTTTTTGGCCTTTTAATTGATGGGGTTTTGAGTATGCTTCCACAAAACTCTTAACAAAAAAAGGGAGGAAAGACATGTCAAACAAAGAATCACATTGGGTGAAAACCAAAAACCATATGTTCGTTACATTGGCTATTTGGTTCTTTTTCTCAATAGTAATATTTATGTTCGGCGAGTCGGTCAACAACGCTTCTTTTCTAGGCTATCCATTAGCTTATTATATGTCGGCACAAGGTTCTCTTGCTGCTTTCGTAGTTTTAATCTTTTGGTTTGCTAATAAACAGGAGAAGATCGACGACGAACACGGATATGGTGGCGAAAGGGAGGATGACTAATGTTTAAAGGTGGTTTTATATCAAACCTTCCCAAGATCTACGGTTTATACACTGGTGGATTCATAGTTTTCATCTTATTGATGGCAATTTTAGAATCAGCTGGTGTTAGCGCAGCTAACATAGGAATTATGTTTGTAGCTTTTACAGTCGCAATATATGCACTGATAGGTTACTTATCTAGAACTATTCAGGTTGACGCTTACTACGTAGCGGGAAGACAAGTACCAACGGTATTTAATGGAATGGCGACAGCAGCTGACTGGATGTCAGGTGCATCGTTCGTTGCAATGGCCGGAGGTATTTATTTTGGTGGCTATACTTACATGGCATTCTTAGTTGGATGGACTGGTGGATACGTATTAGTATCAACTCTTCTAGCGCCATATTTAAGAAAATTCGGTTGTTATACTGTGCCAGACTTTATTGGAACTAGATACGGCGGAAATCTACCAAGATTTTGCGCAACTTTAGTTCTAGTATTAGCTTCATTCACTTACGTGACTGCACAAATTAATGCTACTGGAACAATTGCTTCAAGAGCTTTACAAATTCCATTTGAACTTGGAGTTTGGGTTGGTCTAATTAGTATCCTATTGTGCTCTATGTTAGGTGGTATGAGAGCAGTAACTTGGACGCAAGTAGCTCAGTATATCGTGTTAATTATAGCGTACTTGATACCAATATTCTGGATGGGAAGTAAATTGGGTAATCCATTCCCACACTTTATGTTAGGTGATGAAGTACAACGTTTAGCTGATCTCGAAGCTTCGGCTGGACTAATCAAAAATAGTGCTGCAGACATGAAAGCTGCTGGTGTACCAGGTGGATTGAAATATATTTCTACTCCACACTCTGCTGTACCTGCGGGTGGAATGGCTGTATGGAGTTACTTATCGCTTGCGATCTGTATGATGGTTGGAACTGCATCGTTACCTCATATTTTAATGAGATACTTTACAACTCCTTCTGTTAAATCAGCGAGAAAATCAGTGGCATGGTCACTGTTCTTTATCTTCTTGCTATATTTCTCAGCGCCTATGTTAGCAACACTATCTAAACTACAGTTAATGGATCCAAACTTGCCTACTGCAATCATTGGTAAATCGATTTCAGAGGTTCAAAGTATTGCGTGGGTTCAAAACTGGTCTGCGGTAAAACAAGTATTTATTGCTGACTTCAACGGTGATGGAATATTGCAGTTGAACGAATGGTTTATGAGAGGTGACGTAGTAGTATTAGCGACTCCTGAAGTTGCTGGTTTACCTTACGTTATTTCTGGATTAGTTGCTGCAGGAGGTATGGCTGCTGCCATGTCAACTGCCGATGGATTAGTTTTGGCGATATCAAACTGTTTATCACATGATATCTATTACAAAATAATCGATCCGAAAGCTGACGTTAGAAAAAGGCTGATCGTAGCTCGTGTACTTCTAGTAGTGATTGGTGCTGCTGGTGCTTACATAGCATCAATGAGATTAACCAGCATTCTAGGAGCTGTAGCTTGGGCATTCGACTTTGCAATGTCAGGCTTATTCTTCCCACTTGTACTTGGTGTATGGTGGAAGAGAGCTAATCAAGCTGGTGCGGTTGCAGGAATACTTGGAGGTTTAATAGCAGGAACAGCATATTTAATTTATGTTGGACCTAAATTTATGGCTAATACTCCATGGCTTGGAATTGACCACTTAAGATTTGGTATCATTGGGGCTTCAGTAAGTGCTGTAGCAATGGTTGTTGTAAGTTTAATGACCAAAGAACCTAATGCTGCTACTCAGAAGCTGGTTGATGACGTTAGGGTTCCTAGCGGAAGAGCTATTCTTGGAAAACAACACTAAATAAATTATTTTTATTATAAAAGGGGCGATTTATTCGCCCCTTTTTTTTGCTTTTAGCAATCAATTTACCGTGCTAGTTTTCAGTTATGCCAATATGGATATTAGTTTTAGATTATATTTTAGGAATAATTATGTGGACTCTAATAGGTAGATCCGCAATGAATATTTTTCAAAGAGAGGACTCTAACTTCTTTTTTATGAAGGCTTTTGTCCAATTAACTAATCCTATTTTAAAATTATTTAAATTTATTACACCAAGTTTTATAATTCCACTGTTTATTCCATTATACGTTGCATGGTTTTTTTACATGTTCAGATTCTATGCTATGCCCTATATTTTGGGATATGACGTAATGGGAATGCTTTCCTTTCCTTTAGAGAGTGATATTGCAAAAGAAATTTATCGTTTATTTAATAGATAATTCTAATAAAATTTAATAAAAAATGTATAAAAAAATCAATAAACAATAGATTAAAATAGATGCCTGCAAAGATTTATTCATTAATAATTTTTTTATCCCTTTATTGGATTTACTGCATATATTGTGGATTTAAAAATCACAAAAAAATCACAACCCCAGTGGATTTTTTCATCTTCGGTAGATATATGCCTGCTTGGGTTTATTCGGTTGTAGCAACTGGAGTAATTTTTTCTGGTTGGATATTTTTTGCACAACCAAGCTTAATATTACTTAATGGATTTCCATTCTCAACAACATCTCTATATGTAATTGCAGCGTCTCTTATAGGAATTCTTTTTTTAAAAAGGCAATGGATGCTGTCTAAAAAATTTGGATTCATAACTCCTTCTGAAATGATAGCAACTTATTTTAAAAGTGATTTGATAAGAATCTTGATCGTGATTATAACCATGGGTTTTGCAATTCCATTTATTGCGATGCAACTTTCGTTAGCGGGAGCGCTAATAAGTATTGTTTCAGACGATATAATAGGAGCTGGATCAGGTTCTATTTTGTTGGGTGCTGTAATTTGTGTCTATCTAAGTCTGAGCGGAATCAGGACTGTAGTATATATAGATACATTTCAGTTTCTATTAACTATTTTTGGAATAATTGCTTTGGGATTTGTCTCTTATGATTTAGTTGGAGGTTGGGATTTATTAAACGAAAGTTCATCAAGAATTTCAAGTTTAAAACAAAATTTATTTAATCTTAAAGAAAGTTATGCATCTTACTTATCTGTTCCAGGTACGATAAAAATTGTAGAAATTTTAGATAGTGGATTATCTTATGGGGGCATATGGACAACTTCTATGATTTTGACTTTTGTATTTGGACTGTGTGGAATTGTAATGTCACCTAGTTTTTCTATGCTTGTATTTTCAAGCAGAGAAGCAGGTGCGTTTGGAGGTCAACAAGTTTGGTTTTCTTCGTTTTTTATTGGTTTAATATTAATATTTTTTACTACCGCAATAGGAATTGGTTCAATCTTTCTTGGGGCAAATAATATTATAAACGAAAGCGGCAACAATATTTCAAATATCTTGCCAGGAAATATAGTGCCTAATCAAATTGAAACTTTAGTTCCACATTTAATAAATGTAATAGGAAGCTACTCTCCCCTATTCTTTGGTTTATTATTAATTTGTGGAATTGCATCACTTCAATCGACTAGCATTTTATACTTAAGTTCTAGTGCTATTTTTACTAGAGATATTTTAAAAAGATTTTTTATAAAAAATATGACCAATCAAGAACAAATTTTTTCATCAAGAATATTATTATTAATTATATTTATTGTTTCATTGGTTCTATCTATTCAGTCCTCAAATGTAATTTTGAGTCTAGGTAGTTTTTCTTTAAGCATTGCCTGTCAAATGTTTGTTCCGTTGATTGCAGTTTGTTATTTTCCATGGTTTACAAAACAAGGTGTTGCGTTGGGAATTGTTGTTGGAATTATAGCGGTATTTTTCACTGAGGGTGTGGGACAAATCATGTTTGGTGATTTTATCAAATGGAATAAATGGCCGTTAACAATTCATTCGTCTGTCTGGGGAGTATTGTTTAATTTAGCTGGCGCTCTTACAATATCTTTTATAACTCAAGATACAAAAGAAACTAATCACAAGTATAAATTTCATGAATTTATTAATGAACACAAACATATTTCTTTAAAACGAAGAAGCTTAAAACCGAGTGCCTGGATAGTTGTAATAGCTTGGATATTTTTTGCTTTAGGACCAGGTGCAATCATTGGAAACGAAATGTTTGGAAGACCAATTAATGTAGAAAGTTGGTCATTTGGAATGCCCTCGATATGGGTATGGCAAATTATTTTTTGGTTGTTAGGTGTAGTATTAGTATGGTTTTTAGCTTTCAAAATGGAGATGTCAACACAACCAGAAAAAAATATTATCTCTCAAACTGATGATATTAGTGGTAGAGTTTAAGGATTAAAAAATTTTTTTTGACATAAAATAATTTCAAACTATAAATAAATAAACATGGCAAGTTCAATTAAGATTTCACCTTCTATTTTATCTGCAGATTTCAGTAAATTAGGTGAAGAAGTTAGTTCCTTGGATAAGGCTGGTGCAGACTATATACATGTCGATGTAATGGATGGTCACTTTGTTCCAAATATTACAATTGGGCCTGAGATTATTAAAAAACTAAGACCTTTCACAAAAAAAACTTTTGATGTTCATTTAATGATATCACCAGTTGATAAATATATTGAAGAATTTGCAAAAGCTGGAGCAGATATAATTACTTTTCATCCAGAAGCAACAAAAAATACTTCTGACACAATAAATTTAATAAAAAAACAAAAAAAGAAGGTTGGGATTTCTCTAAAACCTAAATCAAGCATTGATTTAATTAAAGACCATTTAGACAAAATTGACTTGGTACTTATTATGAGTGTAGAGCCAGGCTTTGGAGGTCAAAAATTTATGCCAGAAGTAATAGATAAACTTAGAAACATTAAGAAAATTGTTTCTGAAAAAAAACTTGATATAGATTTAGAGATAGACGGAGGGATCAATTTTCAAAATTGCAAACTAGCCAAAGATGCTGGGGCCAATGTTTTGGTTTCTGGTTCTACGGTTTTTAAAGAAAACAGCGGAGACCTCAAAAAAAATATTAGTTTACTTCGCTCTAATTAATAAATGTTAGATTTGAAAGGTATCTATCTTTACTTTTTATCGATAAAAAAAATTACAAAAAAATCTATCAGAGAAATATTTTTTTCAACTAACTTTTACAACAAACTTTTGGTTACAGAAAATCCTTCTAGATTCTTTTTCTACCCAAATCCATATTTGCTGTCTCCTCTTTTAAACCGTAAAGATTTACTTTTAAAAATTTCTAAATTTGAAGCTAATTATTTTTGGAATAACTCCAAAAATGATAATGAAAAAAAAAATTTACATAGTTTTTTATGGTTAAATCTAATTGACAGAAAAAATGAGAAGGAAACAATTGAAAAAATTGTTGGTGATTGGGTTAAGAAATATGGAAATTATAAAAAAGATATATGGAATGAAAACCTTCTAAGCAAAAGAATTATGGCATGGATCTCTAATGCTGATATTATTTTAACTAATAAAGAAGATAGGTTTCAAAAATTATTTTTTTCTTCCTTATTAAAACAAGTAAATTTTCTTAAAAAAAATCTCAAAATTTTTTCCCACGAAACCACAATAATTTCTTGCTTGGCAGCAATAATATTATCTGGGCTTGTTTTTAAAGAATACTACAATAACTATAATTTTGGATTAAAGGAGTTAAAAAAAATAATAAATAATTTTTTTGATAAAAATGGTTTTCCTAAAAATAGAAATCCTGAAAACTTAATTGTATTTTTACAATATTTTATACTAATAAAAGAATGGATAAAAAACGCACAAGAATTAGTACCAGATTATCTTGATGAAATAATTGAAAAAAATTTACTTTGTTTAAATTCTCTTAAAAATGAAAGCAAAAAACTGCCTTTATTTAATGGAGCAACTGAAAAAAATTTAGATGAATTTTTTCAGTACCTGGAAAAATTAAATTATAAATTTGATAAAAAATTAGAATTCGTAGGTCAAATACAAATTATAAAAAACAAAAAAAATATTTTATATTTTGATGCTGGCGAACCACCAATACATCAATATTCAAAAGATTATCAATCAGGACCATTATCTTTTGAATATTTTAGCGAAACCAATAAAATTATAACGAATTGTGGATATGGAAGAAAAATATCTAATAAAACACAATTAATAAGTAAATTTACTTCAGCACAATCCACTCTTTGTTTAAATGACACCTCTGTAGTTAAATTTAAAAAAAACAATCTGATTAATAAAGCCTATGGTGCAACAATTAGTAATAGTTTTAAAATTTTTGATATTAATAGAGAAGAAAATAAGACTGACACGTCTATTGCAGCAACACATAATGCTTATTTAGATAAATTTGGATATTTGCACAAAAGATCAATTAAGATTTTAAAAAAAAATAGCCACTTAATAGGAAAAGATACTTTGTTGAAGAAGAAAAATATTACAAATAACGTTAACTTTAGTATTAGATTTCATATTTATCCCGGTGTAAGCACAGTACAAACAGTTGGTGGCAAAAGTATTTTGCTACAAGTAAGTAAAAATAAATCTTGGATATTTCTGTCGAAGGACCAAGATTTAAAAATTGAAAAGAGCTTATTTTTAGGTAGAAATAAAGTATTAAGTAATTATTGCATTGTCATTTATGGTAATACAAAAAATCAAGATACTGATATTGAATGGGAGTTAAAAAAATCTAATTTATAATGATAAGAAAAATTCAAAATGCTTTGATCTCTGTATCTGATAAATCAGAATTGGAGAAAGTATTACGTTCTTTAGAAAAATATAACATTAATTTGATTAGTTCTGGTGGAACATATAAAAAAATAAAAAAACTTGGTTATAAGTGCGAAGAAATTGCAAAGTACACAAAATTCAAAGAAATGTTGGACGGCAGAGTAAAAACACTACATCCAAAAATTCATGCCGGAATTTTATGTAATAGATCAAATAAGAAACATCAAATTCAAATGAGAAGGAATAAATTTAAAAACATAGATTTAATTATAGTAAATTTTTATCCATTCCAAAACACTGCTTTAAGTAAAAAAAACTCAAATAGTGTTATTGAAAATATAGATATAGGGGGTCCTGCAATGGTAAGGGCAGCTGCAAAAAACTTTAAAGATACATCAATCATTACTGATAAAAAAGATTATGGTTCTCTTATAAATCAATTAAGACAACACAAGGGGTGTACCGATTTAAAATTTAGAAAATATATGGCTAGTAAGGCATTTAATTTAACAGCCTATTATGATTCGATGATATCTAATTGGTTTAACAAAGAACTAAATATAAACTTCCCAGACAGAAAAACTATACCTGGGAAAAAACTAGCTCAATTAAGGTATGGTGAAAATCCTCACCAAAAAAGTAGTATTTATATTAATGATTTTAATGATGAAGAAACGGGTTTGAGAAAAATTACTGGTAAAAATCTTAGTTATAATAATTACAATGACATATATAAAGGTTTGGAAATTTTATCATCATTTAGACAAACAGGGACAGTAATAATTAAGCATGCCAATCCTTCTGGTGCTGCAATAAATAAATCACCAATAAAATCTTTTCAAGAATCTTTGCTTTGCGATCCTATAAGCGCTTTTGGAGGTGTTGTGGTATGCAATTTTAAAATAACAAAAAAAATTGCAAAAGAAATTACAAATACATTTTTTGAAGTAATTTTAGCAAAAAAATTCGATAAGGATGCATTAAAAATACTTAAATCAAAAAAAAACCTAATATTAATTGATATATCTAAATTTAAAGAAAGAAAAAATTATCAAATTAAACATTTTGATGGCTCTTTTTTAATCCAAGATAAAAATAAAAAAATATTTGATTTAAAAAATTTAAAATATGTAACAAGACTAAAACCCAATAAACAGGAATTAAAATTTGCAGAATTTTCCATGAATGTTTGTAAATTTGTTAAATCAAATTCAGTTGTTATAACAAATAAGTTTTCAACAATTGGTATTGGAGCAGGTCAGCCAAGCAGGGTAGATAGTTGTAAAATTGCAGTAGAAAAAGCAAAAAGATTTAGGTCTAGAAAGTTAAAAAGTTCAGTCGCTGCATCTGATGCTTTTTTTCCTTTTCCTGATGGTGTCAAGAAATTAATCAAAGCTGGAGTTAAATTAATAGTTCAACCGGGTGGATCAATTAAAGATAAAGAATCAATAGATATAGCCAACAGAGCAAAAATTAAAATGATTTTTACTGGTGTTAGACATTTTAATCATTAAATAATTTTATCAACTTTAGCTGCCAGTATAAAATCACTTTCGTGTAAACCCTTTATTGCATGAGTAAAAATTTTTATTTTAGCATACCCCCATCCAAACCAAATATCTGGGTGGTGGCCTTCTTTTTCTGCTATATTTCCAACTTGATTTACAAAGCTTTGGCTTTCTAAAAAATTTTTAAATTTAAACTCTTTAAGTAAATAATAAATTTTATCTTCGTCTGCTTTCACTTCCCAGCCATCTACCATCTTAAGATATTTATGGATTTCAGTTATATCAAAACCGGGAATTCCACCTTCGCAAGGAATACATTTTTTTTCAGCTAAGTCAGTCATAAGATTTAATTATACCAAAAATAATTTAAATAGAAATATCCTTTAATACTTTATTGTCGCGTTGTAAAAACTAATTAGAATGGAGCGGGAGAAGGGAATTGAACCCTCGGCCTAAACGTTGGCAACGTTTCGCTCTACCACTGAGCTACTCCCGCACTTTAAACATTATATTACAATAATTTTTGCAAGGTCAACTAATACTAATTGGGCTTATTCATCGAAACAAAAAAATCTGCATTGTTTTTAGTATTTTTAAGCTTGGACATTAAAAATTCTATTCCGTCCATTGTGCCCATTGGGCTTATTATTCTTCTTAGAACATTGACTTTTGTTAAATCTTCTTTCTTGAACAAAAGTTCTTCTCTTCTTGTTCCTGAGCGAGTGATGTCAATTGCAGGATAAATTCTTTTATCGGCAATTTTTCTGTCTAAAATTAATTCAGAATTACCTGTGCCTTTAAATTCCTCAAAGATCACCTCGTCCATTCTGCTTCCGGTATCAATTAAAGCTGTAGAGATAATCGTCAAAGAACCACCTTGTTCTATATTTCTTGCAGCTCCAAAAAATCTTTTTGGTCTTTGCAAAGCATTCGCGTCTACTCCTCCAGTTAAGACTTTACCAGAGCTTGGCACAACAGCGTTGTAAGCTCTTCCAAGTCTTGTTATAGAATCCAAAAGGATAATTACATCTTTTTTATGCTCGGTTAGTCTTTTTGCTTTTTCAATAACCATTTCAGC
Organism: uncultured Pelagibacteraceae bacterium; assembly: GCA_902588585.1. Taxonomy (GTDB): domain Bacteria; phylum Pseudomonadota; class Alphaproteobacteria; order Pelagibacterales; family Pelagibacteraceae; genus Anoxypelagibacter. The sequence goes on along the minus strand of CACIPQ010000003.1, from coordinate 142,036 downwards.
TACAGCAACGTGTCTGGAAGCTGGTTCGTCGAAAGTTGAACTAATTACTTCACCTTTAACTGAACGCTGCATATCAGTTACTTCTTCGGGACGTTCGTCTATAAGCAAAACCATCAAATAGCATTCGGGATGATTTTTGGCTATCGAATCTGCAATGTTTTGTAAAATAATTGTTTTACCTGCTTTTGGTGGTGAAATAATTAAAGATCTCTGTCCCTTTCCAATTGGACTAACTAGATCGATTAATCTTGCAGTTTGATCTGGTTTCTTTTCTGTTTCGTTTTTTTCAATTTCCATCTTTAATTGCTCGTTTGGATAAAGCGGGGTTAGGTTATCAAAGGCTATTTTATTTCTTCCTTTATCAGGATTTTCAAAATTAATTTGATTAACTTTTAATAAGGCGAAATATCTTTCTGCATCTTTGGGTGCTCTTATCTCTCCCTCGACTGAATCTCCGGTTCTTAAACCAAATCTTCTTATTTGACTTGGGCTAACATAAATATCATCTGGCCCAGGAAGATAGTTGGACTCAATGGCTCTTAGAAAACCAAAACCATCTTGTAGTACCTCCAAAACACCGCCTCCGGTTATTTGTTCATTTTTTTCAGCTAATTTTTTTAAAATAGAAAATAAAATCTCTTGCTTCCTAAGCGTACTAGGGTTTTCAATACCAAGCTTTTCCGCTTCCGATATAAGCTCTGCAGGCGTCTTTTTCTTTAGTTCTTGTAAGTTCATATGATTATTGTCGTTAAGGTAAGTAATACCAATATAGTGATTAAAAATTAATATTCAAGTCTAAATAGGCTTAAAAACCACAATAAATATTATTGCTATCAGTAATACTGTGGGAACTTCATTAATAAACCTGAAGAATTTAGGAGAATAACTGTTTTGATTATCGCTAAATTTCTTAAGACATATAAGCAAGAACAAATGATATAGTGTTAGGGAAACCACAAGAAGCAGCTTTGTTATTAACCAAAATTCATTCAAAGATCCTAGGCCTATGGAATGTAATAATAATAATCCAAAAATCCAAGATACCAACATGGCAGGATTCATAATATAAAAAAAAAGTCTTCTCTCCATAATTTTAAAAGTATTATTTTTCTCTTCGTTGTTGCGTGTTTCAGCATGATACACAAAAATTCTTGGTAAATATAAAAGTCCTGCCATCCAGGAAATTACTGCTATTAAATGAATTGATTTAAATAATAAATATGTGTTCATTTTTTATGTTTTTCTTTCATAATCCTAAACAAGGACATTTAACGTGCTTATTGGGACACATTATCGAAGAAACAAAAGTGCCTCTTATTTTTGGTTTTAAAACTAATTCTTCTAATCCCTTTATAAAATTTTCTTCGGTACCTAGTGCTGGTACTCTTTTATAGAAACTGCAGTCATTTTTTTCAGCTAGTTTTTTATACTCAATATCCAGTTCTACTAGAGTTTCAGAATGTTCTGAAACAAAAGCTACAGGCACTATAACAATTCCCTTTTTTTCTTTAGAATATTTAATAATAACATCATCTGTAGATGGGCCAATCCATTTTAAAGGGCCCACTCGGCTTTGATAACTTAATATATAATCTAAATTTTCATTTTTTATTTTTGACATTATTTCTTGCACCGTTTTCTCAACTTGCCATTGATAAGGGTCCCCTTTTTTTATTTTGTTTTCAGGCAATCCATGTGCAGAAAAAATTAGTTTAAAATTTTTATTTTTAACTTCTTGTAAAGTTTTTTTGATTAGCGAAACATGAGACTCGATAAAGAATTTTTCTGTTGGATAACAACAAATAGTTTTTGTATTAACTTTATAATTTTCCTTCCTGCATAACTCATTCCACTCATTTATAGAAGATCCAGAAGTTGAGGCCGAGTATTGAGGATAAAGAGGCAACAATATTATTTCCTCTGGCCCATAATCTTTGACTTGATTTATAACCTGAGAGGCCCTCGGATGCCAGCATCTCATAACAACAAAACATTTATAATCCCCTTTTTTTGACAAGTTGTTTTCTAAACTATTTGCTTGCTTTTGAGTTAGTTCAAGAATTGGTGATTTATTTTCAATTTCCCTATAAATATTTTTTGCAACTGGAGCTCTTTTTTTTGAAATAAACTTTGCTAATGGATATCTAAAAATCGAAGGAATGCTAATAATGGCAGGATCGTTGAATAAATTAAAAAGAAATGGCTCTACACTTTCCAATTTATCGGGACCTCCTAGATTAAACAAAATAACTGCCTTTCTCATATCAATTTTTGTTCCTAATTATTTTAATTAAGTATTCAATTGTCTCAGGTTTTGTTTCTGGCAAAACACCATGGCCCAGATTAAATATGTACGGATAATCTGAAAAAATTTTAATATAATTTTCTGCATTTTTTTTAATATTCTCTTTGTCTGTAAGCAATATTTTAGGATCAAGTCCTCCTTGTATTGGTGTTCCATTTAATTTATCTTTTATCCATATTGGATCCACTTCATAATCAATGCTAATACAGTCAGGCTTAACTATTGAATTAAAATTAATATAATTTTTTCCTATGCCTTTAGGAAAACAAATCACTGGTATATTTAGAGATTTTATATGATCTACAATTCTGCGAGTTGGCATATAACAATAGTTTTGTAGTTCTCTTTCTGGCAACAAACCTGCCCAAGAGTCAAAAATTTGAATTACATTTGCTCCTGCCTCTATTTGTTTTTCAACATGTAAACAAATTGTTTCTTCTATTTTTTTCATTAATTTAATAACTAAAGATTTATCTTTATTAATTTCGTTAAAATTAAAATTTTTTTTGGGGGACTTTCCATTAATCATATAAAGAAGCAAGGTCCATGGGGCTCCAACAAACCCGATTAAAGCTTTTTCTTTTATTTCTTCTTTAACTTTTTTTAATCCATCGTAAACAGGGTTTATTTTATTGATAAAATCTTTGGGATTTGTATTAATAATTTTTTCTAAATTTATGTTTCCTAATATTGGCCCAAAACCTTTTTTAAATTCAACTTCTTGGCCCAAGCCATAAGGTATAATTAAAATATCAGAAAATATTATTGCTGCATCAATATCAAATCTTTTTAAAGGCTGTATGGTTATATCTTTTACTAAATTACTGTTTAAACAAAGTTTTATGAAATTTTGATTTTTTTTTCTTATCTCTTGAAATTCAGGTAAATATCTACCAGCTTGTCGCATAAACCATATTGGAATACCAGAAGATTTTTTATGAGTTATACAATCTATAAGTCTGTTCATAATAATTAATAATATAGATTCAAAATATATTTTATGTAATAGGTCATGTTAGTTAGTAAAATAGTGATATTTCCTATTTTATTTACATGTATGGTGAGTAAAATATAAGCCTATATTTGACTTTTCGTATATTATACACAATGTTAATGACCAAGTATCAAACTGTTAACATTAGATTAATTGTTAAGAACTTGCTAAGTAATGTTATTAAAAAAATGGTTTTTAAAATTACTGTTAATATTAACTAGTTATACTAATATTATCCACAAAGTTTGATGAACATTAAATATCAAATATTTCTCATTTCAGATTCAACAGGAGAGACCTTGGATAGAATTTTCTTGGCTCTACAATCTCAATTTACTAATTTTGATTACGAAAAAAAAGATTTTGTTTTTACAAGAACTGAACAACAAATAGAAAAGATCATTAAGGAATGCAAGGACAAACAAAATGCCATTATCTTATATACGATAGTTGACACTGCTCTGGCCAAACACTTGGCAAACGAAAGTTTAAAAAATAATATTCCATGTTTTGGCGTATTAGGAAATTTAATTTTAAGCTTTTCAAAATTACTTAATCAACAAGCAACACACAAACCAAGCGCACAACATGTTTTGGATGAAGAATATTATAAGAGAATAGAGGCTATTCAATTTACCATGGCCCACGATGACGGAAAGAAAAACGAAGATTTAAACAAGGCAGATATAATTCTAATAGGAGTTAGCAGGACAAGCAAAACACCAACTTCCGTTTATTTGGCCAATAGAGGATTTAAAACACTAAATATACCTTTGGTTTTGGAACAGAAGATCCCAGATTTGTTGGAAAAAGAAAGTAAAAAATTTTGCGTTGTAGGGCTATTCGCTGATCCCGAAAGACTTTCAGAGATTAGAAAGACCAGAGCAAACACCAATCAGAACATTGACTTAAATTTATATACAAGTGTAGAAAGAATAAAGGAAGAAGTGGAAAATTCTAAAAAAATGTTCAAAAAATTTAATTGGCCAACCATAGATGTGACCAGAAGGTCTGTCGAAGAAACAGCCGCATCTATTATAAAAATATATGAAATTAAGAAAAACAAATGAAAATAATACTTGCCTCAAAAAGCGGTGTAAGAAAAAATATTTTAGAAAATAATAAAATAAGCTGCAATGTTATTCCTTCTAATATTGATGAGGATCAAGTCAAAGAAGCCATGCTTAATGAAAATGCTACACCAAAATTGGTTTCAAAAAATCTAGCAGAATTAAAGGCAAATAAAGTAAGTGAAAAAAGGCCAGATGAACTTGTGTTGGGTGCTGATAGCGTTATAGATCTTGAAGGCAAATTAATTTCAAAGCCAAAAACTAGAGAAGAGGCTGTTGCAATATTAGAAAATTTGAATGGAAAAAAACATCAACTGATTAGCTCCGTTTGCATTTCTAAGAATGGCTCTATGATATGGAATTACACAGATGCTTCAACTCTAACAATGAAAAAACTTAATTTAGACCAAATTAAATCATACTTAGACAATATAAAAGATGAAATATTATATGCCTACGGTGTGTACCAAATCGAGGCTGGCGGGAGATCTTTGTTTTCGAAAATTGAAGGAGACGAGGACACAATAATGGGTTTACCAGTTAAACAAATAAAAGAATACTTAAACCAATTTAAATGAAAAAATATTTAGTTATAGGAAATCCAATCGAACATTCTTTGTCACCCAGATTACATAATTATTGGTTTAAACAAAATAATGTTGATGCTGTTTATGAAAAAAAACAGATCAAAGAAAGCGATATAGAAGGAATAATTTCACAAATGAGAAATGAAGAAATTGAAGGCATTAATGTTACTGTTCCATTCAAAAAATCAGTTATACCTTTTTTAGATGAATTGGAGATTTCAAGAAAAGTTCCGTCAGTTAACACAATTTATAAAAAGAAAGATAAAATAATAGGGACCAATACCGATATTCATGGATTTAAATTAGCATTACTGCAAACTAAATATAATTTTAAAGGGAGAAAAATTTTAATTTTAGGGGCTGGAGGAGTAACTCCCTCAATTGTTTTTGCTTTAGAGCAACTGGAGGCTGCTGTAATTATGTTAAGCAACAGAACGAAAGAAAAAGCTGAAAATTTAAAAAAACTATTTCCACAATTAGAGTTAGTAAAATGGGGAGATATAAAAGATTTTGATGTGATAATAAATGCTACAAGTCTAGGTCTTAAAGAAAGTGATAAAATACCAATAAATTATGATCAAATAGACCCAGGAAAGTTTTTTTATGATGTTATTTATAATCCTAAAAAAACAAATTTTCTCTCAGAAGCCGAAAAACGCGGCCATAAAATTGAAAATGGGAAAATGATGTTCATTTATCAAGCCCAAGAAGCTTTTAGATTGTGGACAGTGGCCCCCAATCAGCGGGTAGGGCTTCTGCCTAAAATTGACAAAAAAGTTCTTCAATTATTAGAAAATGATTAAGATAGGAATTACAGGTTCATTGGCATCGGGGAAATCAACAGTGGCAAAATTAATTTCCCGCAATAGATATCCTATTTTTAGTGCAGACCAAATAGTAAAAGATCTTTATAAAAAAAGAAATTTTATAAACAAGGTAAAAAAAAAATTTAATTTTAAAAATAACAAAAATTTAAAAAAAAAAGTTAAAAACCTAATAAAAAAAGATAAAAGAGCGCTCAAAGAATTAGAGCTGATCATTCATCCTTTGGTAAGAAGGGAAATGAAAGCTTTTATGAAAAAAAAGAGAAATTTTAAAATTGGAATTTTTGAAATTCCACTTTTGATTGAGAGCAAACTTATGAAATTTTTTGATTCTATTATTTTTGTTGGCGCTAAAAGAAATATAAGATTGAGAAGGTATAAAGGGAGCAGAGAGATATTCACAACTTTAGACAAAAGACAAATTATTTCTAGTAAAAAGATAAAAATTAGTGATCATGTGATTTATAATAATAAATCTATTAAAAGTTTAAAAAAAAATGTTAAATTTTTAATAAAGAAATATGAATGAAATATTTTTAGATACCGAGACAACAGGCTTGTCAGCTAAGGGTGGCGATCGAGTTTTAGAAATTGCCTGCGTTGAAACAGAAAATTTAATACCAACTAAAAAAATTTTTCATAAACTTATCAACCCAGAAAAAAAAATATCAGAAGAGGCTTTTAAAATACATGGTTTGTCTAATGATTTTTTAAAAGATAAAGAAAAATTCAAAGACATAGCTGATGAGTTTTTGGAATTTATTAAAGGAAAAAAAATAATTATACATAATGCAGCTTTTGATGTTGAGTTTATTAATACAGAGTTACAAAAAATTAATAAAAAAATTTTGAACATTAAGGAAATTGTAGACTCACTTGAGATAGCAAGGTCAAAATTTCCTGCGGCTTCTAATTCATTAGACAATCTGTGTAAAAGATTTAATATTGATTTATCTAAGAGGACCAAACACAACGCATTGTTAGACTGCGAGCTTTTAAGAGAAGTTTATATAAATTTAGTTGATGAAAAAGAACCGTCTTTAATCTCTAAAGCAAATGAAGTTTCAACTGATGTAATCGACTCTTTTTTGGAAACTAATAAAAATAGAAAAAAAATCTTTGTAAAACCATCTGCTGAAGAAATAAATAAACATAGCAGTTTTTTAAAATCAGAATTAAAAAAGAATTTTTTTTAGCTTTTTCTACTTTCGTATAATTTTTTAAAATCAACCTTTTGTTCAAAATTAACGTTTTTAAATCCACATTTATCAAATAAATAAATCAAAGTGCTTCTAATTTCTGGGTAAACTGTTTGAGGCACTTCTATAAGGATAATTTTTTGTAATTCTTCTTTTTCAAATTTTTTTTCGAAATTAACAACCGAGGAAAGACAAATGGAAATTGGCGAAGATTTATTATCTTTTTTTGAGAGAAGGTACAAAGTTGTGTCTACCTCAATTATACTTTCTTTTAACTTTTTACTTTTTATTTCAAAATTAATTATAAAATCTTTTATATTTTTTTCTAGAAGAAAGTAAGACTTAGCGTCCTGGATCTCAAAAGATAAATCTTTTATATATTTAGCAACAATCTTATAGGCCATCTTCTTTATCTTTATTGTTTTCTTTTTCTACTATCTCGCCTTCAATATAATTTTTTGATTTTGTTTTTACATTATTTTGTTTTTTAATAAAAGATTTTACTATTATTTTTCTTGACCAAGGCATTAATAATAAAAAACCAAGAGCATCTGTTACAAAACCTGGCACTATTAACAAACAGGCAGCTAGAGCTATAGATGCTCCAGAGATAATTTCAAATAATGGTATTTCGTTTTTATACAAACTATATACACTAGACCTTAACGTACTTAATCCCTGCATCTTTGCGAAATAGATACCTATGATTGCGGTTAAAAAAATTAAAAAAACAGTGTTAAATGCACCAATATTCTGACCAATCTTGATCATTACAAATATTTCTACTGCCGGAATACCTATTAAAAATAATAATATTGTGTTCATTTGCCCATTTCCAAATTATATTAATAATGTATATTTATCAAATAATGAGTAATAGCTTTGGATATCTAGACATTATACTTCTGGCAATGATTGCTGGGTTTATCATTTTGAGATTAAGAAATATCTTAGGAAGAAAAACCGGACATCAGGATAAGGTTTATAGTGGTTTTTCTGATAAAAAATTTGATGAATTTAAAGAGAAAATAAAAACTCAAACAAAAAAATCAGAAACCGAATTTAATTTGGAGCAAAAGAAAGAGTTTCTCAAGGGAGCAGAGATAGCTTATGAAACTATCATTAATTCATTTGCTAAAGGTGATAAAAAAAGCTTGAAAGATTTGTTAACCAAAGAAATGAGAGAAAATTTTGAATCTGCGATAGAGGAAAGAAATTCAAAAAATATAAAATCAGAATTAACATTTATTGGGATTAAGTCTTCTGTTGTTGAAAAATTTGAAAAAACTGCAAATGCTCTTTTTTTTACAGTTAAATTTGTTAGCGAAATTATAACTGTTAAAAAAGATAAAGATAATAAAGTTATAGAGGGTGACCCTAATAAAATAAAAACTGTAATTGATCGTTGGAAATTCACTAAAAAAACCTCAAGCATGAGTCCCAATTGGTATCTTGCCGAAATTAAAAATAGTTGACCAATAAAAAAAAAGTATTAGAGAAAAACAAGAAAGATTGGGAAGATTTTTTAAAAAACCCATTAAAAATTTTTGATAAAGACAGAGAGATTTTAGAAAAAGAAAATTCTTCCCGATTTAAATTTGATCTACATGGATATTCTATAGATGATGCAAACAAAAAAGTGACTGAAATTATAGAAAAGTGTTATGAAAAAGGGTTTTCAGAAATTCTGCTTATAACAGGCCAAGGGCACCATTCAAATGTAGATGAAAACGTTTATGTCTCTAAAGATCACAGCACCTTAAAAGGTACTATTCCAGACTTCATAAGCAATAATTTAGATTTAGCTTCAAAGATAATTCAAATGAAAGAGGCTGATGAAAAAATGGGAGGCAAAGGAGCCTTAATTATTAAGCTTAAAAAAATTAAAGAATAAATTTAGACAAATCTGTATCTTTTACTAAACTGCCTAAATTTTTCTTAACATAATCTTTATCAATCTTTATTTTTTGCCCTGCTTTGTCAGAGGCATTAAAACTAACTTCATCCAAAACTTTTTCTATAATTGTGTGTAATCTTCTAGCTCCAATATTCTCTACTGTTGAGTTTATTTCGGTAGAAAGTTTTGCTAGCATATCAATACCGTCGTCAGAAAATTCTAAATCTACATCTTCAGTTTTAAGTAATGCCTTGTATTGTTTTATTAAGCTATTGTCAGGCTCTTTAAGAATTCTTTTAAAATCTTCTTCTGTAAGTGCATTTAATTCTACCCTGATAGGCAAACGTCCTTGTAATTCAGGGAGTAAATCTGATGGCTTTGCAAGTTGGAAGGCACCTGATGCGATAAACAAAACATGATCAGTTTTTACCGGACCATATTTTGTATTTACAGTTGTTCCTTCTATTAATGGAAGCAAATCTCTTTGGACTCCTTCTCTAGACACATCGCCACCAACTCTATCACCTCTAGCTGAAACTTTGTCTATTTCGTCTAAAAATACTATTCCATTATTTTCTGTAGAGTCTTTTGCTTCTTTAATAATTTTATCTTGCTCAATCATTTTATCTGACTCTTGCGCTATTAAAATGTCATGAGATTCTTTAACAGTCATTTTCTTTTTCTTTCCTTTAGCGCCCGCAGACTTCCCTAATATTTCTCCAATGTTAACCATACCAATATTTGCACCTGGCATTCCTGGTATTTCAAAGCTAGGCATTCCTGACGAAGCTTCGTTAACTTCAATTTCAATTTCATTTTTATCTAAATCACCTGAACGTAATCTTTTTCTAAAACTTTCTCTTGTTGCTAAGCTTGCTTTTTTTCCAACGAGAGCATCCAAAACTTTTTCCTCAGCAGCTAATTGAGCCTTAGCATGAACCTCTTTTCTTTTTTTCTCTTTTTCCATCGCAATTGCAATTTCAATTAGGTCTCTTATAATCTGTTCTACATCTCTCCCAACATAGCCAACCTCAGTAAATCTTGTTGCTTCTACCTTTATGAAGGGTGCTTGTGCTAATTTTGATAATCTTCTGGAAATCTCAGTTTTTCCAACCCCAGTAGGTCCAATCATTAAAATATTTTTTGGCAATACCTCATCCTTCATGTCATCTGAAAGTGCTTGTCTTCTCCATCTATTTCTTAAAGCAACAGCAACAGCTCTTTTGGCTTGATGTTGTCCGATAACATACCTATCTAATTCTGAAACTATTTCCCTAGGTGATAAAGCACTGACTTTAGAGTTACTTTTTTTTGCAGTGTCCTTAACAACTTTGAGATTTGGAGATTTGTAAACCATTTATTTAAACTTTTTCCATTGTAATATTGTTATTCGTAAACACACAGATTTGAGAAGCAACATCCAAAGATTTTTTTGCAATTTCTTCTGCAGACATATCTGTATTTATTAAAACTTTAGCTGCAGCAAGCGCATAATTTCCACCAGAACCTATACCAATTATACCGTCCTCAGGTTCTAATACATCTCCGGTTCCAGAAATGATAAAACTTTTTTCTTTATCTGCAACAGCCATCAAGGCTTCCAATCTTCTAAGATACTTATCTGTTCGCCAATCTTTTGCTAGTTCTACAGCTGCTCTTGTTAAATTTCCTGCATGTTTTTCTAATTTAGCTTCCAATCTTTCAAAAAGTGTCAAAGCATCTGCTGTTGATCCGGCAAAACCAGCAATCACATTTCTTTTCTCAATCTTTCTAACTTTTTTAGCTTTGCTTTTAAGAACTGTATTCCCAAAGCTTACTTGTCCATCACCTGCAACAATAGTATCTTTGCCCTTTCTTATTAGGACAATTGTTGTGCCATGCCAATTTTGGTTTGTATTCATAATACTCTATGTGGAGATTTAATTTGAATCTTCAAGGTCTTGGCCTCATTTATTGCCAAATACTAAATTTAACTATATATCTTTAAATAAATTCATAATTATGAGCAGAAAAGCTAAGATTTTAAGAAAAACCAAAGAGACCAACATTTCTGTTGAAGTTAATTTAGATGGAAAGGGCAAATATCAGATTAAGACCAAAATAGGTTTTTTGGATCATATGTTGGAGCAACTTTCAAAACATTCATTAATAGATATGAAGATCAGTGCAAAAGGAGATACACATATAGACTTGCACCACACTACTGAGGATACAGGAATTGCCATAGGTGAGGCCATAAAAAAAGCTGCAGGAAATCTAAAAGGAATCAAGAGGTATGCTACTACCCACATTCCAATGGACGAAACATTAACTCGTGTTTCTTTAGATATATCAAATAGACCATACTTAATATGGAACGTAGATCTTAAAGTTGAAAAACTTGGTGAAATGGATACCGAACTTTTTAAAGAATGGTTTCAAGCCTTTTCACAGTCTGCAGGTATTACTTTACATGTAGAAAATATTTATGGTGATAACAGTCACCACAAGATTGAGTCTTGTTTTAAAGCCCTAGCAAGATCTCTTAAGGAGGCATTGGAGATTGATAAAAGAATTAAAAATTCAATACCATCTACAAAGGGCTCTATTTAAATTTGATGAACGTCACAATTGTTGACTACCAATCGGGCAATATAAGCTCAGTCATTAACTCTTTTACAGAGGTTGCTAAAGATAAAGTCAATTTAGAAGTAACTTCAGATATTAAAAAAATAAAAGTTAGCGATAAGATTGTTTTACCTGGTCAAGGTTCGTTTAAAAGCTGTGTTGACTCCCTTAACAATATCAATGGATTGGTTGATACGCTTAAAGAATTCGCAATTACAAACAAGAAACCTTTACTAGGAATTTGCGTAGGCTTACAGATGTTTGCTGATGTTGGATATGAAGAAGCAGAAACAAAAGGACTAGGCTGGATTTCAGGAAAAGTTTCTAGAATCAATAATCAAAACGGAAAATTCAAACTCCCACACATTGGATGGAATGAAATTGAAATACAAAAAGAAAGTAAAATATTTAAAGATATAAAAAATAAATCTCACATGTATTTCGTACACAGTTACGAGTTTATTCCTGAAGATAAATCAGTCATTTCAGCAACAACTGAATATTCATCAAAGATTGTTTGTTCTATTGAAAGAGAAAATCTATTTGGTACGCAATTTCACCCTGAGAAAAGTGATAAAACTGGATTAAAAATAATTGATAACTTTATAAAACTATAATGAAGATATTTCCTGCTATAGATATTAAGGATAAGAAGTGTGTGAGGTTAATCAAAGGAGACTTTGAAAATAAAACTGAATATGAAACTTCACCATTCGATCAAGCTGGTAAATACGAAGCACATGGCTTTAAAAATTTACACATTGTCGATTTAGACGGTGCTTTGACAGGCAAGACAGTTAACTTAGATCTTATTCAAGAAATAGTAAGTAAATACGATTTTAAAATTGAAATAGGTGGCGGGGTTAGATCTTTAGATAGTATTAGGCAGTATATCGATGCAGGTGTTGAGAAAGTCATTTTAGGTAGTGGTGCAATTAAAAATAAAGAATTCTTAAAGGAAGCTTGTGAAAATTTTAAAAATAAGATTGCTCTAGGATTAGACGCTAAGGATGGAAATCTTTCTGTATCAGGTTGGCAAGAAAACTTGAATGTTAAAACTATAGACTATCTTAAAGAGGTAAACAGTTTTGGCGTTAGTCGAATTATTTATACAGACATTAATAGAGATGGCATGAAAACTAGCCCTAACTTTGAAGAGACAGTTAAAATTGCTGAGATTTCTAATTGTCCTGTCGTTATTTCAGGAGGAGTTTCTTCAATTAACGATATTAAAAAAGCAAAAGAATTAAATAATAAAAAAATTGAAGGTATAATCGTTGGTAAAGCTATTTATGACGGTGATATTAAACTTGATGAGTTAGCAAAGGAGATTGATGCTTAAGAATAGAATTATACCTTGCCTTGATGTTAAAAACGGAAGAGTTGTTAAAGGCATTAACTTTGTCGAATTAAAAGATGCTGGGGATCCAGTTGAACAAGCTAAAATTTATAGTAATGGCGGTGCTGATGAAATTTGTTTTTTAGATATTACTGCATCAAATGAAAATAGAGACACAATCATTGATATTGTTAGAAAAACCGCAAAAGAATGTTTTGTTCCTTTAACTGTTGGCGGTGGTGTTAGAACAATTCAAAATATAACCGATTTATTATTAGCTGGAGCAGATAAAGTTTCCATTAATACTGCAGCTGTAAAGAATGTTGATTTTGTAAAAGATGCTTCTAAAAAATTTGGGTCTCAATGCATTGTTGTAGCAATAGATGCTAAGAAAGTTTCAGAAAAGAAATGGGAAGTCTTTACACACGGTGGAAGAAATAAAACAGGTATAGATGCCGTAGAATTTGCGAAGCAAGTAGAAGCAAATGGAGCTGGAGAAATTCTATTAACTTCAATGGATAAAGACGGAACTAAGTCTGGTTATGATGTTGACCTATTAAAAGCAATTACGGCAAGTACAAATATTCCCGTTATAGCTTCTGGCGGCGTTGGAACTTTAGATCACTTATACGATGGTATAGTTAAAGGTGGAGCAAGTGCAGTTTTAGCTGCCTCTATTTTTCACTACGGTGAGTATAAAATCAAAGATGCTAAAGAATATTTGAATTCTAAGAATGTATCGGTAAGATTGTAAAATGCTTGAAAACTTAGAACAGTTAATAAAAATTATTAGAGAAAGAAAAAATTCCTCGCCTGACAAATCCTATACGAATAAACTTCTTAATGATAAAAACTTATGTGTTTCCAAAGTAAAGGAAGAAATTGGAGAATTGATAAAATCTGTTGAACAAAATTCGAATAAAATTCACGAAGCTGCTGATATAATTTATCATTTAATGGTTTATCTTGAGGCCAATAATATAAAGATTGAAGATGTAATGAGTGAACTAAAGAAAAGACAAAAATGAGTTACGATAAAAATAATATATTTGCAAAAATCCTAAGAGGAGAGATACCTTGTAAGAAAATTTATGAAAATGACTTTGTTCTTTCTTTTCATGATATTAATCCTCAAAAAAAAATACATGCTTTGGTAATACCTAAAGGGGAATATGTAGATTTGGATGACTTTCTTCAAAATGCTAAAGAAAAAGAGATTACTGAGTTTTTTAAAGCCATATCTCATATTGCCAAAGTTCTAAAAATCTCAAATGCTGAAGGTGGTTACAGAACTTTAAGCAATATATCAACTAATGGTGGTCAAGAAGTACCACATTTGCATTTTCATATTTTTGGAGGAGAAAAAATTGGTAAAATGGTTTCGTAAGTAAAAAAATTTATTAATTTCCTTCAGGTATAAAAAAAATTTTTTTTTTAATTTCTATATTTTTTGACTGGTTATTCATTTCCAAAACTGTGACATTATTATTAATGTCGATTAACCTCCATCCAACTAAGTCATAGTTTTTGTTATTGAAATTAAATATTATTTCACCCTTATTTTCATCTAAATATTGAATTTCAGAAAAGTTATTATTGATTTGCATTTCCCCTTTCATTACTACTTCAGAAAATTTATCTCCATTTAAAATTTCAAGAAAATAAGATTTTGATAGAGGGTAACGGTAAATTTTATTATATCTTTTATGGTAAATAGCTAAAACTCTTTTGTTTATAATAAGTTCTTTTTGATTTTTATCTTCATACGAACATTTTAAAAAATGTGGTCTTTTTAAATAACAAATACCTGTTTCCTTTTTATCAAAAGATTTTTGAACAAAATCAAATTTTAATGTTTGTATATTGTTTAGATTTTTTAATATTTCTATTTTATTATTTGCTTCTAAACTGGAATAATTAAATAAAAAAATGAAAATATTAAGAATTACTATAAATTTTTTTTTAGGCAAAAACTATAAAACCTCTCTTTTACCAACGTGATTTGCTTTACTTACTATTCCGTTATCTTCCATTTGATCAATTATTCTTGCCGCTCGATTATAACCAATCTGAAGTTTTCTTTGTAAAAAGCTGGTTGATGCCTTTTTTTCTGTCTTCACAATTTTGAGAGCCATTTCATATAATTCATCTTTTTCTTCATCTGACAATGAGTCTTTCGTATCAAGATTTTTATTTGTAGTAATTTCGTCAATATAATTAGGACTTCCTTGGGATCTTAGAAAACTATTAACTTTTTCTATTTCACTTTCCGAAACATAAGGCCCATGTATTCGAAATATTTTATTTGCAGAAGACATAAATAACATATCTCCCCTACCTAAAAGTTGTTCTGCTCCCTGCTCCCCTAAAATAGTTTTACTGTCAATTTTAGAACTAACATGAAAAGATATTCTTGTTGGGAAGTTTGCTTTAATTGTTCCTGTTATTACATCAACACTGGGTCTTTGAGTTGCCATGATTATATGTATACCTGCTGCTCTTGCCATTGCAGATAATTTTTGAACATAACCTTCTATTTCTTTTCCAGAGACCAACATAAGATCTGACATTTCATCAACTACTACTACTATGTAGGGCATTTTTAATTTATGTTTTTCATTGTACCCATCGATATTTTTTACACCTTCAGAACTCATTAACCTGTATCTACTTTCCATTTCTCTTACAGTCCAACTTAAAGCAGAGGTAGCTTTTTTAGAGTCTGTTATCACAGAAGTTAACAAATGGGGTATTCCTTCATAAGAAGACAGTTCTAACATTTTTGGATCTATCAAAATAAATTTGCAGGTATCGGGACCATGTTTATAAAGCAAAGACATTATTATAGTGTTTATACAAACTGATTTTCCTGAACCAGTTGTTCCAGCAACCAAAAGGTGTGGCATTGATGTGAGATCAACAGTTATTGGAATTCCAGATATGCTTTTCCCCAAAGCAATTGAAAGTTTTGTATCTTTTTTATTAAAATTGTCAGAGTTAATAATTTCAGAAAGAAATACGTCATCCCTTTTAGAATTTGGTATTTCAATACCTACTGTGTTTTTTCCAGGTATAACCGATACTCTGGTTGAAACAGAGCTAGTATGTCTTGCTATATCATCTGATAGACTAACAATTTTTGAAACTTTAATTCCAGCAGCTGGCTCAAACTCATATAAACTTACTACGGGTCCATTACTGATTTTTTTTATTTTTCCCTTAACACCAAAATCTAATAATATTTTTTCAAGAAAATCTGAACTAATATTTTTTTGTGTAGATTTATTTACAGACATACTTTTGTTTTTTTCTAATAAAGCAAGAGAAGGTAATTTATATTTATTTGATTTATTGCTATCTAAATTTTTAAAGGAAAAAGATTGTTGTTCCGATGGTTTCAAAACTTCATTTGTTTGGCTAAAATCTGGCTCTTCATCTTGAAATTCCATTTCTTTCTCATTACTTTTTTTAGATACTTTATATAAAAGAAAATTAAATATTTTTTTGATATTTATTGAAGATGCAAAAATAAAAAAAAAGAGAGTTAAAAATAAAGAACCAAATCTAAAAAAATCATGTTCTACTAATGGTGATAGATTATAAATAAAATTAAAACTTTTTTCTCCTACAAAACCTGAATTTCCGTTGTCAATTAACCAGAACGAATTATTATAACTTGTATAAACAAACAAACATCCAAAGGTTATGTATATAACCGTGCATAAAAATCTGTTTAATATATTTGTTACTTTTTTAGCTATTACAAGATTTATTCCCCAAGAAAATATACTAACTCCTATCAGGAAGGATATTAAACCAAAACTTTGAAGAAAAAAATCAGCTATTATGTTTGAATAATAATAAAAAATACCAGGTTCATCAAAATTGTTTCCTTTATAAATCAAAGTAGAATTTTCTGCCGAGTAATTAAATAGTGCAAATGTAAAAAAGAAAAAAAGGCTTATTAGAAACAATCCAAAAAACTCAATAAGACGTTTTTTGATAAAATTAGCGATATTATCAAATAAATTACTGTTCAATTGCATTTCCCGAATCACCTAGTTTACTTTGTATCATTTATATAAAATTGATAAAGTTTATAAAAATATGAAAAAACAAAAAATTTGTATAATAGGAGATGGTTTAACTGGATTAGCTACTGCTTTAATATTAAGTAAATTAGATATTGAAATTAATCTAATAAGAAAAAGTAAAATAATCAAAAAATCTGGCGATAATAGAACGACAGCTATTTCTGAAAGTAATTATTCTTTTTTATTAGGTTATCTAAATAACACCGATCTCAAAGCATTTTGGTCCTGTAAAAACATTGACCTATATCATGAAAAATTAAGTCAATACTACCATTTTATGAATTTTTCAAATAATGAAAAAAATTTAATGCATATTATAAAAAATGAAAAATTAAAGAAAATTTTTCTTGAAAAATTAAAAAAACAAAAAAACATAAAAATTATTAATGAAGAAATAAAAAAAATAAATATAAACGACTCTAGCGTATTGATAAAAAATAAAAAAGTCATTTTCGATTTAATTATATTATGTTTGGGTAGCAAATCTAAAATTGTTGAAAAATTAATAGGAAAAAGATTTATAAACGATGATCTTAAAGAAATTGCATTTACTTCTCTAGTTAAACACGATTCAATAATTGCTGAGCCGAAACAATACTTTCTGAAAGAAGGACCTTTGGCCATTTTACCTTTAAACAAAAAAATATTTTCCTATGTCTGGAGTATGAATGAGAGTTATAGAAGTTATAAAAAAGATGAAATTAAAAATTTAGTTTATTCAAAATTAAAAAATATATTAAATTCGAAGACAAAAATAATTTTAGAAGAACCAATGTCATTTCCAATTTCATTTAAATTTAACGTAAATCTTTCGAAAAAAAACTTACTAGTTTTAGGAGACGGATCTTATAATGTACATCCAATTGCTGGACAGGGATTTAATTTAATTTTAAGAGATATAAAAAAACTTTTTGATTTTATGAACAATCATCTTTCTTTAGGACTCCAAATAAAAGATTCTTTATTTATTAAAAAATTTGTAAATTCAAGAAAACCAGAGAATTTATTATTTGGTTTAGGTATAAACTTTACTAATAAATTTTTTATGCACAATAAATCTACTTCTTTACTTAAAGAAATAATTCTAAAAGATCTAAATAAATTTGAATTTTTAAAAAAATTGAGTTTGAAAATTTCAGACAAGGGCATTTTTCAATAAATTAATGACAAAGATTACAATTTTGATACCATGCTACAATGAAGTTGGAACTATAGAAAAAATAGTTTCAAAAGTACTTAAATCACAAATTTCCGATAAAGAAATTATTATTGTTGATGATTGTTCTAATGATGGAACAAGAGAAATACTAAAGTCTAAATTAAGTTCTTTGGTTAATAAAATACTTTATCATGATTCGAATTTAGGAAAAGGAGCCTGTATAAGAACTGGAATTCAGCATGTTAAAGGTGAAATAGTTATAATTCAGGATGCAGACTTAGAATATGATCCAAACGATTATCCAAAATTGATAAGACCTATAGATGAGTTTAAAGCCGATATTGTTTATGGATCGAGATTTAAAGGGTCAGAAGGAAAAAGAGTTTTATACTTCTGGAACAGAGTTGCTAATTATTTTTTAACAGTTTTTTCTAACATTTGTACTAATATTAATTTATCAGATATGGAAACTGGATTTAAATGTTTTAAAACTTCAGCCATTAAAAGTATTCAACTTAAAGAAAATGGTTTTGGTTTTGAACCGGAAGTTACTGCAAAGTTGGCAAAAAAAAAATTTAGATTTTTCGAAGTTGGAATTACCTATCAGGGAAGAACCTACGAGGAAGGAAAAAAAATAAGAGCCATAGATGGCTTCAAAGCAGTTTTTTGCATAGTTAAATATAGTTTTTTTGATTAAAAATATTTCTAACTAGTTTTTATTTTTAAATTATAAATAGTAAAAAACCCCAAAATAAGAGTAAAAGTTTTTACAATCCTAAAGGAAGTAGTTTGCAATTGGTGAACAAATTCCAGGTCTGTTGCAAAGTGTACAAGTAATATAATTATTAGATAAGAAAAAAATATTAATAAGCAATAGTAAAATAATTTTTTATCGAAGTTTATATAGAATGAAATTAAAAATGCAACTACAGCTAAAATAAATTTTTCGTTAGAGAAGAAAAAATAATAAAAAAACAATTTGTAATTTTCTAAATAATAAATTTTTGTTAATATTATATTTAAAGAATCTTCATGTAGAAATTGGTTAATTATATTATTTTTATAACAAAAAAATTTCCAAAAAAGCATTGGCAAAAAAGATACTGATAGAATAAGCATTTTTTTTAAAAATTGTAACTGTACTGTTTTTTCTTCAAATAATTTTATCAAAACAGTAGTTGTGAAAATAACTAGCAAAAGAGCCAAACCTTCATTTTTTATTAAAGCAAGAGATGTGCAAAAAAGGACAGTAAGTATGTAGAAAGTAAGATCTATTTTTTTATTGTTTTTTTCAAAAAAGATATAATAGAAACAAAAAGCACAAGTTATAAAATATACAGACAATATTCCTTCTGTACCGCCATTAAATAAGTATTGTCCTATAAAAAAAATTAATACAGATAGAAAAATTATATACTTTTTATTGTCCAGGTAAGAAGAAAGAAATATTAGGGGTGGTAAATAAATAAATGTAAATGCACTTTTAGGGAATACTTCATGCCAATAACCAACTAAAAATGCAAAAGACGAAGAGAAAGCAGGTACTAACAACGGATAGTCGTTATGACTAAACTGAGCATAGTTATCAGCAATAGAATAAATAGAATCATCAAAAAATATCCTTTTTGCATGAAATAAATAAATACTTCTCAGATCCCAATTTATTGCCGGTTCCCCCAAACAAATAAGCAGAATGAGTAAAAAATATAATTTTAATGGGAAGTTATATTTAAAATATTTGATAAAAAAATATATAAAAACTACAAAAAAAATAACTAAATTTATTTTTAACATCTCGACTGGCAAACCAATGCTTAAAAATAGGTAACTATTAAGTATCAGAATCAACAATACTAGAGCTATTTTGTTGTTAAAATTTTTTACCTCTAATAACATTTTTTCAGTTCAATAAATTGGCCTATAAAAACATCTTCACAACTATTTTTTTCTCCTAATAGGAAAAAAGTATATTTTTCTTTTGAGTCCATTCTCACAGGATAATTATATTCAATTATTCTCTGATACAAAAAGCTATCCTTGTCCCCTAGCTTTTGGCTTAGGTTAAATTTTTTTAGATTATTTGATTGAATAATCTGCTTGGTTTCAATTACAGTTTTTTCCAAAAATATATTTATATGGGATTCTTTTTTAAAAGGATTCTTTAAAACTTCAAAATTAAAACTACTTCTTTTGTTATATAAATAATAAATCTGTAAAAGACCAAAAATAAAAAAAAAAATTAAAATTTTATTCTTTTTTAAAAGGGTCATCTTTTTTCAAATTGTATCAATCTTTTCTTGAGGTTTATACCTCCGTATGCAGAAAATCCAGCAAGTGATCCATCAGACCTTATAACTCTGTGACAAGGAATGACTAATATATGCCTGTTTTGACCACATACTTTTCCTACATATCTGGGTGAAATTTTAAGTTTTTTGGCGATTTGAGCATAGCTCATTGTTTCGCCTTTTTTTATTTTTTTTAATTCATTCCATATTTTCTTTTGCATAGAGTTTCCGACAATTTTTATTGGAATTTTTATGTTATTTATTTCCCCTTTAAAATAAGCGTTAATATTTTTTCTAAGCTTTATTAAATTGATTGATGATAAGCCTTTTTTTTTAAGCTTTTTAAATTGAATAGAGGTTACTTTACCCTTTGTTTCGGTAGCTGAAATTCGACCAAACTTAGTGTTAAAAGAAATGGTATTTTCCATATATTCTATGCTATGAAAAACTAGAAAAAAAACAAATGAATATATTTGCACTATCAACAGGAAGAGGTCCTTCAGGTATAGCTATCCTCAGATTATCTGGGAAAGATAGTCTTCAAATTTCAAAACTAATAACAAAAAAAAATGACATCAAATCGAAGGAAGTTAATCTTTGTAAATTTTATGATCCTTCAAATGGCAAAATAATCGATGAAGGATTATTGCTTTGGTCACCTGGTCCAAATAGTTATACAGGAGAGGATTTGGCAGAATTTCATACCCATGGAAGTAATGCTGTTGTTAGTTGTTTTTTAAGGGTACTTGGAAACCAAGAAAATTGCAGACTGGCAGAACCCGGAGAATTTACAAAGCTCGCATTTCAAAACAATAAAATGGATTTAATAGAAGCCGAAAGCATAGGGGATCTTATACATGCTGAAACGGAGCTTCAAAGACAGCAAGCCATAAAATTGATTCAAGGGAATGCATCAAATCACTATAATTCTTTAAGAGAAAAGTTAGTTAAATCCTTGTCTTATATTGAAGCAAAAATAGACTTTGCCGAAGATGATCTTCCAGAGAATGTCTTAAAAGAGGTTCAGGTTTCCATAAAGCAGGTTCATAAGGACATTAAACAAATATTAGAGGATCAAAAAATCGGAGAGAAAATTAGAGATGGATTCAGAATATCTATTATCGGAGATGTGAACGCAGGAAAGTCTTCTTTATTAAATCTCCTTTCTAAAAGAGAAGCAGCCATAGTATCTGAGCAAGAAGGCACTACACGGGATGTTATAGAAACTTACCTTAATATTGATGGATACCCCGTCATTATGGCAGACACTGCGGGTATAAGAAAAGTCAAAAATAAGGTCGAAAAAGAGGGAATAAAAAGAGCCATTAAGAAAGCCAAAGATGCTGATCTAACTTTGATTATGATAGACGCATCTAAAAAAACAATTAACAAAGATTTAAAAAAATTAATTAATAAAGATTGCATACTAGTTTTTAATAAGTCGGATTTAAGTAAAAAACCTCCCAAAAATGAATTTAAGGAAAATGATCAAATTTTGATATCAGTAAAAAATAATAAAAATATTGACAACCTTATTAAGACAATAAAAGAGAAGCTAAGTAAAAAATTTATGAAATCAAACAATATTTTGGTTACTAGAGAAAGACATCGAGCCAAACTTAATGCAGCATTAAAGGAAATAGAAAAATTTTTAAAGAAAGATCAAAAAAAAGAAATCGAGACAGCTGCGGAAGACCTTAGACTTGCCACAAGACATCTTGGGAGCATAGTGGGTAAGGTTGATGTAGAAGAAATACTAGGATCTATATTTCAGGACTTTTGTATTGGCAAATAACGCATCTTTGAGCTTGTAAAATCATATTTCATCGATACATTTGTTCTATGAGCAATAAAATGACCTTTGATGTAGCTGTAATAGGCGGTGGACACGCTGGATGTGAGGCTGCGGCAGCATCGGCCAGAATGGGCGTAAATACTGTTCTTTTTACACATAAAATAGAGACTATAGGTGAAATGTCCTGCAATCCGGCCATAGGAGGACTGGGCAAAGGTCACTTAGTTCGAGAAATCGATGCCTTGGATGGGGTTATGGGTGATGTAGCCGACAAATCAGGAATTCAGTTTAGATTACTGAACAGAAGCAGAGGTCCAGCAGTCAGAGGACCGCGAACTCAGTCAGACAGAAAGCTTTACAAGAAATATATGCAGGAGCTATTGCTCAACTATGAAAATTTAGAGGTGATAGCCGATCCTGTTGTAAAATTTATCTTCGAGAAAGATAAAATTAAAGGTTTCATTTGCCAAAGTGGAAAAGAGGTAATGTGTGGTCAACTAATTCTTACCACAGGGACCTTCTTGAATGGCTTAATTCACATAGGTGAAAAACAAATACCTGCTGGAAGATATGACGAAAAGCCCTCTACAGGATTGAGTGAGCAATTAGAAAAATTCAACATAAAAATTGGAAGACTTAAAACCGGAACACCTCCAAGGCTGGATGGAAGAACTATCAATTACGATGATTTAGAAATGCAGCCGGCTGATAAGGAGCCATACTTTTTTTCATTCCTAACAACGAAAGCTATCAATAAACAAATTAACTGTGGTGTGACCTATACCAATGATTTGGTACACAAAATCATAAGCGACAATATTTCAAGAAGTGCAATATACTCTGGCAACATCAAAGGAGTGGGCCCAAGATACTGTCCATCCATTGAAGACAAAATTGTGAAGTTTAAGGAAAAACAAAAGCACCAAATTTTTTTAGAACCTGAAGGCCTAGAAGATCACACAGTTTATCCAAATGGTATTTCGACCGCTCTGCCTGAGGATGTTCAACTTAAAATATTAGCTAAAATTAAGGGTCTAGAAGAGGTCAAAATGGTAAGAGCAGGATATGCCATAGAGTACGATTATGTGGACCCGAGGGAGCTAAAAGCGAGTCTAGAAGCCAAAAAAATAGGATCTCTTTTCTTGGCTGGCCAAATCAATGGGACAACAGGTTACGAAGAAGCTGCGGCTCAAGGATTGATAGCCGGAGTTAATGCTGCTCTAAAAATTAAAAAAGGAGATGAGTTTATTTTGGATAGATCGAGTTCATACATTGGGGTAATGATAGACGACCTCATCACGAAGGGTGTTTCCGAACCTTACAGGATGTTTACATCTCGAGCTGAATATCGATTGTCGTTGAGAGCAGATAATGCAGATCAAAGACTTACCCCTACGGGTATAAAAATGAATTTAGTAAAATCTGACAGAAAAAAATTATTTAATGATAAACGAAAAAAAATAAATATCCTAGAATCGTCCTTGTTAAAAAAATCTATGACACCAAATGCTGCCGCGAAACATTCCATTAAGATCGCAATGGATGGAGTCAAAAGATCAGGGTTAGAAATTTTGGGAATGAAAAATGTTCAATTAAACCATCTAAGAGAGGTTTGGGCTGATATACCCCATTATGGACACTGTATTGATGAACAGGTTGAAATAAATGCCCATTATTCAGGCTACTTACCTAAACAAGAGAGTGACATTAGAACTTTTAAAAAAGATGAAAGTTTAGTGATACCAAATGAGATTGACTATGACTCTTTCAGTGGACTCTCTAATGAAGTTAAGTCTAAATTGAAATTGATTAGACCTAAGACCATAGGACAGGCTCTAAGGATAGATGGAATCACTCCGGCGGCTGCAATAATTCTTTTGGGAGCTATAAAAAAGGCAAAACACAGGGTTCCAGCCTAGAATCCTCATGAATTCTAGTGAATCTAAGGTAAAATCAAAGCTAGTTTTAGCTGAAAATCTTAATTTTAATAATGATAAACTTCAGAAAATTGAATTATTCGTAAATGAAGTGCTCAGCTACAACAAAAAATATAATTTAATCTCCAAAAACTCCGAAAAGGATATTTGGCACAGGCATGTTTTAGATTCTGCCCAACTTATAAAACATATAGACCATAATAATTTTAACAGTTTGTCTGATTTAGGCACCGGAGCCGGTTTTCCTGGAATTATACTATCTATTTTTTATAGCGATATTCTCACGTTTCACGTGAAACTTTATGAAAAATCCAGAGTTAAAATTAAATTTATTGAATCAGTTACCAAGAAATTGGGACTAAATAATACATATATATATGATAATGATTATCAGTCTCATATAATAGATACAGACTACATAGTTTGTAGAGCATTTAAGAAGCTTCCCGAAATACTAAGAATTTCACGTGAAACTGTAAAAAAAACACATAAATTGATTATTATGATGGGAAAGAGTGCACAGGATGAATTAAATAAAGCTTCAAAGGACATGATTTATAAGTATAAGCTAGTACCCAGCATCACCGAAAGTGATTCAAAAATACTTTTAGTTGATGCTACAAAATAAATTGTGGCTGGATCTATAATATCAGTAATAAATCAAAAGGGTGGAGTCGGGAAAACTACGACTGTTATAAACTTAGCAACGGCTTTGGCAAAAAAAGGAAAAAAAATCTTAGTAATAGATTTGGACCCCCAAGGTAATGCTACGACTGGTTTGGGTAAGTCAAACAATGATGAAGAGAGAAGCATTTATAATGTTCTTATAGGAAGATCATCGGCACAAAGCGCAATTCAGGAAAGCAGCGTGCCTGGTTTGGATCTTATAGGTTCGAATGTAAATTTATCAGGATTAGAGGTCGAGACAGCAAATGATGCTAATAGAGCATTTTTGTTAAAAGAGATTTTAATCAAAGAAAAAGAGTCGTGCCTTAAAAAGTATGAAAATATCTTTATCGACTGCCCACCCTCTTTAAGCTTGCTAACAGTTATGTCTTTGGTTTCAGCAGATGAACTGTTGATACCCCTTCAAACAGAATTTTTTGCACTAGAAGGGATTACTCAACTAGTTAAAACTATTGATAGGATAAAGGTAAACTTGAACCCAAGGCTTGGGATCAGAGGAGTGCTACTTACTATGTTCGACAAAAGAAACAAGCTATCATCGCAGGTGGATGTTGAGGCTAGGAAACACTTTAAAGAGAAAGTCTACAAAACTGTTGTACCGAGAAATGTCAGATTGTCAGAAGCTCCATCCCACGGGATGCCTTGTTTAATTTATGATAAGAATTGTTCAGGCAGCAAGTCTTATATTAATTTGGCAGAAGAGTTCATTAATCAGAGAAATCAATCCATGGGTAGTGCAGCATGAATCCAGCAAAAAAAGGTCTTGGAAGAGGCTTATCAGCCCTATTTGGTGATATTGAAAAGAAAACAGAATCAAATCAAACTCATATTAATAAAGTTCCAATAGCTGATTTGCAGCGCAACAAATACCAACCAAGAACTATATTTGACGAAGAAAAACTTGACGAGTTATCTTCTTCTATAAAAGAAAATGGGGTTATTCAGCCAATAGCAGTGCGTTCAAATAAATATGAGCCTGGAAAATTCGAAATAATTGCCGGAGAAAGAAGATGGTTGGCTGCTCAAAAAGCTGGTTTAAACGAAGTGCCAGTTGTTGTGCTCGATGTAGATGATCAGAAAAGTTTAGAGATTGCTATAGTAGAAAACATTCAGAGGCAAGATTTGAATGTTATTGAGGAAGCCAAAGGTTATCAAAGATTGATCAAAGAATTTGGTTATGATCACGTAAAAATTTCAAAATTTATGTCAAAGAGCAGAAGTCATGTGAGTAACACATTAAGACTGCTTAGTTTACCTGAAGATATTATTGGACTTATTGAGGAAGGTAAACTGACGGCTGGACAAGCAAGACCTTTGATTGGTATGCCAAATGCCTCCGAAGTTGCGGAAAATATAGTTAAAAAGAAGGTTGCTGCTAGAGAAGTTGAGTTATTGGCAAAAAGAAAAAAGGGTGGAAAAAATTTAAAAAAAATTGTAGATCCTAATATTTCTTTTGTCAGAAATGAGATTGAAAGTAAACTTGGATTAAATGTTGAAATTGTTAATAAAAAAAATAATTCAGGGAAAATTGTAATTAAATATAAATCACTAGATCAATTTGAGTTAATTTCAAAAAAACTTAGGAAGTAGAAACTGCTTTATTACAAAGATTTATTACTAAATTTTTAATTAAGGTATTATTATTTGTATTCATTTTAGTTTTTATTAATATCTCTGTATCAAACAAACTTTTCTTTGCTTCCAATAATTTTTTCATATTCCATTTTTTAATTTGTTTATAAAAAATTGCTTTATCTTTCCAAAATATTGGTGGTCTAATACCATCAATGGCTTTTTCAAGATTCTTCTCTTTTTCATATTCCTCATTCAAATCATGTAGTTTTTGTATTCTTCTGCTTAAATTATTTAAATAAAAATAAGCGTCTTCATTTTGAAGTATTACATTTCCTAAACTTTTGTTTAAATTCTCTTTTTCACCACCCAAGCAAGCATCTCTTACACTATCAAAGTCCAAATTATTCGCACTATTCAACACTTCTAGAAGTTTATCAAATTTGATCTTTTTATCCAAAAATAGTGTTTTAATTTTATCTATTTCATAGGACAAAGTCTTTCTATCAAGCCCTGAGTTATTAATGAGAAGATTTATAACCTCCTGACTTAAACCTGTGTACCCATAAAGTTTTTTTCTTAAATATTCAGCCAAAGTTCTCTGATTATCTTGATAACAAGGAATAATTCCTGTCTTTTTTTCTTTTTCAAATATTTCTCTAACTGAAGATTTTTTTTCTAAGTTTTGTGCAAAAAGAAATATTTTTAAGTCAGAATTAGGGTTGTCTAAAATTTTTAAAACTTTACTTTTAATTTTTTCTGAAATTTCACTTATAAAAATAATTTTTTTTTTACTAAACAAAGAGACATTATATATATGTTCATCTAAAAGATTTTCATTTTTTATAATATCATTTTGGTTAAAACTAATTTGTTCATATTCCTTAAAATGTTTTTTTATTTTGTTTTTGATATCATCTTTCATTCCAATATTTTCCCCATATATTAGCGATACGGAATACTTCTCAAGAAGAGATATGTTCTTTTCAATTATAAAGCTTTTTAAAATCATTTTTCTTGGTAAATTGAACTTAAACCAATTAATATTTCATTTGCAATAGTTTCAATCATGCTTTCCAGAACTTTTTTTTCGTTATTAAGAGTATCTAAGTGTACGTCGGAAGCGTTATAATTTTGCTTTCTTGAATAAACTTGAGATAGAATAATTTCCTTACTTTTTTCTCCTACTGCTGTAACTTCAAAATTCACACTTACTGCGTACTGCAGCACCTTTCCGGTATCACTTTTGTTTGATATTTCATTTTTCTTATTTGCTTTTATAGTTAAAATTAAATTGTTTTCTTCTGTATTTGAAGTAATCAAATTATTTCTTAATATTCCACCAAGTCTTTTGTTTCCCTCAAGCGAAAATCCCTTGATGCTAAATTTTTGATTTTCAATGTTTAATAGTGGTTGATAACCGCAGCTTAATAAAAAACTGAATGTTAAAAGTAAAAATAAAATTTTATTTAATTTGAATTTTTTCATGCAATTATAAAGTTAATTATTTTATTTTTGATAAATATATTTTTTATTATCTTTTTATCTTTAAGATATCTTTCTATATTTTCAATTTTCCTCGCTTCTTTAATAACCTCTTTCTCCCCAACATCTTTTTTTGCTGAAATTAAACCTCTTTTTTTTCCGTTGATTTGAATTACTATTATAACTTTATCATCAACTAAAAAAGATTTATTTATTTGTGGCCATTCAATTTCTTGATAAAAATTTTTTCCTTCAAGTTTAGACAAACATTCACATGACAAATGGGGCGTAAATGGCATCATTGCTTTCATAATACTGGCCTGAGACTTTATAAAACATCCACCACTTATGTTTTTTGAAAGGCTTTCTTCTAATAAACGAACAACCTCATAAATACTGGCTATAGCTACATTTAAATGAAATTTTCCGATTAAACTCGTTATTTTAAACAAATATTTGTTAATCTTTATAAGAAAATCCCTTTCCCCATCAGCAGGATATTTCTTGTTTTTTCTATCTATAACTTTCTCATTTAGTGACCAAACTCTTTGAATAAATTTATGAGCTGCTGCCACCCCCTCATTTGACCATTGAATATCTCTGTCAGGCGGACTATCTGACAGCATAAACCATCTTATAGCATCGGCTCCGTAAATTTGAATCATACTTTCAGGATCTACGACATTTTTTTTAGATTTTGACATGGCTTCTGGTGGACCAATGGTTACTTTTGTTTTATCAATTTTTTGCATTTCTTCTGGACTTACCCAATCGCCCTTTTCATTTTTATAAGTTTCATGGCAGACCATTCCTTGAGTGAAAAGTCCTTTAAAGGGCTCTTTAATTTTAATTTTTTTATCATTTAATTTAATTGCCCTCATAAAGAATCTTGAATAAAGCAAATGTAATATTGCATGCTCCACTCCCCCTATATATTGA
This sequence comes from uncultured Pelagibacteraceae bacterium, assembly GCA_902588585.1. Classification (GTDB taxonomy): domain Bacteria; phylum Pseudomonadota; class Alphaproteobacteria; order Pelagibacterales; family Pelagibacteraceae; genus Anoxypelagibacter. Next base: position 113,258 of record CACIPQ010000003.1, on the reverse strand, counting down.
TCAACGGGCATCCAATAATTGAATGCTTTTTCATCAAAAGGTTTGTCTTTTAATTTTGGTGAGCAAAATCTTATAAAATACCATGAAGAATCAACAAAAGTGTCAAGAGTATCCGTTTCTCTAGTAGCACTTTCGCCAGTTTTTTTATATTTAGTTTTTTTCCAAGTTGGATGATTTGCTAGTGGATTACCCTTTGAATTCAAATCTACATTTTCTGGCAATTTAATAGGTAGTTCACTTTTATCTACAGGAACAACTTTTCCGTCTTTTAGGTAAATCATAGGGATAGGACAACCCCAATATCTTTGCCTAGATATTCCCCAATCCTTTAATCTAAAGGATACTTTTTTGTTTCCAATCTTTTTTTTTGTAATTTCTGCTATTATTTTTTCTTTTGCTTTTTCAACACTTAAACTATTTAAAAATTCTGAATTAATTATTTTACCATCACCTGTATAAGCTTCTTTTAACCTCTTATTTTCTTTAACATCATTGGATTTTACTACAGGTATTATTTCAAGATTATATTTTGTTGCAAAATCAAAGTCTCTTTGATCATGAGCAGGACATCCAAAAATTGCACCTGTTCCGTAATCCATTAATATGAAATTTGCAACAAAAACAGGTATTGTTTTATTTTTAATAAAAGGGTGTTTGGCTGTTAGTCCAGAATTAAATCCTATTTTTTCTGCATTTGCTATTGCTTCCTCAGTAGTACCTACTTGAGAGGATTTTTTCTTAAATTCTATAAAATCTTTTTGTTTTTCTAAATTTTTGCACAAAGGATGATCAACGGAAACTGCTAAAAAAGTGGCTCCAAATATAGTATCTGGTCTGGTAGTAAAAACTTTTACTTTTTTTTCCTTTCCATGAATTTCAAAATCTATTTCACACCCTACTGACTTTCCTATCCAATTTTTTTGCATCAATTTTACTTTTTCAGGCCATTCAGTAAGTGTGTTTAAATCTTCTAACAATTCATTTGAAAATTTTGAAATATTAAAAAACCATTGCGATAATTTTTTTCTTTCCACAACTGCATTTGATCTCCATCCTCTACCGTTAATCACTTGTTCGTTAGCTAAAACTGTTTCATCAACAGGATCCCAATTAACATAAGTTTCTTTTCTAATAACCAGGCCCTTATTAAAAAAATCAATAAATAATTCCTGCTGGTGTTTATAATATTCTTCATCACAAGTTGAAATTTCTAAATCCCAATCAATTGACAAACCAAGTGATTGGAGTTGTCTTTTCATTGTCGCTATATTTTTTTCTGTCCAGTCTTTTGGGTTCAATTTGTTTTCTCTTGCAGCATTTTCAGCAGGCATACCAAAAGAATCCCACCCCATTGGGTGCAAAACATCAAAACCATTCATAGATTTATATCTTGCAAGCACGTCTCCAATTGCATAATTTCTTACGTGCCCCATATGTATTTTTCCTGAAGGATATGGAAACATTTCGAGACAATAAAATTTCTTATTTTTTTTTAGCTTTTTAAAAGAAATTTTTTTCTCTAACCAAAAATTTTGCCATTTTTTATCAATTTCTTTTACGTCAAGCTTGTTCATTAAATAACGGAATTTATTTTATTTCTTTTTCTTTTTTTTACCATCTTGCAGTTTTAACTGCGCAGCTTTTTTAATAATATCTGATCTAATAGTTTGTTCAAGTTTAGGTGATGAGATTTTTTGTGTGATACAGTTTGTTCCCTGCTTACATATTTTTTTGTGAATTATAATTTTTAAACTATCAGCTCTTACTTCATTAGATAAAAATCTTATTGTAAATTTTAATGCTTCATCTGTCGTGTTAGCATCGGTATACCAATCTGTTATTATCATTCCACCTGAATAATCCACATTAACTAGTGGCATAAAATCTATCACATCAAAAGTGGCTCTCCACAAAGGATTTGAAGTACTAAATTCATAAGTAGTTTTTTTATTTATCATCCCACCAAGACTTACACCTTTTCCTTCTTCAATATTTTTTCTGGCTCTCTCCAAGCCACCTTCAGGCGTATCGCGTTTACCTCCAGGTAATTTTGCCAAAGGATCACCGCATGATGATAAAGTTATGCAAAACAAAAGAATTAGAGTTATTTTGACTAAAATCTTAAAAAGATTACTCATATATTTTTTATTATCCCATACTTTACAAATAAGCAGTAAAAAAGCCTACTTTTTGTGTGGTATTTATACAACATACGAACAAAAAATGAGATAAAAAAGCTAAAAACAATGCCATATAGGGCATTTTAAGCTAATTTTTGGCGTTTATTTAAATAAACCAAAAAAGGAGATAAACATGAAAACATTAACTAAAGTAGGACTATCTGCTCTAGCTGGTGCATTGGCTGTTACTTCTGCAAACGCAGGTGACGTATCAATGTCTGGTAGCATGGTAGCATCTTACTCTAAAGGTAGTGGTTATCACACAACTGGAAACCCATTAGGAATGGATAAGGAATTATCTGTTACTGGTTCTGGTGAATTAGATAACGGTACTACTGTTAGTTACAAACAAACAATAACTGACGCAATGGCTTTCAACGATTCTGAAATCGTATTCGGAAACGTATTGGGAACTACTGCGACATTAGCGATGACATCTGCTGGCGATCCTATGTCTGCAATTGATGACGTTACGCCTACTGCTTTTGAAGAAGCAAACGCGATAACTGGATCAATCAAAGACGTAAATGGTATCGATGGTACTTACTCGCTACGAGTTACTCAAGCAGACATTATGGGAAGTGGTTTTACAGTTGATGCAGCTTACACATGGGAACATGGTGCAGGTGATGCAGCTACTGAAAAAGGTTCTTCAGGTGTTGATGCTGACGGTTCAGAAGACGGTTACTCAGTTGTAGTTAAAGGTGCTGTTCCTATGATGGAAGGTTTAGATGTTGGTGTTGGTTATGCAATGCTAAACACTAAAGCTCTTACTACTGGTGATAGAGACCAAGAAGAAGGTACTGCTTACATCAAGTACTCATCTGGTCCATTATCTTTAGGTTACCAAAAAGGAGCGGTATCTGTAGAAGGAACTGCTGAAAATATTTATGTGAATGAGTACATTGGAGTTTCATATAAAATTTCTGACAGCCTTTCTGTTTCTTACAACGAAGCAGAATCTAGAAAAACTGCTGACACAGCGGCTGACGTTACTCAAGAATGGGATTCAATCTCTCTTTCTTACACTGCTGGTGGAATGACTTTAGGTATCGTTCAACAAGAAGTTGACAACGCTACTTATACTTCTGGAAGAACTTCAGAAGAAACTGCATTCCAAATGACAGTTGCGTTTTAAGTAACTAAAAATTATTTTTTAAAAAAGCCGGCATGTATTTGCCGGCTTTTTTTTTGTCCCCAGATAAGGCACATCCGTGAATATTTAAAATATTTATTTTTCTAAAATTTTTTTCGTTTAATCCCCCTAAGGCTATAAATTTTTTTGAAAAATTTCTTGTTAATAGGTTAAATTTCATTGTTCCGAGGTGACCTTTTTTATATTTATTGGATGTTTCAAATATTCTCGATAAGACGATATAATCACAACCTTGACGTATTTTCTCATTGATTTCAGGCACATTGTGAGCACTTCCAATGATTTCTATGTTGGGATTTATTTTTTTTAAATGCTTAAACTGTTTTTTGTTATAAGCAGATATATAGAATTTTTTTGATCCAAGAAAAAATAAAGTTTTTATATCATTAGGAATGAATAAGCTGATATTTCTTTTGCTACATTTGTTATTAAATGTTTTTAAATCACTTTTTTTAAATTTATTTGGATTTCTTAAAATTAAAATAGCACCTATTTTTTTTACATAATCTAGGTTAAGTTCTTCTAGTTTTTCTGTTATGAAATATAGGTGAAATTTTTTTATCATGAGTGATGAAACTATAAATAAGCTAAAATTGATACAACATAATATAGAAAGTTTAAATTATAATGTAGTTAAACCAAATATAATTTGTGTTTCTAAAACATTTTCAATACAAAAATTAAAACCTCTCATTGATTTTGGCCATTGTCATTTTGGTGAAAATAAAGTTCAAGAAGCTGTTGGAAAGTGGAGTCAAATTAAAGAAGAGCACAAAGATTTAAAAATTCATATGGTTGGGAAATTGCAAACTAATAAAGTTAAAAAGGCGGTACGTTTATTTGATTTTATTCATTCTTTAGACAATATTAAGTTGGCTGATGCTTTAAAAAAAAGCGAATCTGAATTTAACAAAAAAATATCTTATTTTATTCAAATTAATATTGGAAATGAAAATCAAAAATCTGGAATTTATGCCAAAGATGCAAAAGATTTTTTAAAGTATTGTGTTAAAGAAGCAAAACTAAATATTATAGGATTGATGGTTATTCCGCCAAATGATGAAAATACAGCTAGATATTTTCAAGACATTTCAAATTTAAATTCTGAGCTTGGACTAAAAAATTTAAGTATGGGCATGTCTTCTGACTATGAATTGGCTATAAAATTTAAGGCAACTTTTTTAAGAATTGGATCTGGAATTTTAGGACCAAGAAATATTAAGTAATATAGATTTTTGTTTTTTTTGTAATATAAGGCAAAATTTTAATTAAATCTTTTTTTTGTATAGCAATACATCCTTTTGTGGGGTTAAATTTTTTATTTGCAATATGTAGAAATATTGCACTACCTTTATTTTTAATCACTGGTTTTGTATTAAAATTTAAAACCAATATTAAATCATACATGTTGTTTCTTAAGTATAATTTTTCAGCGCTTTTTTTAAATGGGAAACGAATTAATTTATTATACCATTTTGAATATGGATCATCACACCACCCAAAATTTCTTCTAATTTTTTTTCTTTTGATTTTTGTGCGAATATTTTTGATTCTATCTGCTCTATAAAATAAGAGGTTAAATTTGAATTTTCCCTTAGGAGTTTTGAGATCACCCTCTCTTTTTCTTGAAGTTAAACCCCTTTTACCTATTGAGCATTTTATCCTATAATCCTTAAAATAAAGAATTTTTTTTTTTAAATATATATGCATAACGAGACCTACAATATTAACGTTGCATGCTTTTGCAATGAAAATTTTACTAAGTCTTTAGAAGAAATAAAATCGTTTTTTGGATTTAACCTGATATCAAAAAACATTAATAACAAAGATTTAATAGATGGAAAATTTAATGCCATAATTGTAGAACTAGAAAATGAAAAAAAAATTTTGTTACAAGATATAATGATTCCTAAAATACTTATTCAAAAAAATAATAAAATAAATAAATTTAAAGATGATTTTTCGCTGATTGTAAAACTACCACTTAATGTGGTTCAATTTAATCAAGATATTATAGACATATGCAAGAAGCATGAATTTAAGAAAAATTCTTTAATAAAAATCAAAAATTATATTCTTGATAAAAATTCAAGAGTTTTAAAAAAAAATGATACAATCCTTAAAGTTACAGAAAAAGAGGTTATTTTTCTTGAAATGTTATATTTTTCTAACAAGCCCTTAAGTCGAGACTATATATTGAAAAATATCTGGAAATATTCATCAGAAACGGAAACCCACACTATTGAGACTCATATTTATAGATTAAGGCAAAAAATAAAAAGTCACTTTAACGATAACGATTTTATAAAGAATTCCAAAGAAGGATATTCTTTGTGAAAAAAAGAAATATTTTTGCTAAAGATTTATTTTCAAAAAAATATCAAAAACGTATTGTAAAACCTAAAAAGGGAAAAGGTAGCTACAGTAGGAAGAAGTTTAAGAAAGCCTAGCTCCAATTTTTTGGATAATTCTTGAAGACATTTCGGTGCCCTTTTCAAGACTCTCTTTTAATGAAAAATTATTTATATAGCCGTTTAAAAATCCAGCAGCAAAAAGATCACCAGCACCTGTTAAGTCAACAATTTTTAAATTTTTTTGAATATCACATTCAACCAAATTATCTTTATGTATTCCTATACTACCCTTTTCTCCTCGAGTTATAATAATTAACTTTCCAAGATTTTTTCCAAAAGAAATTACTTCATCAAAATTTTTAGCATTTATTAGAGATAAAATTTCCTGCTCATTTGCAAACGTAATATCCAATTTATTTTTTACCAAATCTAGAAAATGAGATTTGTGCCTATCGACACAAAATTTATCAGATAATGACATTGCAACTTTGTTTGAGTTTTTGATAGCTTTTTCGAATGCTTTTTTTGGATTACCTTTGTCCCAAAGATAGCCTTCTAAAAAAATTATTTCACTTTTTTTAATAATATTGACATCAATATCATTTTCACTAATTTCCCCTGCAATCCCTAAAAAAACACACATAGTTCTTTCTGAGTCAGGAGTTATTAAAATTAAACAAGTTCCGGTGGGTAATTTTTCTTTTTTCTTTGAATAAAAGTATTTTACTTTTTCTTTTCTCAAACCCTCTTCATATTTGTTGCCGAGTTCATCATCATTAACTTTACCAATAAAACCTACATCGTTTCCTAGTTGCGCAAGACCTACAATAGAATTCGCAACAGATCCACCTGCGACCGTTTCTTCAATTTTCAAATTGGATAATAGACTTTTAAATTCTTTTTCATCAACTAATTTCATTGTACTTTTAGTAAGATTATTTTTAGTCAAGAAATTATCATCCACTTTGCAGATGACATCTACTATTGCATTTCCAACCCCTAAAATTTTCATATTAAGCTTTCTTTGTTTTAACTGGTTTTTTTCGATCAGGATAACAAGTGGTACAGATTTTACAAGTTAGACCATAACATTCTCTTGCCTTACAATATTCTCTTCCATAATAAATTATTTGAAGATGAAGTTTATTCCAAGATTTTTTAGGAAATAATTTTTTTAAATCCTTTTCAGTTTGAACAACATTTTTACCATTAGTTAAGCCCCATCTTTGTGCTAAACGATGAATGTGAGTGTCTACGGGAAAGGCTGGATGTCCAAATCCTTGGGACATCACTACACTTGCTGTTTTGTGTCCTACACCTTGTAAATTTTCCAGGTCCTCAAAATTTTTGGGTACTTTTCCACCATGTTTTTTTATCAATTGTTTTGAGAGTAAATAAACACTTTTAGCTTTATTTCTAAAAAAACCTAAACTCTTTATTAATTTTTCAATTTTTTTTCTTCCTAATTTTACAAAATGTTCTGGTTTATAATATTTTGGATATATATTTTTAGTGGCTTTATTTACGTTAAGATCTGTAGTTTGTGCAGACAAGGCTACAGAGACCAATAAGGTGAATGTATTTTTGTGTTTTAGCGGAATGGGTGTCTTCGGATAAATTTGATTAAGGATTTTTAATATTATTTTAGCTCTTTTATTTGCACTCATTGTTTTAAATTTATTTAAAATTTAAAACATTTCTCATCGAGTATAAACCTGGTTTTTTATTTATTAACCACTTTGCTGCAGTTAAGGCCCCTTCTGAGTATAAAGCTCTATCAAAAGATTCGTGATTCAAAGTGACTATTTCTTTTCCACTTGAAAATTTTACCTGGTGTTCTCCAACGATTTTACCCTTTCTAAGGGAATTAAAATTGATTTTTTTGCTGTATGGAAAAGATTTTCTATTAAAATATTTTTTCCCCATAATTTTATTTAAATCTTTATTTTTTCCTACTGCTATACCTTTTCCGAGCATTAGAGCTGTACCTGAAGGATGATCTTTTTTATGTTTATGATGTACTTCAAAAACTTTGCTTAAAAAATTATTTCCAAGCGACTTTGATGCAATCTCAGTTAAATAAACCAGTAAATTTACACCTAAGCTCATATTTCCCGCTTTGAGTATAGGTATTTTTCTAGAATATTTTTTTATTAATTTCTCTTCTTTTTTAGAAAAACCTGTTGTTCCAATAACTACTCTTTTTTTTAATTTTGAAGCAATTTTTAGTACTTCAAGAGTACATTTTGGAACTGTAAAATCTATAATTACGCTTGCATTTTTAAATGCATTTTTTGAATTTAATTGAGGTTTTAAACCCGCTATTTTTTTATTAACCATCCTGTTTTCCGTAACAGAAACAAGTCTAAAATTTTTGGAAATTTTAGAAGATTTAATGAGTTGCTGACCCATTCTGCCTAGACATCCAGTAATAGTTAAATTAATTTTTTTCATTTAGTTTTTCCAGAATTTTTTAGCTTTATCAAAGAAACTTTTAATTAATGGATTTGATTTAGTGTCTTCCAGAGTTTTAAATTCTGCTAACAACTCTTTTTGTCTTTTGTTTAAAGAAGTTGGTACCTCAGTAACAATTCTAATATAAAGATCTCCAAATATATTTCTTTTTAGGACCGGCATACCCTTTCCCTTAAGTCTTAACTGTTTTCCACTCTGAGTTCCAGATGGAATTTTAATTTTTGTTTTTCCACCATCAATAGAAGGCACTTCTACAGCTGCTCCTAGAGCTGCGTCTGTAAAGGAAATTGGCAATTCATAATAGAGATTTTCCTCTGATCTTTTAAAAATATTATGAGGTTCTACAGATACAAATAAATACAAATCTCCACTTGATCCCCCTTTACTCCCAGCCTCTCCTTTTCCAGAAATTCTTATTCTTGTTCCATCATCAACACCTTTTGGAATCTTTACTGAAACTGATTCATTCGATTGTATTTTACCTGCTCCACTACAGTTGTTACATGGGTTTGTAATTTTTTCTCCTTCTCCACCACACTCAGGACAAGTTTGTTGTATAGTAAAAAATCCCTGGCTAGATCTTACTCTTCCTTGTCCACCACAATAACCACAAGCAGAAGGTTTTGAACCTGGTTTGGATCCAGCTCCAGAACAAGTTTTACATTTTTTATAAGTTGTATAATTTATTTTTTTTTCTGTACCAGTGAATGCATCATCTAAATCTATTGAGACATCATATCTTAAATCATTTCCTCTATTATTTGATCTACCTCTTCTTGATCTTCCAGAACTTCCAAATCCAAAATCTCCAAAAACATCTTCAAAAATATCAGAAAATGATGAAGAAAAATCAAAGTTACCAAACCCTCCTTGCCCACCAGCTCCTTGAAAAGCTGCATGACCAAACTGATCATAATTTGCTTTTCTTTTATCATCAGAAAGTACGTGATAGGCTTCGCTTGCTTCTTTAAATTTTTCTTCGGCACCTTTATCATCCTTATTTTTATCTGGATGATATTTAAGTGCTAATTTTCTGTAAGCTTTTTTGATTTCGTCTTTATTGGCTGATTTATTTACACCTAAGACATCATAATAATCTCTTTTTGCCATGAGAAGCTTTGCTCCTATTAATTATAGTCTTAGGCTCTTTTTTCTTTATCTTCTTTTGCGTCTACGACTTCTGCATCAACAACATTCTCTTTTTCTTTATTATCTTTGTTATCTTTTTTGTCGGCAGTTTTTCCATCAGGTTTTTGCTGGTTTTTATAAACTGCTTCCCCTAACTTCATTGAAGCTTGGATTAAAGATTGAGTTTTTTTCTTTACTTCTTCCGTATCAGTTCCTTTCAAAGCATTTCTTAGATCTGAAATAGCAGTTTCTATAGCTTTTTTCTCAGCTTCGTTGATTTTAGAACCATGTTCTTTAAGATTTTTTTCAGTAGAATGAATTATGGTATCTGCTTGATTTCTTGAATCCACAGACTCTCTTTTTTTCTTGTCGGTTTCCTTGTTTGCTTCAGCGTCTTTAACCATTTTTTGAATTTCCTCTTCGGACAACCCACCTGATGCTTGGATTTGAATTTTTTGCTCTTTGCCTGTTCCTTTATCTTTAGCAGATACATTAACAATACCGTTTGCATCTATATCAAAGGTTACCTCAATTTGTGGAACTCCCCTTGGGGCAGGAGCAATTCCGACAAGTTCAAAGTTACCTAAAATTTTATTATCTGCAGCCATCTCTCTTTCACCTTGCAGTACTCTTATCGATACAGCAGGCTGATTATCTTCAGCAGTTGAAAAAACCTGGCTTTTTTTAGTTGGTATTGTTGTATTTTTATCAATTAGTTTTGTAGAAACTCCTCCAAGAGTTTCAATACCTAGGGACAACGGAGTAACATCTAAAAGTAAAACATCTTTTACATCTCCTTGTAATACACCTGCTTGAATTGCAGCCCCCATTGCAACAACTTCATCTGGGTTAACACTTTTGTTAGGATCTTTTCCAAAAAAGTTTTTAACAGTCTCGACAATTTTTGGCATTCTAGTCATACCGCCAACTAAAACTACTTCGTTGATCTCTGCCGCTGAAAAACCTGAATCTTTAAGAGCGGTTTTGCATGGTTTTAAAGTTCTTTCTACTAGGTTTTCGACTAGTGCCTCTAGTTTAGCTCTAGTAAATTTTAAATTAATATGTTTTGGTCCTGTTTTATCTGCTGTAATAAAAGGAAGATTTATATCAGTTTGTGTTGCAGAAGATAATTCTATTTTTGCTTTTTCTGCTGCCTCCTTTAATCTTTGTAAAGCAAGTTTATCGGTTTTTAAATCAATCCCACTATCTTTTTTAAATTCTGAAACCAAATAATCTACTATAGTATCGTCAAAATCTTCGCCTCCCAAAAAAGTATCTCCATTTGTAGATTTTACTTCAAAAACACCATCACCAATTTCTAAGATAGATACATCAAACGTACCACCACCAAGGTCATAAACAGCAATTTTCTTTCCGCCTTTTTTATCTAAGCCATATGCTAATGAAGCTGCGGTAGGCTCATTTATAATCCTCAAAACTTCTAAGCCGGCAATTTTTCCAGCATCTTTTGTTGCCTGTCTTTGTGCATCATTAAAATAAGCTGGTACTGTTATTACTGCTTTAGTAACTGGTTGACCCAAATGTTTTTCAGCTGTTTCTTTCATTTTTTGAAGAATAAAAGCTGATATCTGAGATGGAGAATATTTTTTACCTTTAGCTTCTATCCAGGCATCATTTTTATCCGACTTAACTATGTTAAATGGAACTTTCTCGACATCTTTTTTCACAGATTGATCATCAAAAGTTCTTCCTATTAATCTTTTAGCAGCAAAAATTGTATCATTAGGATTTGTAACGGCTTGCCTTTTCGCAGGTTGTCCCACCAACCTTTCGTCTTTTTCAAGAAAAGCAACTACCGAAGGAGTTGTTCTTTGTCCTTCAGCATTCTCAATAACTTTGGCTTGCTTTCCCTCCATTATTGCTACGCATGAATTAGTTGTTCCTAAATCTATTCCGATTACTCTGCTCATAATGCTTGGTATATGGGTGTTATTTGTGTTTCTACAAGATGGGGATTATTTTTTTTTTTCATCTTTTTCCCCATTTTTTGCTTCTTTTTTCATACTTTTTTTAGAAACTGCAACCAAAGACGGTCTAAGCAATCTTCCCCCCAACATATAACCAGCTTGTATTTCTTGCACTATACTACCGGTCTCTACTTGGTCATTTTCTACTTCTGTCATAGCTTGATGAAAATTTGGATCAAATTTTTTCTTAGTTGTATCAATTTTTTCTATTTTGTTTTTTTTGAAAATTGAGATTAGATCTTTTTCAATAATCTCAATATTTTTTAAAAATTTATCTAAATCTTTATTATCTTTTAAAGCCGGATCATTTTTAATTGAAATATAGGCTCTCTGTAAATTGTCCAATATAGCCAAGTTTTCTTTTGCAAAACTAAAACCCCCAAAGTCTATTGCCTCTTTTATATCTTTATCAAACCTTTTTCGTTGATTTTCTAGTTCTGCAAGAGATCTTAGAAGTTTATCCTCGGTATCTTTGAGCTTTTCTTCGATACTGAGTTCCTTTTTTTCTTCCTTTTTAGGAATTTTACTATCTTTTTTGTTTTTATCTTCATCATTTAAATTGGCCATATTTTCTATATAGTCATAAAATATTTAATTTCCAGGTCTCTATGTACAAAATTAATAAGATATTAGTAGGAACTCATAATAAGGGAAAATTTAAAGAAATAAGTGATTTATTGCCAAATAAAGTAGAAAAAGTTTCGCCTAATGATTTCGGCATAGAGAGCCCGGAAGAAAACGGTAAAACCTTTCTTGCAAATTCAGAACTAAAAGCTAATTTTTTTTGTAACAGATCAAAGCTAGTTACAATATCTGACGACTCAGGTCTCGAGATTGATTGTTTAAATGGGCAGCCTGGAATTTTATCTGCAAGGTGGGCAAAAGAATTTGGTGGATTTGATAATGCGATGACAGAAATTTTAAAAAAAATAAAAAAATCAAACAAAAATAAAAAAGCACAATTTGTTTGTAGTCTTACAATTCAGTGGCCTAATGGAAAAAAAATATCAGAAGTTGGTATTATTAAAGGAACTATATCTACTAAAAAGGGAAATAATGGTTTTGGCTATGATCCAATTTTTATTCCAGATGGCTATTCTAAAACTTTTGCCGAAATGGATTACAAAGAAAAACTTTTAATAGACCATAGAAATATTGCTTATAAAAAGTTAGAAGAAAAAATTAAAGCTTACTTCTAACAAAGTTATTATCTTCTAGTTTGTAAATATCTAATTTTTGAATAACTTTATTCTCAGATATTTTAAATTTTCCAATTTTTGCTTTAATCTCTTTTTTGAAATTAAAGTCACTTGCAGAATTAATTTTTACATCACTTTTCCAAAGATAGTATATAAGGCCAATTGTATCATAGGATAATATCGTAATTTCATTTGGTTTGTATTGGTAAGTTTTAAAAAATTTTTCATTAAATTTTTTAAAATCTTTTAAATTAACTGAAGGAAAATAAAAACTTTTTATTGAGGTTTCTGACAAAATACTATCATCAAACCATTGATTGGCTGCTATTATTAATATGTCTTTTTCTGAAACATCAGTGTAGGCAAGAGACGTTAAAACACTTTTTAATCCGTTTCCAAAATCAATGATAACAACTGAGTCAAAATTTATTTTCCCAAGAGTATATCTTTGTTTTAACTGATTTAGTTCTCTAATATCTTTTGGCAGATCTGACTTTTCTAATTTTTTTACCCTAGCATTTAAATTTATTTTTCTTCTTTTATAGTTTGTTAATTTTTCTATTTGACCAGTTAAAATTTTAGAGTCGTTACTATATTTAAAAAGTTTAGTATTTTTAAAATTAGCATCTCTGATACTTTTCTCTACATGTTTAGAATTATTGTTATCAGGATATAAGATTACTGTTTTCTTTCTTTTTTGCTTATTGATAAATTTTTTAATAGCTAATAATTGGGATTCTAAATTAATTCCCATCATTATAATATTTTTATCGATATCAGAATTCATATTGGATAATGATAAGAATATTAAATCATCGAAATTTTTTAGTTCTTTTGTAAAAGAGGAGTCAATAGGCCCAACGACAATTTTGATTCCCTCTTCCTGAAATTCTTTACAAGCTTCTACTATTCTTTTTTTATTATAACCTGAGTCTTTTGGGTAAATCTTTATCGAATCATCATTAATATCGTGCAATGCTAAATTCACCGAATAAAGTATTGTTTCGCCCAAAACTTTTAATTCACCAGATAAGGGAGCCAAAACTCCAATTTTTAGAATATTTGAACTATTAGATTCAACCGCAGAAACATAACTGTTAAAAGTGATCAATAAATAAGATAAAATTATCTTAAAAAATTTTTTCATATTTTATGAATAGTTTTCTACCAGGTTTATACATCGTTTCAACGCCAATAGGAAACTTGGAGGATATTACATTAAGAGCATTAAATGTATTAAAAAATTCTGATAAAATTCTTTGTGAAGATACTAGAAGGTCCATAAAGTTACTAAATTACTATGGTATTAAGAAAAAATTAATTCCAAATCACAAATTTAATGAAAAAAAAATAGCAGAATCAATTATTCAGTTAATTGAAAGCGGAGAAAAAGTCTCAATTATTTCTGATGCTGGAACACCAACTTTTTCAGATCCCGGATTAGTTCTTATTAAAGAATGTATTAAAAGAAAAATTAAAATATTCCCAATACCTGGGGTTTCTGCAGCAACTACTGCGATGAGTGTATCTGGCTTTAATGATCAATATTTTTTTTATGGATTTTTGCCTAAAAAAGCTACAGCAGTGGAAAAAGAAATCAATGCAGTAAAAGATTATAATTTTAATATTGTTTTTTTTATTCCAGCTATAAAAATAAATTTTTATATTAAATTATTTAAAAAATTTTTTAATAATAGACAGATTTTTGTTGGCAGAGAAATGACAAAAATTCACGAAACTTTTTATAGAGAAAATCTGGAAAAATTTAAAGGTTTTAAAGAAAGTTTAAAAGGAGAACTTACGGTTGTATTATCAAAAAAAATGAACAATTTTTCACAAGGAAATGTTTTTGATGAAAAAAAATTAAGAAAGGATATCAAGGAATATCTAAAAAGGTACAGTCTAAAAGATGTGGTTAAGTTGATTTCAGAAAAAAATAATTTGTCAAAAAAGAAGGTATATAATATTTGTTTAAATGTTAAAAAAAAATGAGAAAAAATTTAATATTAATTCTGTTTAGCTTCTTACTTTTATCTTGCGTTGGAAGTTCTTCCGTTGGAATTTTTGGATCTGGGGTAAGTATTGCTTATGACCCAAGAACTGTCGGTATGCAAATTGATGATTCTATTATGCAGAAAAATTTGATGGGAAGATTAGCTTTAAAGGATAAGAAATATATCCTTGACCTAAGCACCAAAGTTATTGATGGAAATATTTTTTTATCAGGAAAAGTTAATGAACCAGAAGAAAAATTGAAGATTATTAAGATGGCCTGGGAAACTAAAGGAGCCAGGTCCGTACAAAGCGCAGTGACAATTAAGGGGAAGACTAATTTTAAAAATACCGCAAAAGATGTATTAATTACCTCTCAGTTAAGAACTGCTTTGCTTTTTAATAAACTTACAAAATCTACCAACTATACGATTGATACCATAAATGGAAAAGTTTATATTTTTGGAATTGCCATGACAAAGGATGAAAAGAAAAAAGTTATTTCAGAGGCAAATGAAATTCATGGTGTTAAAGATGTTATACCAAGTATTTTATTAGTAGATGAATTAAGTAGAAATAAAAATTAATTATTTTTCTTATTTTTGTAGTCAATGATTTCTGCCGAATAAGCCGCTACAGAAGCAAGATTTAGTATATCACTCGAAGATGATCTTAGAGGAGCGATTTCAATTGGCAATGCTAATCCAATTAAAAGTGGGCCAATTACTTTAGCTCCACCAATGGTTTTCATTAGTTTAGTTGATATAGCCGCACTATGAAGAGCTGGCATTATTAAAATGTTCGCATTACCCACTATTTTAGAAAATGGATATGTTTCTTTGTATTTGGGATTTAAAGCTACATCTGGCTGCATCTCACCATCAAAATCGAAATCTACTTTTTTAGTTTTCAGAAGTTCAATAGCTTCTCTAACATGTTTTGTATTTCTAGATGATGGTTTTCCAAATGTAGAGTGAGATAAAAAAGCTACTTTAGGATCAAAACCAAATAATTTAGCCACTCTAACACTGGACATTGCAATTTTTGTTAATTTTTCTGCAGACGGAAAATCGTTTACCTGTGTATCAGCAATAAAGATAGTTTTTTTAGGTGTAATTAACATATTTAGACCAAATAAAGTTTCGCCAGGTCTAGAATCCACCACTTTTTTAAGACTTTCAATGGAAGCAGCGTAATGTCTAATGTTTCCTGTTACCATTGCATCTGCATCACCACAATCGACCATAGAAGAACCCCAGACAATTCTATCGTTTCTAATTAATCTATCGACATCTCTTTCCAAAAGACCTTGTCTCTGTAACTTATTGTATAATTTTTTGGTATATAGTTCTCTTTTGTCCTTATCAGTTGAGTTGACAATTTTAATTTTATAATTTTCATCTAATCCAATTTCTTTTAATTGTTCTTTTACTCTTTTTTCATTTCCAATTACGATCGGTGTTCCTAAACGACTATTCTTGTAAGCAATTGCGGCCTTTAACATGTTTTTGTCTTCACCTTCAGCAAAGACAACTGTTTTAGGTCTTTTTTTAAGTTGTGCGTTAATTCCTTGCATAATGCTCATAGAAGGATCGAGTCTGTTAGTTAACTGGTCTTTATAGGTTTCAATGTCTGAAATTTTTTTTCTTGCTACTCCACTTTTCATTGCGGCTTCAGCAACTGCAGCAGGTATTCTACTAATTAATCTAGGATCAAAAGTTGACGGAATAATATATTCTTTTCCATAACGAGGTCTTTCTCCACCATAAGCATTTACTACTTCATCAGGAACTTCTTCTTTAGCTAGTGTTGCTATAGCCTTTGCCGCAGCTATTTTCATTTCTTCGTTAATCTCTTTTGCTCTAACGTCAAGAGCTCCTCTAAATATATATGGAAACCCAATTAGATTATTAACTTGGTTAGGATAGTCGGATCTTCCCGTTGCAACTATTGCATCTGATCTTACTTCGTCTACTAACTCAGGTTTTATTTCGGGATCAGGATTGGCACATGCGAATATGATTGGATTTTTAGCCATAGATTTTACCATCTCTTGGGTCAATACATTTTTTGCTGACAAACCTAAAAAAACATCTGCCCCCTTTATTGCGTCTTTAAGAGTTCTTAGTTTTGTTTTAATCGCATATGCTGATTTAAACTGGTCTACATTATCTCTGCCTTTATAAATCACACCTTTTCTATCAAGCATAATTATATTTTGAGTTTTAATACCAATGCTTTTGAAAAGATTTGCACATGCTAATGCAGAGGCACCTGCGCCATTAACAACAACTTTTACCTCACCTGGTTTTTTATTAGATATATCCAGAGCATTAATTAGTGCAGCAGATGTAATAATTGCTGTACCATGTTGGTCATCATGAAAAATAGGTATATCTAAAGTATCTCTTAATTTTCTTTCTATAATAAAACAATCCGGCGCAGCAATATCTTCTAAATTTATTCCACCAAAACTATTTCCAATATTTTGAATGCATTTAATTATTTCATCTGAGTTTTTACTATCTATCTCAATATCAATAGCATCTATGTCTGCAAATCTTTTAAATAAAACAGCTTTACCTTCCATAACTGGTTTTGATGCAAGAGCACCTAAATTTCCCAATCCTAAAATTGCAGAACCGTTACTTATTACGGCTACTAGATTTCCTTTGCTTGTATATTCATAAGCAGCATCAGGGTTTTTTGAAATTTCTTTAACTGGAACCGCAACTCCAGGAGAATAAGCCAGAGAAAGGTCCCTTTTAGTTGTTAATGATTTTGAAGAAACAATCTCAATTTTGCCAGACTTTCCTTTATTATGAAAGTCTAATGCTTCTTTATCCGTGTAATGATCAATTTTTGATTTTTTTGTCATTAAAATTTAAGTATGTAATATAAATGGTATTAAATCACTAATAATTTGTCTTAATTATGAATTTATTGTCTTCAACTTCAGTTTTTGGTTTTTATACTCTTCTAAGTAGGGTTTTAGGATATTTAAGAGACATTTTAATAGCTATTTTTCTTGGGACAAGCGTTTACGCCGACGCCTTCTTTGTTGCTTTTAGACTGCCTAATACCTTCAGACGTTTGTTTGCAGAAGGTACTTTCAACGCAGCGTTTATCCCAAGTTATGCTGACGAAAAATTAAAAGGAGAAAACGAGGGAAAAAAATTTGCTGATGATGTTTTTAATTTGCTCTTATATATTTTAATTCTTTTATTAATTATTGTTGAAATCTTTACACCTTTTGTAGTTTATTTAATTGCCCCTGGTTTTTATGAAGATTTGGAAAAATTTAATTTAGCTATTGAATTTAGTAGAATTACTTTCCCCTTTTTATTATTTGTAAGCTTATCTTCTTTGTTGTCTGGAATACTTAACACAAATAATAAATTTGCAGCCGCAGCCGCAGCACCAATAATTCTTAATGTAATACTAATCCTGTCTTTGCTATTTTCCTTTTACTTTAATTTGAATATAGCAAAAAGTTTATCCGTTGGAGTAACATTTGCAGGAATTTTGCAATTTTTACTTCTAATTATTTTTACAAAAAAATTTTATTTTCCGTCTTTAAAGTTATTTTTTAAGTTTAGTAAAAGTCTAAAAAACTTTTTTAGAAAACTATTGCCGAGTATTTTCTCATCGGGAATTACTCAGATTAATATATTAATAGGAACTATTATTGCATCATTTCAAGCTGGAGCAGTTTCCTATTTATATTATGCTGACAGAATTTATCAAATTAACTTGGCTATAGCTGGTATTGCTGTTGGAACTGTAGTTCTGCCAAATCTTTCAAAAAGTATAAAAAAAAATGATAAAAATTCTATAAGCCTTATACAAAATAAATCTTTAGAATTATCTTTAGCTCTTTCTTTGCCGGCAGCATTTGGTTTGATAATAGCTTCTGAAGATATAGTGAACAGTTTGTTTGGTTATGGATCTTTTGATGAATCTGATGTTACCAACACATCTTTAGCTTTAACATTTTTTGCCATGGGTGTTCCAGCCTTTGCCTTAATTAAAGTTTTATCTAACTTTTATTTTGCTAGGGACAATACAAAGATGCCTTTTTATATATCGTTCATAAGCATGGTAATTAATATTGTAATCAGTGTTTCTTTATTTAGAAAATATGGCTTTATAATTATACCGATAGCAACAACTATTTCAACTTGGGTTGCTACCTTGATTTATTTTATTTTGCTTAAAAAAGAAAAACTTCTTGTTTTTGAAAACAAAACTTTGATTAATATTTTAAAAATTTTAATAGTTACAATTTTAATGTGTTTTTTTCTCTATTTTGGTTTGGAATATTTTGAGGATAAGTTGGAATATACTTATAATTTTAAATTAATTTATTTGTTAATTGTGATAGGTTTGTCAGCAGCTATATATCTTTTGGTTACTAACCTTTTAGGAATATTAAAGTTAGAGAGCTACAAATTAAAATGAATAAAAATACCAAAACACTAGTTTTTTCAGGAGTTCAGCCTACCGGAAATTTACATTTAGGTAACTACCTTGGTGCCATGAAAAATTTTGTTGATCTACAAAAAAAAATGGAGTGTATTTACTGTGTTGTTGACCTTCACGCTATAACAGTTTTTCAGGATCCCCAAGAATTAAAAAAAAATATACTTGATACAACTGCCGGGTTTGTAGCATGCGGGTTAGACTTTAAAAAAAGTATAATATTTAATCAATCTTCTGTCAGCGGTCACTCTGAGCTTGCTTGGATTTTAAACTGTGTGTCTAGGGTTGGCTGGATGAATAGAATGACTCAGTTTAAAGAAAAAGCTGGAAAAAATAAAGAAAACGCTAGTGTTGGTTTATACGTTTATCCCAATCTTATGGCTGCTGATATACTTCTTTATAAAGCTACTCATGTTCCTGTGGGCGATGATCAGAAACAACATTTGGAATTAGCAAGAGATATTGCCCAGAAATTTAATAATGATTTTAAGGCTAATAACTTTTTTCCAATCCCAGAGCCCTTAATACAAAAAAAACTTTCAAGAGTTATGAGTTTAAGAGATGGTACAAAAAAAATGAGCAAATCGGAAGAATCTGATTACTCAAGAATTGATTTACAAGATTCTGAGGATGAAATAAATAAAAAGATTAAAAAAGCAAAAACTGACTCCTCACCCATTCCTGACAAAGTAGAGGATTTAAAAAATAGACCAGAGGCATTAAATTTATTAAATATTTACTCCTTTGTAACAAATACAACGGTAGAAAAAACTTTAGAAAATATGGCTGGTAAAGATTTTTCTAAATTTAAAAATGAACTCTCAGATGCTCTGGTGGCCACAATTTGTCCTATAGGAAAAAAAATTAAAAAATTAAAGAATGATAATAAATATTTATTAGAAATTTTACGAGAAGGTACAAATAAAGCCAACGTTATTGCAAAAAAAAACATAGGTAAAGTCAAAGAAATTGTGGGTTTTATTTAGCATTAATAAATGAAAAAATGTGCTAAAATTCAAATATGATTCAGATAGAAAACACGCCGAACCCGAATGCACTAAAGTTCTTGTCAGAAAAAAAATTTTCAGAAGTTGATACACAAGAATTTCAAAAAAAAGATATTGGAAATATTAAAAATGATTTTGTAAAACAATTGCTTAATTTTGAGGGTATAGAACTTATACTAATTTCTAAAAATTTTTTAAGTGTCAAAAAAAATGAAAAAATAAGTTGGGATATACTTAAACCTTCAATTATTTCATCAATCAATGATTATTTTGAAAAAAATAAAAAACCAATAATTTCAAAAACTAATGATAAAAAAGCTGAAGATGCAAAAGAGGGTAACGAGATAGTTAAAAAAATTAATGACGTATTAGATAGTAAGGTCAGACCGGCTGTTGCGAAAGATGGCGGGGATATTAAATTTATTTCTTTTGATAAAGGAGTTGTAAAAGTTGAACTGAGAGGCAGCTGTTCAGGCTGTCCAAGTTCTTTAATGACACTTAAGCAGGGAGTACAAAATTTACTGTGTCATTATGTTAAAGAAGTTAAGTCTGTAGAAGCAAATTAATTATATGAAAAAAGACATACCGTACAGAGATCAACTTATAGAATTATCAAAACTTTATAAGATAAATGAAGTTAGGTCTTATCTTCAATCAAAAAAACACCTAACAACTTCACAGATTGAACTTATATTGTTAAAAAATAAAATACCATTACCCGCACATAGCTATAATAAAAAGAAAATTGCTGAAATTAAATTTAAGGAACAAGTTATTACCAACATAGTATTAACAATAGCTTTGTTAGGTTTTATAACGAGTTTAATTACTATTAGACCTTACATTAAACTTGTTACTAGTGAAGTAAAGTTTACGCATATTGCAAAAGAGTATAAATCCAATTTTCAACCAAAAGATAAACTTTCCAAAAATTCAAATAAAACTAAAAAATTAGATTCAAGCAACGAAGATTTAGGAATGGATACAAAAATTACTCTAAATTTATTTGAAGATCTTGAATACAATTTAAAAAATATTAGATCAGGATCACATGTTAAGCGCGTTTATTTAAGGCAATTACCAAAAGATTTAA
Organism: uncultured Pelagibacteraceae bacterium; assembly: GCA_902588585.1. GTDB lineage: Bacteria > Pseudomonadota > Alphaproteobacteria > Pelagibacterales > Pelagibacteraceae > Anoxypelagibacter. Next base: position 92,204 of record CACIPQ010000003.1, on the reverse strand, counting down.
AAAAGATAAAAAGTACTCAAAAAAAGAAGGATACTTTTATAAAGATAGTAATGCCTCTTATATTGGACGAAAATAGTAAAATTTTAGAAAATAGAAAAAAACTCTTTAAAATTTTAAGTAAACAGCACAATTCAAGAGGTGAAAGAGTTTGGTTGAAAAGAAGATTTGAGGATTATGAAATAAAAAATGAAGATGTTACAGAGCTTAAACTTAGAATGGATATCATACCTGTTTCGATAGCAATTGCGCAAGCAGCGAAAGAAAGTGGATGGGGAACATCTAGATTTGCTTTAGAGGGCAATGCAATGTTTGGTCAATGGACTTATGGTAAAGATGGAATTGCACCTCTAAAAAGAGAAAAAAACAAAGGTCATAAAGTTTTAAAATTTCCTATGTTACGCTCGTCCGTTCAAGCTTATAAAAATAATTTAAATACACATTTAGGATATAGAGAATTTAGGGAAAAGAGAGCAGAGCTTAGAAGAAGAAATAAAAAAATATCTGGTTTAGCTCTTGTAGATTATTTACATAAATATGCTGCAACAGGAAGGGAATATACTAAAGTTTTGAAAATAATAATTAATCAAAACGATCTTACTGATTTTGATAATGCTATTTTAATGAATTCATCAAGTCAGTCTTCATCTTTAACTTTATAGTTTATAAATCAGATACTATAAACTGAATTCCGAGCCATCTCCACTCTCCACTATCTTCTCTTAAGGAACAGTTAATTCTTCCTCTTTCAGTAGTAAACTTTCCTTCTAATATTATTTTTAATCTATTAGTTTGTAAAAATTCAATTTTTGACTTTCTCCATTTATTTTCTTCATTTGAATAACAAGTTATATTTTTTAAATTTATACCATTTTCAAAAAAAGTTATACTAACATTTGGCGGATTGTTTTTTGGACTTAGATATTTTTCTTCTGGAGTAATTTTTAAATATGGAAATGGAATTGTTTGTAAAATTGATTTAAATCTTTTTTCTTCTCCATACTTTTCATTGATAGGAAATCTTGGTAATTCAAACTTATCTTTTGTTTTATCCATAACTCCAGAATGTTGACCAAATGCATACTCAAATCCTAATTTTTTAACAATTTCTTTATAAGACTTTTTATATTCACCAAAAGGATATGCAAAAAACTTTGTTTCATGGTTTAACTTTTCCTTAAAAATTTTTATAGAAGTTATTAAATCCTCTTCTATTTTATCATCGCTCCAATCTACTAAATATTCATGAGAGTGACTATGATTTCCAATGTGAACAAAATCGAACTCAGAAATTTTTTTTATTTGAGACCAATCCATGTATCCTCTTGATCCTACAGTTTCAGTGTTAATAAATATTATAAAAGGTATTTTTTTTTCTTTTAAAATTGGCCAAGCATTTTCATAAAAAGAAGAAAAACCATCGTCTATAGTTAATAAGATTTTTTTCTCTAAATTCTTCTCGCTAATTGAAGATTCAAATTCATCATGGGAAATAAACTTATATTTATATTTTTCTATTAGATTAATTTGAGACTTAAAATCTTCTAATTTGATATTGGTTGATGGATATTTATTTTCTTCAAAACGGTGGTACATTATTGAAAGAATACCGTAATCTTCAATGTTTTTTGCTTCAGAATAAGAATTGTTTAGAATGGATAAAAAAACTATAAATAAAGCAATGATAAAGGATTTTTTAATAATTAATTTCACAGGCAAAAATAATTCAATTGGTTTAAGGGTTAATAGTAGTTTCTTTCTTAAAAAACTTCAAACTAATATAAGAAATAATGAATCATTTGTGAATAATATATTTGAATTTGTTAAACAAAAAAAAGCCAAAATTGATAAAAATTTTTCTATTATAGTAAATATTGGGCCTGGTAGTTTTTCAGGAATAAGAATTTCGCTTGCTGTTGCAAAAGGCATCAAAATATCAAAAGGCGTTAAGCTTTATGGCTATAAAGATTCTGATTTAGCCGCATTTAACCTCAAAAATATTGAATTATTAATTAAAAATAATTTAATAGAAAATAATTTGATTAAACCAGTATATTTGAGCTAAATTACCGATAATTTACAATGAATAAAATTGAAGAAAAGTGCAAAACAAAAGGTGTTAGATTAACTGATCAAAGAAGACTAATCGCTAAAGTAATGAGCGAAGCTACTGACCACCCTGATGTTGATGAATTACACAAAAGAGTAAGTAAGATTGACAAGAAGGTTAGTATTGCCACTGTATACAGGACGGTAAAACTTTTTGAAGAGTCAGGCATTCTTGAAAAGCATGATTTTAAAGGTGGTAAAGCAAGATACGAACAATCACCAGACACCCATCATGATCATTTGATAGATGTTAATAGTGGTGAGATAATAGAATTTGTAGACGATGAAATTGAAAATCTACAAAATAAAATTGCCGAGAAATATGGTTATAAGTTAGTCGACCATAGATTAGAACTATACGGCAGCAAAATCAAAAAAAATTAATACATTGTCAAAAAAAATATTTATCAAAACTTTTGGTTGTCAAATGAACGAATACGATAGCCAACGTATTTCAACTTTAGCTGAAAAAGTTGGTTATTATAAAACAGATAATATCAACAATATAGATTGTTATGTTTTAAACACATGCCACATAAGAGAAAAGGCAACCGAAAAAGTTTATCACGATATTGGACGCCTTAAAAAAAATTATAGAAATAAGAAAAAACCTATAGTTTTAGTTACAGGCTGTGTTGCTCAAGCAGAAAATAATGAAATGCTAAAAAGAGAACCCTATATAGATGCCGTTGTGGGACCTCAGTCTTATCACAATGTTCCTAAAATTTTGTCAAAACTTCATAAGAAAAAAGAGAAATTAAACTTTACAAATTTTGACGTTGTAGAAAAGTTTGACGAACTAAATAAAGTTAAAAATCTAGACTCAAAAGTATCTTCGTTTATAACAATCCAAGAAGGTTGTGATAAATTTTGTAATTTTTGCGTTGTTCCTTATACAAGAGGCCCAGAATATTCCAGATCACCAGAAGAAGTAATAAAAGAAGCAAAAGATTTAATTTTAAACGGAACAAAAGAAATTACTTTATTAGGTCAGAATGTTAATGCTTATTTTTATAATGAAAAAGAAAAAGTTTTTAAATTTTCAAATTTGATAATGAGTTTGGATAAACTAAAAGAATTAAAAAGAATTAGGTATACGACTTCACATCCTATAGATATGACCGATGATTTAATCGATTGCTATAAAAATGCAAAAAAATTAATGCCATTTCTTCATTTACCAGTTCAAAGTGGTTCCAATAAAATTTTAAAAAGTATGAATCGTAAACATAGCAGAGAAGAATATCTGTCGATAATTCATAAGTTGATAAAGGTAAAACCTGATATAAAATTTTCAAGTGATTTTATTGTTGGATACCCAGGAGAAACAGAAAAAGATTTTTATGATACAATTTCTTTAGTTAAGGAAGTAAATTTTATCAATTCATTTTCCTTTGTTTACAATCCACGACCTGGGACACCAGCTTCTAATCTTGAAAGAGTTGATAGGGAAACACAAATGAGAAGATTAACAGAACTACAAAATTTGCTTGTAGATATACAAATAAAAGCAAATAAAAATGAAATTGGAAAATTAACTGAAGTTTTAATTGAAAATAGAATGAAGAAACAGACAAAATATTTTGGTAGAAATGAAAACCTAACACCGGTCGTTATAAACAATGTTCGAGAAAAGGATATTGGAAAAATAATTGGCGTTAAAATTCAAGATTGTAATAGAAATACTCTATTTGGTACCAAGGTAAATATGGAAAGAGAAGCAGCAGCTTAATGCAAGAGGCAAAAAATCTTAATAAAGAAATTTCCATAAAAAAAATTGATAGTCAAACTGTAAATATAAAAATATTTAACAATAATGTTTTGATGGCAGTTGTTGGAGAGTTTAATAAAAATCTTACTGAAATAGAAAAGCTTACTAGTACAAAGCTTTTTTTTAGAGGGAACTCGATAACTGCAAAAGGAAATAAAAATTCAATATCAAATGTTTCAAATTCATTGATGTTTTTAGTTAATAAATTTCTTGTTACCAATTCTATAGAAAATAATGATATAATTTATTCTATTAAACATGGAGTGTCTGACTTGGAAGATAAAAATAAAAATAATGTTAGGTCTATAGATCAAGTTATTAAAACACCGAGAAGGTCAATAATTCCAAGATCAAAAAAACAATCGGATTATCTAAAAGCCTTACAAAATCAAGATATAATTATGTCATTAGGCCCAGCTGGAACAGGAAAAAGTTATTTGGCGGTTTCAGTAGCTGTTACCATGTTAATGGAAAAAAAAATTCAGAGAGTAATATTATCGAGACCAGCAGTTGAAGCTGGCGAAAGATTAGGTTTTTTACCAGGCGACATGAAAGAAAAGGTCGATCCTTATTTAAGACCTTTGTATGATGCATTGTATGATCTTTTTGGGTACGAAAAGATTCAAAGAAAAATAGAAACAGGAGAAATTGAAATTGCGCCATTGGCTTTTATGCGTGGTAGAACTTTAAAAAATTCTTTTGCTATTCTTGATGAAGCACAAAATGCTACTTCAACACAAATTAAAATGTTTTTAACTAGAATTGGGGAAAATTCAAAATTAGTTGTAAACGGAGATCCGTCTCAGGTTGATTTAATTAATAAAAATCACTCTGGATTGATCAAATCAAAAAAAATCTTAAAAGATTTAAAAGAAATAAAAATTATTGAATTTGATCATAAAGATGTGGTTAGACACCCTCTCGTATCAAAAATTATTCAAGCATATCAAAAAAATATTAATGATCAAAATTGATGTTTTTGTCAGAGACAAAAACTGGAAAAGATATATTCCTAATCCAGATAAGTATTTAAATGAAAAGATAAAATTAATAAATTTCAAAAAAGAATTAATAAAAGCAAAAAATGTTAATTTTTCAATCTTATTGACAGGTAATAAAGAAATTAAATTTTTAAACAATAAATTTAGAAAAAAAAATAAAATAACCGATGTTCTTTCATTTCCTTATTATACAGCAAAAGAAACTAAGATTAACTTAAAGAAAAATAAAAGAGATATTTATCTTGGCGATATAGCTTTAAATTTTTATAAAATAAACAAAATGAAAAAAAATTTTAAAAAAGAATTTAACAAATTATGGATACACGGATTTCTGCATCTGCTTGGCTATAAACACTATAAAAACAGAGATTATTATCAGATGAAAAAATTAGAAGATAAAATATTTAAACAAATTAAATGTTAAACTTTTTTAATAAAAGATACTTTATTCTATTTGTGTTTCCATTTATTTTGGGAGGAATTACTGTTCTAGGTTTTAGACCATTTAATCTCTTTATATTTAATGCAATATCAGTTTCTTTACTATTTTATTTAATTTTTTATGTAAAAAAAAAAACTCAAAGTCTTTATAGAAAAAAACCTTTTTTAAAAAATTTGTTTTTTTTAGGCACTTCTTATGGATTTGGTTTTTTTCTCTTTGGATTTTATTGGATTGCTTATTCTTTAACTTTTGATGAATCTTATAAATTTTTAATCCCATTTAGTTTAATATTAATTCCATTATTTTTATCTTTATTTTTTTCCTTGCCCATAGTTCTAGTTGGCTACTTTATTGATTTAAAAATATTTTCTATAATTTTTATTAGTTTATTATTATCTTTTTTTGATTTCCTCAGAAGTTTTATTTTTACAGGATTTCCTTGGAACCTTTGGGCGTATAGTTTTTCTTGGTCACAAGAAAGCCTACAAATATTATCTACTATCGGAATCTTTTCATTTAACCTTTTGCTCATAACTTTATTTTTTTTACCAGCTGTCTTATTTTTTAAGGGAAAATTTAAATATTTTTTTATAAGCTTTTTTATAATTTTAGCTTTTATTAATTATTTTTATGGTTCATATAAAATCAATTCAGAATCAAGGGATTATGTAGAAAAAAAAATAAATTTTAAAATTGTATCTGCTGGAACTAATCTATCAGAATTTAAGGATCCAAATCTTGTTGTTAGAAAGCTGATTACATTTAGTGAACCCAATAAAGACCAGGAAACAGTTTTTGTTTGGCCTGAAGGGGTCATTTTAGATGTAAATTTTCAAAAACTAGAAGAAATTAAAAAATTGTTTAGAGAAAACTTTTCTAAAAAACATCTCATTATATTAGGCGCGAATACTAAGAAGGCTGATAAACAAAATGACAACTTTCATAATAGTTTAATTATTTTAGATAGGGATTTAAATATTATTGGTAAGTATGATAAAAAAAAATTAGTTCCCTTTGGAGAATTTTTACCATTTGAAAAAATTCTTAATCGAATCGGGCTAAAAAAAATTACACCCGGTTATTCTTCTTTTTCTAAAGGGAAAAGCAACTCTGTTATTTTGTTAAAATTTAATAATAAAAATGTAAGTCTATTACCTCTAATTTGTTATGAGATTATTTTTCCTAATTTATTAGAGAATAAAAAAAACAAATTTGATTTTGTGATAAATATTTCCGAGGATGCTTGGTTTGGGAACAGTATAGGTCCACAGCAGCATTTTGCAAAAGCAATTTTCAGATCAATTGAGTCAGAAACTTTTACTATAAGGTCTGCAAACAAAGGAATTAGCGCGTTTATTGACCCTAATGGAAAAGTTTTAAAAAGTTTAAACTCCAATGAGTTTGGCAATATTGAGTTGGATTTGCCGATTTTAAAATTAGAAAAAAATACAACCAAAAAAAGTTTGATATTTTCTTTACTTTTAATTACATATGTTGTTACTTTTTTTGTATTGCGAAAACTTAAAATTTAATGAAATCAAAAGATTATTTATTTACAAGCGAATCGGTTTCTGAAGGCCATCCAGATAAGGTTTGTGATCGTATTTCTGATATGGTAGTTGATACTTATCTTTCAAAAGATCCCTTCTCAAGAGTAGCATGTGAAACTTTAACAACAACCAATAAAGTTATTTTAGCCGGAGAAGTAAGAGGTCCTGAAGTAAAAAAAGAAGATTTGATTCAAAAAGTTCGAAATTGCATAAAAGATATAGGATATGAACAAAAAGGTTTTCATTGGAAAAACTGTAGCGTGGATGTTCATTTACATGCACAATCTTCGGATATAGCCATGGGGGTTGACTCCAAAGGGAACAAAGATGAAGGGGCCGGAGACCAAGGTATAATGTTTGGTTATGCTTGTAATGAAACAGATGTTTTAATGCCCGCACCAATTTATTTTTCACATAAAATTTTAGAACTTATGGCTTTAGATAGAAAAAAAGGAATTGCTAAAAATTTAGAACCAGACTCAAAAAGTCAAGTCACAATGTTATACGAGAATGGTAAACCAGTTAAGGTAAAATCAGTTGTAATTTCTACACAACACTCATCTAAAGTTGATCAAACACAAGTGAAAGAAATTGTTAGACCTTATTTAGAAAAATCCATACCAAAACAATTACTGTCTGGATTAAAAGAAGAAGAATTTTATGTTAATCCGACAGGTCAATTTATTATTGGCGGACCAGATGGTGACAGTGGTCTTACAGGAAGAAAAATTATAGTTGATACATATGGTGGAGCAGCTCCCCACGGAGGAGGAGCTTTTTCTGGAAAGGATCCAAGCAAGGTAGACAGATCAGCGGCTTATGCAGCAAGATACGTTGCAAAAAATGTAGTAGCATCAAAGATTGCAGACAAATGTTTAATTCAGCTTGCTTATGCTATTGGTGTTTCAAAACCTCTATCGATTTATGTTAATCTTTTTGATGGAGACGAAGAAAAATCTAAACATGTCGAAAAGTTAATCAAAGATAATTTTGACTTAAGTCCTAGAGGTATAAGAGAAATGTTATCGTTGAATAAACCTATTTATGAATGTACAGCTGCCTATGGTCATTTTGGTAGAAAACCGGGATCAGGTGGTTCTTTTTCTTGGGAAAAAACTGATAAAATTGGGGTTTTTAAAAAGTAGTTCTTGAAAAAAGACAAAATATAAATTACATAGACAATAAGTTACCTGGAAGGACAAAATGGGCTTTTGCCCATTTTTTTTTAGGTACGAATATTATGTTAAATAGAGGTTTAGACAAACAAGAACTATTAAGAATCGTTGATTCCGTAGCAAACGAAAAATCAATCGACAAAGAGCTTATATTAAGCTCAATGGAAACTGCGATCCAAAAGGCTGCTTATAGTAAATTTGGTTTTGATAATGAAATCGAAGCCAAGATTGATAGAGAAAAAGGTAGCATTATAATTCAAAAAGTTCTTCAAATTGTAGAGAAGGTAGAGGATCCTGCTCGAGAAATATCCTTAAAGGATGCAGGTCTTGTAGATAAAAAAAATAAAGATTTAAAAATTGGAGATAAAATATACGAAGAATTGCCCCAGGTTGATTTTGGAAGGATAGCTGCTCAGAGTGCAAAACAAGTTATTTCTCAGAGGGTTAAAGAAGCCGAAAGAACTAGACAATACAATGACTTTATAGATAAGCAGGGACAAATTTTAAGTGGGATAATAAAAAGATTGGAATACGGTAATGTTATAATAGATCTTGGGAGAGCGGAAGGAATTATAAGAAAAGAGGAATTAATACAAAGAGAAATATTAAAAAATGGAGATAGAGTAAAAGCTTATTGCTATGAAGTTAAAAGAGACAATAAAGGTCACCAAATATTCTTATCTCGTGCTCATCCACAATTCTTATCTAGACTATTTTTTCAAGAAGTTCCGGAAATTTATGAAGGTGTAATAGAAATTAAAGCTGTTTCAAGAGACCCTGGAAGTAGAGCTAAAATTTGCGTTCATTCAAACGATTCATCATTAGACCCAGTTGGGGCATGTGTAGGAATGAGAGGCAGCAGAGTTCAAACTGTAGTAAACGAACTTCATGGAGAAAAAATAGATATTATTAAGTGGACGGAAGACCTGCCAACACTTGTTGCCGAATCTTTATCACCAGCTGAAATACAGAAAGTTTTGATAGATGAACAAAATAAAAGAATCGATGTAATTCTGACAGAAGAAAATTTAAGCAAAGCTATAGGGAGAAGAGGGCAAAATGTTAGATTGGCATCAAAATTAATTAATTATGAAATAGATATTTTAACGGATAAAGAGGACTCAGAAAGAAGACAGACTGAATTTAAAGAGAGAAGTCAAAATTTTATTAAAAATTTAGAGGTAGATGAAACTTTAGGTCAGCTATTGGTGTCTGAAAATGTTCAAACTATAGAAGAAATTGCCCAATCAAAAATTGAAGATATTTCTAAGATAGAAGGTATAGAAGATTCCACTGCAGAAGAATTAATTTCAAGAGCAAAAGAATATTTAGAAAAAGAAAAAATAGAAATATCAAAAAAATTAAAAGAGCTGGGAGTAGAAGATGATTTGATCAACATAAAGGGTATGACACAAGGAATGTTGGTTGTTTTAGGAGAACAAAATATAAAAAAACTAAAGGACTTTGCTGAGCTGGCATCTGATGAATTGATAGGCGGCATGGATGAAATTAAAGGTAAACGTATAAAGATTAATGGTTACTTGGAAGATTTTGCCTTAACACGAGAAGAGGCAGATAGCATGATAATGGATGCTAGAAAGATCGTATTTGGAGATTAATATGGAAAAAGACAAAAATAAAAAAAAAACACTAACAATTTCAAGCTCCTTTACTAAAAAAATAAGTCAAACTTCTTTTAAGAAACCTGAAAAAAAAGCTTTTTATCCAGATAAAAAAAAAAGTACTAAAACTATTCATAGAAACAAAAATTTTCTTAACCAACCAACTAATAACAAAGGAAGTTCAGTCAGAAAGAATTTTGTAAGAAAATATGCTGAGCAACAAGCTACAAAAAGGTTTATTCAGCCTGAAGCAAAAAAATTTGATAAAAATAAAGAAAAAAGTTTTGAGAAAAATAAAAACCCCCAAGCCAGAAGAGAACATAAATTAACAATTTCTAGAGCAATGAATGTTGAGGAATTTGAAATCAAACAAAGAAGCTTGGCATCAGTAAAAAGAGCCCGACTAAAAGAGAAAAAAAATTTAAAAACAGTAGATGATGGAAAAAAAGAATTTAAAAAGGTAGTAAGGGACGTAAAAATTCCAAATCAAATTACTATACAAGAGTTATCTAATAGAATGGCGGAACAATCTAGTAGCATAATAAAGTTTCTTTTAAATATGGGAGTTAAGGCCACAATCAATCACTCTATTGATAAAGATACAGCAGAGTATATTGTTAAGGAGTTTGGCCATGTTCCAATGGTAGAACATACTCCTTCTGAGAATCTAGAAAAAAAAGAAAATCTCGATGAATCAAATCTTCACCCAAGACCACCAATAGTTACAATAATGGGTCATGTTGATCATGGAAAAACCTCTTTACTTGATGCTTTAAGAAGCACAAACGTTGTTTCAGGCGAACATGGAGGAATTACACAACATATAGGCGCCTACCAAGTTTATGGTGAAGATAAAAAGTTAATTACTTTCATAGACACTCCTGGTCATGCAGCATTTACAGAGATGAGAGCTAGAGGATCAAAAATAACTGATATAGTAATTTTAGTAATCGCAGCTGATGATGGTGTTAAACCACAAACTGTCGAAGCAATACAACATGCCAAAGCAGCCAAAGTTCCTATAATAGTTGCAATTAATAAATCAGACTTACCAAACTCCCAGATAAATAAAATCAAAGATGAATTAATGAGATACGAGCTGGTAGCAGAAAGTTTAGGTGGCGAAACATTATTTGTCGAAGTTTCGGCTAAGAAAAAAACAAATCTAGATAAATTAAAAGAAACTATTATTTTACAGTCTGAGATTTTAGACTTAAAAGCACCCCAGGATGGCAACGCTGAAGGGATAGTTTTAGAAGCAAAAATAGACAAGGGAAAAGGACCGGTTTCAACAATTTTAATTACAGCTGGAAAATTAGAAAAAGGAAATTATTTTGTTTGTGGAAATACTTATGGAAAAGTCAGAGCAATGATAGATTTTAATGGTGAAACTGTTGACGAGGCAAATCCTTCATCACCAGTTGAAATATTAGGGATGAACGAGGCTGCTAACGCAGGAGATGAGCTTTCAGTTGTTGATACGGAAGAAGAAGCGAAAAAAATTAATGCCTTTAGAAAAACAGGAACTAAAGAAAAAAATGTATTAATTTCACCTGATAAAACTAATTTGTTTGAAAGTCAAAGCACTAAAAAAGAGTTAAATATAATCTTAAAATCTGATGTACAGGGTTCTAGCGAAGCTCTAAAAAATGCAATCAACAAGATTGAACATTCAGAAGTTAAACCAAAAATAATTTTGTCAGATATAGGGATGATTAATGAAACAGACATATCCTTAGCCAAGGCATCAAATGGTATTGTAATAGGATTTAATATAAAACCAAATCGAGAAGCAAAAAAATCAGCAGAATCACAAAATATAAGAATAGAATTTTTTAATATAATCTATAAAGCAATAGAATTTGTAGAAAAATCTTTATCTGGTTTATTAGAACCTGAAAAGAAAGAAACAGTACAAGGAACAGCTGAAGTTTTACAAATTTTCAAACTTTCAAAATCTGGAAAAGTTGCCGGTTCTAAAGTTATAGAAGGTGAAATTAAAAGCACTTCTAAAGCAAGAATTATTCGGGACGGTGCCGTTATTCATGACGGAAATATATCTAGCATTTTTAGAGAAAAAAATGCTGTCAAAGAGGTAAAAAATGGTCTTGAATGTGGAATATCTTTTAAAAATTATGGTGATTTTAAAATCAAAGATAAGATAGAGGCATACAAAGTTGATATAATACAAAGAGAGATAAAATGAATAGAAAGCATAATAGCGGCAGTTTAAATCACAGACATTTAAGAGTTGGTGAACTGGTAAAACAAAATTTAGGGCAAATTTTTTTAAGAAATGAAGCCAAAATACCTTCTTTAAACACTAAGCTAGTTACTGTTACTGAGGTTAGAATGAGTTCTGATTTAAAGTCCGCAAGAGCCTATGTTATCCCTTTAGGAGGAAAAGATACAGAAAAAACAGTAAATACCTTGACGGAATTTTCTCATCTTGTTAGAAAAGCCTTGTCAAAGAAATTGGACATAAAGTTTCTTCCCAAACTACACTTTGTTGGTGACGATTCATTTGATTATGCCGAAAGAATTGAACAGTTGATAAAAGAAAATAGTAGATAAATGAAAGAAAAAAAAGAATCAATTAAATCTCTAGCGCTACATAAAAACGATGTAGGATCAACAGCTGTTCAAATTGGACTTTTAAGTGAAAAAATAAATAGACTTTCATTGCATTTTAAAAAGTTTAAAAAAGACAAACATTCTGCAAGGGGTCTAACGAGATCAGTTAATCAAAGAAAGAGGCTTTTAGACTATTTAAGCAAAAATGATCCAAAAAGTTATAGTAATATTTTGAAAAAATTTAATTTAAGAAAATAAATGTTTAAACAATTTAAAGAAGAAATAGATTTTGGTGGAAAAAAACTTGTTTTAGAAACTGGAAAAATTGCTCGTCAGGCAGATGGAGCGGTAATTGCTACCTGGGGCGAAACAGTTGTTATTGCAACAGTTGTAGGGGCTAAAAAAGTTAATCCAGAAACAGATTATTTTCCTCTTTCAGTAAATTATCAAGAAAAATATTATGCTGCAGGAAAAATTCCAGGCGGTTATTTTAAGAGAGAAGCAAGACCAACCGAATCAGAAACTTTAATATCAAGATTAATTGATAGACCAATCAGACCATTATTTCCTGAAAGTTTTAGAAATGAAGTACAAGTTTTACCTACTGTGCTTTCTTACGATCATGAAAATGAAGCTGATATATTATCAATAATAGCATGTTCAGCTGCCCTATCTATTTCAGGATTGCCTTTTAAGGGACCAGTGGGCGCATCTAGAGTTGGTTATATTGATGATAAGTGTGTTTTAAATCCAACTAAGAAGGAATTAGTAAATTCTAAATTAGATTTAGTTGTGGCCGGAACAAAAGAAGCTGTTTTGATGGTTGAATCAGAGGCTTCAGGCTTAACCGAAAAAGAAATGCTAGAAGCAGTTAAGTTTGGTCACGAAAGTTTTGTTTCAGTTATCAAAGGAATAGAAAAGTTAGCTAAAAAATGTTCAAAAGAAGCCTGGAAAATTGAAAAAAAAGATCATAGTAAAGTTGCTAAGAAAATTCAAAAAGAACTTACAAAAGATTTAGAAAAAGCATTCTCAGAAAAAGATAAAAAGAAAAGATCTGAATTAATTAATTTAGCAGGAGAAAAATGTAAAACTTTGTTTAAGAAAGACGAAACTCTTTTGGAACATGAGATAATGCTTCAGCTTAAAAATCTAGAAAAAGATATTGTTAGAACTAGGATTTTAAAAAGTAAGAAAAGAATTGATGGAAGAGGCTTGTCAGATGTAAGGCCAATAAAATGTGAAGTTGGAATTTTGCCAAGAGTGCATGGTTCAGCTTTATTTACAAGAGGAGAAACTCAGGCTTTAGTGACAACAACTTTGGGAACAACGGATGATGAACAAAGAGTTGAAAGTTTAGAAGGTTTAGAAAGAAAAAGATTTATGTTGCATTATAATTTTCCACCATTTTCTGTAGGGGAAACAGGTAGAATTGGTACAGGCAGAAGAGAAGTTGGACATGGAAAATTAGCTTGGAGAGCATTAAATTCATCCCTTCCTAAAAAAGAAAATTTTCCTTACACGTTAAGAATTGTTTCTGAAATTACAGAATCCAATGGGTCTTCCTCAATGGCTACAGTTTGTGGTTCTTCTCTAGCATTAATGGATGCAGCTGTTCCTATTGCTGAACCTGTTGCGGGAATAGCGATGGGATTAATTAAGGAAAAAGACAAATTCTCTATTCTTTCAGATATTCTAGGAGACGAAGACCATCTAGGTGATATGGATTTTAAAGTTGCTGGAACGAAAGATGGAATTACTTCTTTACAAATGGATATAAAAATTACAGGAATTACTTTTGAGATAATGGAAAAAGCTCTTGATCAAGCAAAAGAAGGAAGAGTTCACATCTTAAATGAAATGAATAAAACTCTTAAATCGTCAAGAAAAGAAGTAGGAAAGCACACTCCAAAAATGGAAACCATAAAGGTTGATAAAAAAGATATAGCAGCTGTTATAGGTAAAGGCGGTGCCACTATAAGAGAAATAGTAGAAGTTTCAGGAGCTAAAGTTGATGTTAAAGACACCGGAGAAGTTACTGTTGCAGCTAGCGATGAATCGATAAGAAACAAAGCTATGGAAATGATAAAAAGTATTGTTGCAAAACCTGAGGTAGGCAAAACATATAAGGGCAAGGTTGTTAAAATTATGGAATTTGGAGCTTTTGTAAACTTTTTAGGAAAACAAGATGGTTTGGTTCACATTTCTCAGCTTGCCGCTAAAAGGGTTGAAAAGGTTACCGATGTTGTTAAAGAAGGTGATGAAGTTTCAGTTAAAGTAATTGGATTCGATAGAGGAAAAGTTAAACTTTCTATAAAAGAAGCCGTTTAAGTTATATTTTTTGGATCAGGCATTCCCACTTTGTTATAACCCGCGTCAACGTAATGGATTTCTCCAGTAACACCAGCTGCAAGATCACTTAATAAGTACAAAGCAGATTTACCCACATCATTTATATCTACATTTCTTTTTAGTAAAGAATGATCTGCACTCCATTTATATAAAAATTTTGCGTCACCTATAGCTGATGCAGCTAAAGTTTTAATTGGTCCAGCACTTATAGCATTTACTCTGATTCCCTTGGAACCTAGATCTCTAGCTATGTACTTTACGCTCGATTCTAAAGCTGCCTTACACACTCCCATGACATTATAGTTAGGAACTACTTTTGTAGATTCGTAAGTTAAAGTTAACATGCTAGAACCAGCTTTCATCATTTTTGAAGCTTCTTTTGCTATCTCAGTAAATGAAAAACAAGAAACCAACATACTTTTTGCAAAGTTTTCCCTAGAAGTATTTATGTACTCGCCTGACAATTCTGCTCTGTCAGAAAAAGCAATGGCGTGGACTACAAAATCTAACTGACCCCACTTATTTTTAATTTCTTGAAATGTTTTTGTAATATCGTCTTTGTTTTCTACGTTACAATTTAATAGAAATTTAGAATTTACAGATTCAGCTAGAGGAGTAACTCTTTTTTTAAGAGCATCACCTAAATAAGTAAAAGCTAATTCGGCTCCATTTTCCGCAAGTTTTTTAGCTATACCCCAGGCTATAGATCTATCATTAGCCACGCCCATTATTAAACCCTTTTTACCTTTAACCAAGCTCATTATTATACCTTTTCAAAAACCAAAGTAGCATTGGTTCCACCAAAGCCAAAACTATTTGACATTACGGAATTTAATTTTACATTTTTTTCTACTTTAGTGACTATTGGAAATTTTTTTGCCTCCTCATCCATTTCACTTACATTTGCAGAAGCAGCAATAAAATTATTTTCCATCATTATTAAAGAGTAGATTGCTTCGTGTACCGAAGCTGCACCAAGCGGATGGCCAGAAAGTGATTTTGTTGAACTGATTTTTGGTATTTTATCTTTAAATGTTTCCTGAACAGCTTTTAACTCTGTTATATCCCCAACAGGCGTTGAAGTTCCGTGAGTGTTAATATAATCAATTTTATTTCGAGCTGTTTTTAGGGCCATATTCATACATCTAGCAGCACCTTCTCCTGAAGGGGCAACCATATCATATCCATCGGAAGTAGCTCCATAGCCTGTTAATTCAGCATAAATTTTAGCCCCTCTTGCTTTTGCATACTCCATTTCTTCTAAAACCAAAACTCCTGCACCACCTGCAATTACAAATCCATCTCTAGTTTTGTCATAAGGTCTAGAAGCCTTTTCTGGAGAATCATTATATTTTGAAGAAAGTGCTGTCATAGCATCAAACATTGCAGTTAATGCCCAGTGCACTTCATCACTTCCGCCGGCAAAAACTATTTTTTGTTTCCCGAACTGGATAAGTTCCATGGCATTTCCGATACAATGCCCGCTAGTAGCACATGCAGAGCTTATTGTATAATTTACTCCTTTTATTTTAAAAGGTACCGCTAAAGTTGCTGATGCAGTACTTGCCATAGTTCTTGGAACTATAAATGGTCCCATTTTTTTTGGATTTTTTTCTCGTGTTTTGTCAGCTGCTAAAATAACATTTTTGATTGACGGTCCACCTGAACCCATAACCATTCCTGTTGATATATTACTTACTTCATTTTCTTTTAAACCAGAATCCTTAACAGCCTCTTTCATTGCTATATAGTTATAAGCAGACCCATCACCCATAAATCTAATAATTTTTCTGTCAACATGATCTTCAAGTTTTATATTAGGTTTTCCATGAATGTTACTTTTTAAATTATGTTCTTTGTACTCTTCCGCAAAAGAAATGCCCGACTTAGTATTTATTAGTGAGTCACAAACTTCTTTCTGATCGTTTCCTAAGCAAGAAACTATTCCAATCCCAGTAATAACAACTCTTTTCATTATTTATAAACTCCAACTTTTAGATTTTCAGCAGAGTATATCTGCTTTCCGTCTGCTTTTAAAATTCCATCAGCAAAACCAACTGTTCCACCTTCTGTCTTTAAAACCTTTTTCATATCAATCTCATAAGTTGCCATTTTGACTTTTTTAAGAACTTCACCAGTAAATCTTACAGAATTTACTCCCAAAGCACGTCCTTTGCCAGGTTCTCCCATCCAACCCAAATAAAATCCAACTAGTTGCCACATAGCATCCAATCCCAGACATCCTGGCATAACAGGATCACCTTTAAAATGGCAATCAAAAAACCACATCTTATCTTTTATATCAAGTTCGGCTTTTATAATGCCTTTTTTAAATTTTCCCACACCGGATTTTATTTCTGTGATTCTATCAAACATCAACATTGGGGGTAGCGGCAAACGTGCATTTCCTTCTCCAAACAGCGAACCATTCGCACAATTAATTAATTCATCGTAACCATAACTGTTTTTTTGACGCATTCGGCAAGCTAACAATTACTTGTCATTTTATCAATAATATATATATTTTTAGAGTATTTTAACCATTAAATAGAAGATTTATATGAGCGAAAAATCAAAATGTCCATTCACTGGAGCGGGAACACCTCCTAAGTTTCCTACTGGCAGAGGTACTTCAAACAGAGACTGGTGGCCCAATAGTTTAAATCTAAAAATTTTAAGCCAACATTCCTCATTGGTTAATCCTATGGACAAAAAATTTAGTTACGCAAAAGAATTTAAAAAGCTTAACTATAAAGCTCTAAAAAAAGATTTACATAAATTAATGACAGATTCACAAGACTGGTGGCCCGCAGACTATGGTCACTATGGGCCATTGTTTATAAGATTGACTTGGCATGCTGCTGGAACATACAGAACTGGAGACGGTAGAGGTGGCGGAGGAACAGGTAATCAACGTTTTGCTCCACTTAATAGTTGGCCAGATAACGTTAACTTAGACAAAGCAAGATTATTGCTTTGGCCTATTAAGAAAAAATATGGAAAACAAATTTCTTGGGCTGATTTATTTATATTGGTTGGAAACGTAGCTTTAGAATCAATGGGCTTTAAAACTTTTGGTTTTGGAGGTGGCAGAGAAGATATTTGGGAGCCAGAAGAAGACATTTATTGGGGATCAGAGAAAGAATGGTTGGGTGTTAATCGTTACAGCGGTAAGCGTGATCTCGAAAACCCTTTAGGAGCATCTCATATGGGTTTAATTTATGTTAACCCTCAGGGACCTGACGCTAACCCAGATCCTCTTTTAGCTGCTCACGATATTCGTGAAACTTTCGGTCGTATGGCAATGAATGATTACGAAACCGTAGCTCTTATAGCAGGCGGACATACTTTTGGAAAATCCCATGGTGCTGCACCTGAATCTCACAAAGGTCCAGAGCCGGAAGGATCAAGAATTCAGGATCAAGCAACTGGCTGGAATAGTAATTACGAAAGCGGTATGGGAGTTCATACTATTAGTAGCGGACTCGAAGGAGCTTGGACAAAAAATCCTATAAAATGGGACAACGGTTATTTTGATTTATTATTTGGACATGAATGGGAATTAACAAAAAGCCCGGCGGGCGCACATCAGTGGAAACCAAAACAAAATGGCGTTGATTTAAATTTTGTTCCTGATGCTCACGATAAATCGAAAAAAAATCAACCCATGATGCTAACAACCGATCTTTCTTTAAAAATGGATCCAAAATATAAACCAATCTCAGAAAATTTTCACAAAAATTTAGATGAATTTGCAGATGCATTTGCTAGAGCATGGTTCAAACTTTTACACCGTGATATGGGACCTCGAGCTTGTTATTTGGGCCCAGAAGTTCCAAAAGAAGAATTAATCTGGCAAGATCCTGTAACAAAACCTAAATATAAACTTAAAAATGGAGACATTAATGGACTTAAAGGAAAAATCTCAAAATCAGGATTATCTGTTTCTCAGCTAGTTTCTACAGCCTGGGCATCTGCATCAACTTTTAGAGGTTCAGATAGACGGGGTGGAGCAAATGGAGCACGAATTAGACTTGAGCCACAAAAAGACTGGGAAGTTAATAATCCATCTGAATTATCTAAGGCGCTTAAAACATTAGAGAAGATTAAAAAAGGTTTTGACACTAAAAGTAAAACAGTTTCAATGGCTGATTTAATAGTTCTAGGTGGCTGTGTTGGAATTGAAAAAGCTGCAAAAAATGCAGGTCAAAAAATAAATGTTCCATTTACACCAGGACGTGGAGATGCATCCCAAGAACAAACGGACATACATTCTTTTAAATTACTTGAACCAAAAGCAGATGGTTTTAGAAACTATATTATAAATAGACCTAACGGATCATCAAAAAAACCAACTGTAACAGCCGAAGAAATGTTAGTGGATCGAGCCCAATTAATGAAACTTACAGCAGCTGAAATGACAGTTTTAGTAGGCGGCATGCGTGTTCTAGGTACAAATTTTGATAATTCGAAAAATGGTGTTTTTACAAAAAAACCAGGAGCACTTACAAATGATTTCTTTATTAACTTGCTTGATATGAATACAAAATGGAAAGAAACCTCAAAAGAAGAAGTGTTATTTGAAGGTATTGATCGTAAAACAAATAAAGTTAAGTGGACTGGAACTAGAGCTGATCTTATATTTGGTTCAAATTCCCAGTTAAGAGCGCTAGCAGAAGTTTATGCTTGTGAAGATTCTAAACCCAAGTTTCTTGGGGATTTTGTTTCTGCATGGACAAAAGTAATGGATCTAGATCGTTTCGATCTTAAGTAAAATTTAATTATAATCTTCCTTTTAGGTTCTGTTTTTTAATCCATCCAATATAATTTCCAGTTTTAATTTTGCACCAACTGTTTTTACATTTTTTTACCAAACATAATCTGCCTTTATCTAAAGTCACCATAGGTTTTGAATAAACAGAGGGACTTTTAAAAATCACAGATTTTTCAACAATATTTATTGCAGCTCTTTTTTTTGATAACTGCGTGATGTGTATCCAGCCAGAATTATTTTCATGATCCAAAATTTTTCTAAAGTTGTAAGAACTATCTATAACCAAAACTGGAAGAAATTTTTTTTTATAAATTAGTTTTATAGAATGATCCATTGACGGTCCTTTTCTAAGATTAACTTTGTCATTTCTTAGGGTAAGATAATAACCATCGTCAGCAAGAGCAAAAGTACCTAAAGTAATAAAAAAATAAATTAGAAAAATTTTTATTAAAAAATATTTTTCCCTAAACATACATGTGATTTTTACAATTTAAATTTCTCTTTAATTTTACTTTTCTGAAATTTAGGTCTAAAGCATTAAACACCATTATTTCTCCAGACAAAGGTTTGCCAATCTTTAGTATAGATTTAATAACCTCGTTAGCCTGTAAAGAACCCGCTATGCCAGCTAGAGTGGACATTATACCTTCACTTTCGCAATTTTGTGACTCTATTGGTGCTTTAGGCATGAAACATCTTAGACAGGGGCTTTTCCTCCTAAAATCAAAATTGAAAACTTGACCATCATATTTACTTATTGCTGATGAAATTAAAACTTTTTTATTTTTTATACAGTAGTCATTTATCAAAAGTCTTGATTTAAAATTATCCGTTCCATCACAAATAAAATCATAGTTTTTTGCAATATTATCAATATTTTTTTCATTAATTTTTTTAATAAAAGTTTTGACTACTATTTTTTTATTTATTTTTTTTATATATTGTTTTGATACCTTAACTTTAAATTTTCCCAAATCTTTTTTAGTAAACAAGACCTGTCTACTTAAATTTGAAAGTTCAACCTTATCATCGTCTGCTATTCCTAAATTTCCAACACCAGAATATGATAAATACAACATTAGAGGACAACCCAAGCCTCCCGCTCCTATAACTAAAATTTTAGAATTAAATATTTTTTTTTGTCCAGAAACGCCAATATTTTTTAATATCAATTGTTTTGAATATTTTTTTAGGTCGAATGCGTTTAATTCCATTATTAATTTAGATTTTTTTTAATATCTAAAAAAGAATTCATGATTTTTCTGGCAAGTATTGATGCAATAAACCTTTTTGAATTTTTTTTTATTTTCTCTGTATTTCCCTTTTTGTCAATTATTATAACTTCATTAAAATCTGAGTTAAATCCTATTCCCTTTTTAGACACATCATTCGCGACCATGATATCACAAAATTTATTTTGCATTTTTTCCATCGAGTTACTAATTATATTTTCTGTCTCTGATGAGAAACCAACAAGTAGCTTTGGTTTATATCTATTATTTTTTCCTAAAAATTCTAATATGTCTGGATTATATTCTAACTTAATTTCGCTAAGTTTTAATTTTTTTTTAATTTTTTCTTTTTTCCTTTTCAGAGGTTTAAAATCTGATACTGCAGCCGAACATACAGCAATATCTGTAGGTAATTTTTTTTTAACAGCCTCAAACATTTCTTTTCCAGAAGTAACTTTTTTAATTTTAATTTCATTGCTATAGTTTATATTTGTTGGTCCAGATATCAGGGTTGTTTTCACTCCAAGTCTAGATAATTCTAAAGCAATTTCATATCCTTGTTTTCCACTAGAATCGTTAGAAATAAACCTTACTGGATCTATATATTCTCTGGTAGGACCCGTAGTTACAATTGCGCTTATATTTTTCTTTTTTAAGTAATTTTTTTGTTTAAAAAACTTTTCTAAATAAGAAAGAACTTGTCTCGGGCTAGACATTTTTCCTTTGCCATACTCACCACATGCCATTTCACCATCGACTGGCCCTATAAATTTATAGCCATAATTAATTAATGTATTAAAATTCTTTTGTGTTGCTTTATGTAGCCACATTCTGACGTTCATAGCTGGTATAAGAAAAATTTCTTTGTTTGCAGCAAGAATTATAGTTGTAGCCAAATCGTCAGCACTTCCTCTAGAAAGTTTAGACATAAAATTTGCAGTGGTTGGCAAAACTAAAATTGCGTCTGCCCAACGAGAAAGAGAAATATGATCCATTTTTCCCTTATTTTTTTCATCAAATATATCCTCAAAAACTCTATTTTTAGACAGCGATGAAATTGATAATGAGGTTACAAATTTTTTTCCACTTTTAGTTAAAACGACTTTTATAGAAGAGCCTTTTCTCTGCAGCAGCCTTATTAAATCAAGAGATTTATATGCTGAGATTCCCCCACCAATAACAAGTAGAATTTTTTTGTTTTTTAAACTCATCTCTAATTAAAATACTATAAAAACCCCTATTACAATACCCAAAAAAATTATAATCATGTTATTTCTTAAATTTTTCAATTTTAATTCCTCCATCTCAAAATTCTTTCCATTCAGAGCATTTAAGTTCAATTTTCCCTCAGCTATCATTTGAAGGGCTTTGTTAGCACTATCCATAACATGGGGCAAATCAGGAATTCTTTCTAGCAGATCTTTAGATAATTCTATTGTTTTATTTATAGCAGACTCTGGTCCTTTTATACTTTTCATCCAAGTTTCCAAAACTGGTCGTGACACTTCCCAAATATTAGTATTGGGATCTAATTTTCTAGCCACACCTTCAACAACTACCATGGTTTTTTGAAGCAATAATAATTGTGTTTGAGTCTGCATATTGAATCTTTCTGTTATTCCAAATAACTGACCTAACAAATTGCCTCCCGAAATATCTTTAATTGATTGACCAAAGATAGGTTCCCCAATAGATCTTAACGCCTGAGCAAAATCATCTTTGGAGGTGTTAGCAGGAACCAGTCCTGCCAAAAAATGTATTTCAGCTACTTTTGTATAATCTCTTTCAATAAAACCATATAGAATTTCAGCTAAATATTTTCTGTTATTTTTATCTAATCTACCCATTATACCAAAATCTACAGGCAGTATATTTCCTTCTTTATCTACGAATAGATTTCCCTGATGCATATCTGCATGAAAAAAACCGTCTCTTACAGATTGTTTTAAGAATAATTGAATTAAGTTTTTTGAAAGATTTTTAAGGTCCACATTTAAGCTTTTAAGCTTTTCTACATCCCTTATTGAAACAGCATCGATTCTATCAAGTGTTAAAACTTCTTTTGATGTGTAATTCCAATAAATTTTTGGAACTTTTATTCCCTTATCATTTATTGTATTTTCTCTAAGTTCGCTTGCGGCCGCACCCTCAAACCTTAAATCCATTTCTACGTTAGTTATTTCTTTTAATAAACTAATAACTTCTATTAATTTTAATCTTTTTGTTTTTTTAAAAAAATTTTCAATTAAATAAGCAAGAAACATTAAGGCATCAAGCTCTTCATTAAATGCAGAATGGATGTTTGGTCTTAAAATTTTTATAGCAAGATCCTTTTCTGTATTATCAATTTTTATTCTTGCAAAGTGAACTTGTGCTATAGAAGCTGCAGCAACTGGCTCACTAAGAAATAAAATATTTTTAAAAGACTTACTTCCTATTTCTTTTTCAAGAATATTTTTTGCCTTTTCCGTGCTGAATGCAGGTAATTTATCTTGTAACTTTTCTAATTTTTTAGCAATTTCTTCTCCAATAATATCTGGCCTGGTGGCCAAAAATTGTCCAAGTTTAATAAAAGTTGTGCCCATATCTTCTAGAGACTGACACAATTTTTCACCAGAGGATTTTTTTAAATTTTCTTTTTTTGATGAAGAAATAGAAAAAATATTAAATAAAAATTTTAGACTTTTTGGCATTGGTTTGATTTCATCCAATATTTCTATAATACCTGAAACAGATAGTTTTCTTAATATTTTGAATAAATTATAAATTTTTTTAAACATTGTTAAATTTTCCAACCAGAATGAATTGCAACTATACCGCCAGATAGATTTCTGTATTCTACTTTCTCAAAACCATTTAATTTTATAATTTCTAGTAATTCTTCCTGATTATAGAAGTTATTAATACTGTTAACCAGATATTCATAAGGGTCTGATTTTCCAACTATATATTTGCCTATATACGGGATTAGTTTTGAGTATCTTTTGTAAACTTCTGCTAAAATTTCATTATTTACTTTAGAAAATTCTAAACACAATATTCTTCCTCCTATTTTTAGAACCCGTTTAGCTTCTTTTAAAGAAAGGTTTATATTTGAGAAATTCCTTATCCCAAAACTTACCACATAAATATCAAAAGTTTCATTTTTAAATGGTAGTTTTTCCGCAGGACAGCAATACCATTTAACGTTATTTGAAGTTTTTAATTTTTTCTTTCCAGCATCAAGCATGGATTTATTAGGTTCTACACATGTTACTTTTCCAGAAAAGTTAGTTTTGTTTAAAAAAGCCTTGGCTACATCTCCTGTACCAGAAGCTATATCGACTAAGTGATCATTTTTTTTAGGATTCATCCAATCTATTAATCGATTTTTCCAAATTCTATGTGCTCCAAAAGACATTAAATCGTTCATCAAGTCATATTTGTTAAAGACTTCACTAAAAACCTTTTCTACACGTTTCTTTTTAGACTGATTAATATTTTTCATTTTCTATAAGGTTAAATGTTGACCTAAATATTTCAAACATATATATGTCCCATTAATGCCTAATACAAAATCAGCCATTAGAAGGGTAAAAAGAGTAAAGAAACAGACACTGGTTAATAAGCATAGGAGAAACCGGTATAGAGTTGCCCTTAAAAAGATGAACAAACTGGTTGAAAAGAAAGATATTAAAGAAATTAGGAAGTTTTTTCCAACTTTTCAGTCTGAACTAATGAAAATTGCAAAAACTGGGGTTGTAAAAAGAGAAAATTTGTCCAGAAAAATTTCTAGAATCTCTCGCAAAATAAAAAAAATCAATAAATAGTTGTAATCAATTTTAAGTTGTTACAACCCTTCTCTAAACGACATATTAATTTTTTTTTTTAAAAACTATATATAGACAATTGTTATTTAAGGTTGAAATTTTTTTTTAAATTTCGTCTTGAACGATAAATTTATTTATTTTAAAAAAAATAAAATTTTTAAATTTCGTCTTCTACGATAACTCTACAACTTAACTTCAATTATTTTTTTTTTATTAAAAAAAAAAGTTGAATTAAAAATAATTAACTTTTAAAAACAAATTTCTTTTATTATGGAAAAATCTATAAAAACTAAAAGCAATATAATTGCCGAAGAAGCTATTTTGGACTGGAATACAATTCAAGAAGGTTTTAGAAAAAATTTTGGTTCAGAGGTTTATTCTAGTTGGCTTAAGAATATATCTCTAATTACAGAGTACAATCATTACGTAATTTTAGGTGTGCAAACCAGATTTATTAGAGACTGGATAACATCTAGGTACGCTGATAAAATTCTTAGTCAACTAAAGAAACATAAATTAAGTATTGAAAGAATTGAATTTAAAATTGTAGGAGAAAAATTAGAGGGCACTTCTATTTCAGTAAAACCAGACAACAACAAGATAGCCGATATAAAAGATGGTACTTTAAACTACAACAGATTAAATCCGAATCTAAGCTTTGAAAATTTTGTTGTAGGTAAGAGCAATAACCTTGCTTTTTTGTCAGCTAAAAAAATATCCTCCCAACTTTCAAGGTACAATCCTTTATTTATATATGGAGGTGTTGGACTCGGAAAAACCCATCTTATAAATGCAATTGGTTTAGAATTAAAAAATAATTCGAGTGTTATGTTTATTTCAGCAGAGAGATTTATGTATCAATTTATTAAATCTATAAAAAAGAATGAAATGGTAAATTTCAAAGATTTTTTTAGAAAAGCTAATGTATTTATAATTGATGATATACAGTTCATTAGAGGTAAAGAAGGATTACAAGAAGAATTTTTTCACACTTTTAATAGCTTATTTGATAAAAGTGCTCAAATTATAATTTCTTCTGATCGTCCTCCAAATAAACTTGACCGAGTACAAGAAAGAATAAAATCAAGATTATCAGGTGGGCTAGTTGTTGATATTGGAACGCCAGACTACGACTTAAAGTTAAGTATTTTGAAAAAAAAAATAGGAGAATTTCAGAACTCTTTTCAGGAGTACCCTAATCTAAGCAATGAGATCATGGATTACATGGCCAGAGAATCAAATCTTAATATCAGGGAATTGATTGGAATATTTAATAGAGTTGTAGCCTTTAGCAAAATGAATAAAAAACCTCTTAGCATTAACGATTGCAAGATAATTTTAAAAGATGTTCATAACAACAATAAAGTAATAAGCATTGATAAAATTCAGAATGTTACATCAAATTTTTTCAGTATAAATTTGCAGGAGATGCTTTCGCAAAGGAGATCTCGACCATTGGCCAGGCCAAGGCAAATAGCAATGTATTTGGCAAAAAAACTTACAACACGTTCTTTGCCTGAAATAGGTAGAAAGTTTGCCAATAGAGATCATACAACTGTAATCCATGCCGTTAAAACCATTGAAAAACTTTCTCAAGACAACAGTTTAATGAAGAAAAATATTGAAGAAATAACCTCTATAATTTTGAGCGATTGAAATGCAATTTCAAATAAAGCGCGATGTATTACTTAAATCACTTGCTATAGCTCACAATATAATTGAAAGAAAAAACACATTACCAATTTTGTCAAATGTTCTTCTAAAGGTCAAAGACAAGAAGTTAAGTATAGTTGCGACAGATCTAGATCTAGTTTATTTTGAAGAAATATCAGATTTTAAAAGTGAGAAAGAAGGTAGTACAACCACATCTGCTACTGTACTGTATGATATTTTAAGAAAATTACCTTCAAATTTGGATGTTATATTTACTTTGCAGAATGAAAATAAATTAAGTATTTCTGCGGAAAATTCAAAATTTAACCTTTTGTGTTTGCCAGTTGATAATTTTCCTAATTTTACTGAAGATTTCAAAGATAAAGCATTAAATCTTGATAGGGAAAAATTATTAACCCTTTTAAACAAAACAAGAATATCAATGTCAAATGACGAAACAAGACACTATTTAAACGGAATTTTTATTCATCTTACCGAGTCAGGTAAAAAATCTTATCTAACAGGAGTCGCAACTGATAGTCATAGACTTTCATCAAGCAGTATTCCTCTAGAAAAAATAAATGACTTTAGACCGTTTATTTTACCGAAAAAAGCAGTCTTTCAGCTTTGTAATTTACTGCAGGAAAGTAAAGAGGAAGTTTTACTATATTCTGGTGATTCTAAAATTCAGTTTCAAATTGGAAATTCAAAAATAATCTCCAAAATTATAGATGGGAAGTTTCCAGATTATAAAAAGGTTGTCCCACAAAACAACAATAAGACCCTTATAGTAAACGCAAAAGATTTTATTCACTCAATCGAGAGAGTTATAACTGTTTCTATTGATAGAAAAGAGGGAGTAAAAATTGCTCTTAAAAAAGACCATATTCAATTATTTGTTAATAGCTCTTCATCTGGTGAAGGAAAGGAAACATTAAAAGCAAATTATAATTCTGATGATCTTACAGTAGGATTTAATTCTAGGTATTTATTAGATATAGCCTCAGAAATTGAAGATGAAAAATTAACAATGAATTTAAACGATTCGATTTCTCCTGTTTTAATTCAGGATAATTCGGATAAACAAAGTTATTTTGTAATTATGCCGATGAAAATTTGAAATAAACTAATTTTAGAAAAAAAAATTAATTTGTCTCATATTACCCTTGTCATTCAATGATAATTTGCTCCTGTGCTCTTAGTGCATTTTATATAACTAAAAAAAGGTGGTACAATGAACATTCCAATTTAAAATGAAAAATACTGAAAATACCAACACCAACAAAAACTATCGTGCAGATTCGATAAAAGTTCTTAAAGGATTAGATGCTGTTCGAAAAAGACCAGGTATGTATATTGGAGATACAGACGATGGATCAGGTCTGCATCATATGGTTTTTGAAGTGGTAGATAACTCCATTGATGAGGCAATAGTTGGTTTCTGTAAAAATATAACCGTTACTATGCATAAGAATAATTCTGTTACGGTGGAGGATGATGGAAGAGGTATACCTGTAGATACCCATAAAGGAGAAAAAAAATCTGCAGCAGAAGTTATAATGACCCAACTGCATGCTGGTGGTAAATTTGATCAGAATTCTTATAAAGTTTCTGGTGGACTACACGGTGTTGGAGTATCAGTCGTCAATGCTTTGTCAGAAAAATTAGATTTAACTATATTTAGAGATCAAAAAGAATATTTTATATCTTTCGAGAACGGAAGAACAAAAGGCCCAATTAAATTTATCAAAAAAACCAAAAAATCTGGAACTAAAATTAATTTTCTTCCTTCAAAGAATACTTTTTCGTCTACTAAGTTTAGTGCGGCAACTTTACAGAAAAAAATGAGAGAACTGGCCTTTTTAAACAAAGGCCTAAAAATTGATTTAATTGATGAAACACACTCTAAAACAAAAACTTATGAAAACAAATATGAAGGAGGAATTGGAGAATTTGTTACATTTTTGGATCAAAAAAAATCAATCTTAATTAACAAAAATGAAAAAGCAGTTTTTAAAAAACCCCTTTATTTACAAGGAGAAAAAAACAATGTGATAGTGGAGTGCTCTTTACAATGGAACGCTGGATTTTCAGAAGAAGTTATGGCTTTTACCAACAACATTCATCAAAAAGATGGAGGGACTCATCTTTTAGGCTTTAGGAGTTCTTTGACAAGAGTAATAAACAAATATGCTTCTGAGAAAAATTTAACCAAAAAAAATAAAGTAACTATAGGAGGTGAAGATATAAAAGAAGGACTTACGGCAATTTTATCAATTAAAATGCCTGATCCAAAATTTTCATCTCAAACTAAAGACAAATTGGTTTCATCAGAAATAAGAAATATAGTTGAGTCTATAGTAGGCGATAAAATTTCAGTTTGGTTTGATCAAAATCCTTCGGTTATACGTTCAGTTTTAGATAAAGTTTTACAAGCTGCAATTGCTAGAGATCTTGCAAGAAAAGCTAGAGACAGTGTAAGAAGAAAAGGCACATTAGAATTGTCGGGTTTACCTGGAAAGCTAGCTGACTGTCAAATTTCCTCAATGGAAGGAACAGAACTTTTTATTGTCGAGGGAGATTCCGCAGGGGGCTCTGCTAAACAAGGAAGAAAAAGAGAGTTTCAAGCAGTTCTTCCGTTGCGGGGAAAAATTTTAAATACATATGTCAATGAGACCAAAAAAATCAATGGAGCTAATGGTGCTCATGAAACCAAAACATTATCTAAAATGATGTCATCAAATGAAATAGTTACATTAATCAATGCATTAGGAACTGGCTCCAAGGATTTTGATATAGAGAACTTAAGGTATGAGAAAATTATTATTATGACAGATGCTGATGTTGATGGATCACATATAAGAACTTTATTGCTTACTTTTTTTAATAATAAACCATTCAATCAGTTGATCGAGAAAGGGCACTTATATTTAGCACAGCCGCCTCTTTTTAAAGTGACCAAAGGTTCAAAAAGTACTTATATAAAAAACGAAAAAGATTTAGACAAGTATATTTTGAAATCATCTACAAATGGAGTTAAAAAAATAAAAAAAGGTGATTTAGAAAAATTTATTAGCAATGAGAGGCAAAAACTAAACATACAAAGATTTAAAGGATTGGGAGAAATGAACCCAGAAGAACTATGGCAAACCACATTAAATCCTGAAAATAGAACTTTATTAAGAGTTGAATATTCCAAAGCAACTAGAGAAAAATCAAAAGAGGATCAGAATATTATTAAAATACTTATGGGTGACGATGTGGCTCCGAGAAAAGACTTTATTACTAGTAAAGCTTTAGAAGTTGAAAATTTAGATATTTAGTTTAATGAACTTATCTGACCTCTTCAAATCCGAAGAGAATTTATATTTAGAAAAGAAAACTTTAATTTTTTTAAGATGGATTGCAATTATCGGTCAATTAATAGCAATATTAACAGTTTATTTTGCTTTTAATTTTAAACTTCCCATTCTTATTTGTTTATTAATAGTTTTTTTAGGGGCATTAACTAACATCTACTTGCAACTTTGGTTTAATAAAAAAAATGATCTAAGCACTTTAGATTCAACTATTTTTTTATTTTATGACCTTTTTCAGTTAGCAATTCTAATATTTTTAACTGGAGGTATAAAAAATCCTTTTTTAATTTTTTTAATTGTACCTTCCATAATATCCTCTACGTTGCTGACTTTAAAAAATACTTTAGTATTAGTAATTTCCACAGTAATATTTTTGATATTTCTTTCATTTTTTCATTTACCATTACCTCATCCTGGATATTTACATTTTCATGTACCGGATTACTATTTATATGCAGTGCCTTTGGCAGTACTAATTGCCTTAATTTTCTTAACTTATTTTGGAGCAAGATTTGGTTTAGAGTCGCGGCAAAGATCAGCTGCTTTAAAAGAATTGGAATTAGTATTAGCAAAAGAGCAAGAACTTGAGTCCATCGGATTACAAGCAGCTGCAGCTGTCCATTCACTAGGCACACCATTATCTACAATCACAGTAATTGCAAAAGAGTTAAATAAAGAAAGCCAGAAAAATAAAAAAAATGAAAAAGATACTGAATTGTTATTAAGTCAAGCCAAAAGGTGTAGCGAAATACTAAAAAAAATATCCCAAGCCCAAATTGAAGATGACAAATTTATTAGCGAGGTGACTATAAGAAATTTACTTATTGAAATTACAAGATCTTTTCAAGAAATATCAGAAAAAAACATTATTTTAAATTTAGATAAAGCAAAAGAAGAAGTATTAATTGATAGATCAGTAGAAGTAACTTATGGAATTCGTAACTTTATTGGAAACGCGGTAAAATATTCAAAAAATAAAATAAATATAGATTTAGAAACCAATTCAAATACAACTAAAATTAGTATTTCTGATGATGGTCCTGGATTTCCGGATGATATTTCAAAAAAAATTGGTCAACCTTATATTGTAACTAGGTCAAAAGAATTAGGTTCGAAAGCCGGTTTGGGATTGGGAACTTTTATAGGAAAAACTCTCCTTGAAAGAAAAAAGGCTTCATTAAATTTTTTAAATTTAAAAAAAGAAGGTGCTTTAGTTACAATAACCTGGAAAAATTCTGATATTATAATTTAAAATTTAAAAATTTATAAGAAAGAATTTTATAAGCTAGTTTTGCCACTAAAAAATTATAACTTGAAAATCCTTTTATAGGGGCAAGTTCATTTATGTCAGCACCAACTATCCTAGAATATTTTGATGCAATTTTTATAATTTCTATTGTTTCATCCCAAAAAAGTCCGCCAGGTTCAGGAGTTCCGGTTGCTGGCATTAAGCTTGAGTCAAAACCATCAACGTCAAAAGTAATATAAACATTTTTATTTTTTATTAATTTTTTAAAAGCATTTAAATTCCAATTTTTTTTGTCTTTTGCCCAAAAAATGTTTATTTTTTTTTTATTTTTTTTTAAATAGGCCACTTCACCGTTTGATATATTTCTTATACCAAAAGATACTACATTCACATTTTTATAATCTAAGCATCTTCTAATTGCTGATGCATGAGAAAACTTATTTCCTTCGTAGCTTTGTCTTAAGTCTGCATGGGCGTCAAAATGCAATAAACAAAGATTGTCATATTTTTTTACAAAAGGCACAATACAACCCGGGGTTATTGAGTGCTCACCCCCAAGAACCATAGGAAAAATATTTTGTTTTAACAAAGACTCATTAATTTTAGAAATTTGAATTAAGGCCTCGCTCATTTTTTTTTTGATCAAAAAAGGTTTTAAGGTTTTAATTCCAATTTTTTTATATGGTTCACAACTTAGATCCTCATCAAATAATTCAACTTGATGGGAAGCTTTTATGATTTCTTTGGGTCCATTTTTTGTGCCACTTCCATAGCTGACAGTTTTTTCTAATCCGAATGGAACAACAACAGCTTTTTCTTTTATTTTGAATTTATTTTCAATTCCTAAAAAACCCTGTTTATTAGATAGATAATTCAATTTTTACCCAAATAGATTTGAAAATTTTTTTCTTTCTCTATTTTGCCAAAATTTACGATGATAAGCATCGCTAGCAATTAAAGGCAAAACACTTGTTGCTTCAGCAAAAACCATTTGTTCTTTAGAAGTATCAACTTTTCCCCAAGAACTTGCTTCTTTTAAAGTGGAACTACTGCACGCACCATCCCGTGTGTCAGCAACAGTTATCTGTACGGCGTATTTATGCATATCAACATTTTTTCCTAAAAGCTCAGCACATACCACTGTATCCTGAACAAAGTTTTTAGGAACTCCGCCACCAACCATTAATAATCCAGAAGCTTTTGATTTTAGTTTAATCTCAGTTAATTCTCTAAATTCCCTTATAGAATCTATTGTAATATGCTTATCAGGGTTCTGCTCTTGATGCATTACCAGGCCGAAACCTGCAGAACTATCAGTAAAGGCCGGACAAAATATTGGTACATTGTGATCATAGGCGACTTCAATCAAAGAACCTTTTTTCTTTGCATTTTTTTTTAAATATTTGCCGATTTCTTTAATAAATTCTCTAGAAGTATAAGCTTTGGGTTTTAGTTTGTTAGCTATTTCGCATATGGTTTTGTCACAAGCCTGTAGCTGCTCTTCGTCAATATAGGTATCATATATTCTATCTATATAATTTTCTCTCAAAACTTTGTCATCTTGAAATTGACTACCTTGATAGTGTTTAAATCCTAAAGCTTCAAAAAAATCCATGTCAATTATTGATGCTCCAGTAGCCACTATAGCATCAACCATATTGTATTTAACTAAATCGGAATAAAGATTCATGCATCCTGCGGCAGAAGTTGAGCCAGCGATTGTCAAAAAAATTGAACAACTTTTGTCTTTTATCATATCATTATAGATCTCGGCAGCATTCGCAGTGTCCCTTGATGTAAAGGACATTTTTTTCATAGATTCAATAATCTTACGGGAATCAAATGATGTTATATCAATATGTTCTACTTCTGATTTTAATAGAGATTTTTTATTATGTCCTATAGTTGGACCGTTTTTTTTATTCATTACGCAACCAAGTAATCAAGCTTATCTTTCCGATCGTACATCGAAAGGATAGGTTTGTCATCTACTTGATAGATTGTATCTGAATAGAAACCATTAAATTTTGTTCTAAATGTAGTTCCGTAAGCTCCAAGCTGGCCAATCTCAATATAATCTCCTTCTTTAATATTGTTGGGCAACAAAAAAGGTCCTTTCATGTAGTCTAGACTATCACAAGTTGGTCCATAGAAATTAAAATCAGTAAGTTTTTTTGAAACAATCCTTCCATTGGTAATCATCCTTGTAGGTAAAACAAAATTTGGCACACCTGCATCAAATAGAGAACCATAGGTTCCATCATTAATATAAAGTTTTTGTTTTTTCTTTAATAGAACTTTTACAATAGTAGAACCAGCCTCTGCCACAAGTGCTCTACCGGGTTCACAAAATATTTCTGGCATTTTTTCCAGTTTTAAATTTTTCAGAGACTCTTTAATTTCCTCTAAATAGTTTTCTAACGGTTCGGGAGTTAAATCGGGATATACTGCTGGAAATCCTCCGCCCACATTAATTACATTTGGTACAATTTTTGTTTTTTTTATGATTTTGCCAATCTCGGTTATTCCTTTTGAAAAAGAAATTTTATGCATACATTGTGATCCTACATGAAAACTTAGTCCAACTTTTTTACCATGTTCTTTACACAACCTCAGTAAGCCCAAAGCTTCACTTGGTGAAGCACCAAACTTTCTGGATAAATCAATTTCAGCATGTTCATTTGAAATACTTACTCTCACATAAAGATTTAAATCTTTTGCATTATTTGTAGCTTCAAGAATTTTAAGCAACTCATCTTTAGTATCTAATGCGAAATCTTTTACGTTGTATTGACAGTAAGCTTCTTTAATATTTTCTCTACTTTTAACAGTGTGCATAAAATATACCTTAGCTTTATTATCAATCCTTCTTATTAATTTTACTTCATTGATTGAAGCAACATCAAAATTCTGAACCCCACTATCTATAATGATTTTAATTATTTTTTCGTCCGGATTAGTTTTAACAGCGTAAAGGACTTTTCCTGGAAAATTGTTTTTAAAAAACTCTACAGACTTTTTAACTGAATTGGGTCTAATACAATAGACCGGATTTTCAGGCCGCAGAGTGTTAACTAACTTGTTAACGTTACTAAATTTTTGCATCGTGTATGTTTTTCCCCCGTTAATTACACAACAAACTTTTCATAAGGCTTCTAAAAAATTTTATAAAAAAACCTTTATATTTTGCATTTAATGGTTTTTGCAATTTATGTAAAGAAAATAATCACTTGAAATCTTTTGATCAGCAACTATATAAAATGTATGACAAAGACGTATAAGACATCCCCAGGTTTAAGCTTAGCTGACTTCGAGGACAAATCTCTTCTCATAGTTGATGACGACGATCCTCTTAGAGACAGGTTATCCAGAGCCATGGAGAAGAAAGGTTTCCAGGTAAAAAATGCTAAAACCGTTGAAAATGCTGTTAAATTGGTGAAATTATCCCCTCCAAAATTTGCCCTAGTAGACCTAAGATTAGAAGACGGGAGTGGTCTAGACGTAGTTAAGGAGATCAATAAGGCCAAAAATGACAGCAGGATAGTAATGCTTACGGGTTATGGAAATCTGCCCACAGCCGTTGCTGCTGTGAAGGCCGGAGCCATAGATTATATGGCTAAGCCAGTAGATGCTGATGACGTCGAATCAGCTCTTTTGGCATCTCCAGATTCGAAGGCTAAACCACCAGAAAACCCTATGTCAGCAGACAGAGTAAAATGGGAACATATACACAGGGTGTTCGAACTTTGTAACAGGAATGTCTCAGAGACCGCTAGAAGGCTAAAAATGCATAGAAGAACCCTTCAAAGGATATTGTCTAAAAGGTCACCAAACTAATACTTTTATATTTTTTTTAATTTTAATAGCAAAGGCACGAGCAGGGCCAAAAGAATAATTTTGAACAGCTCAGCCAAAAGAAAAGGTTGTGCACCTAATTTAAAAATTGGCTTGTCCCAACCGATTAATGTTCCTAACCAAATTAATCCTAAAAGATATATAAAACTTACAGAAAATAGTAATCTTGCAAAATTCTTAAAAAAATTATTATCAAAAGTAAAAAAACCGGTTAAGTAAACTGCTACTAAAAAACCGATTAAATACCCCATGGTTGGTCCGGTGAAATAAACAATACCCATACCTTTTTCCGGAGTTCCAGCAAAAACAGGCAGTCCAGCAATACCTTCGACCAAATAAAGTGCAACGGTAAACAAGCCTAATTTCCATCCTAAAGATACACCAAGCAACAAAACCACGAAGGTTTGCATAGTCATGGGAACTGGATAAAAGGGAATTTTTACTTTTGCAGATATGGCCAAAAGAATAGAGCCTAAAATTGCTATAAATAAACTTTTTACTATAGGGGCTTCTTTTAAATTTTTAATTAACTCCATATTCTGATTCTTACTTTTATTTACAGAAAAATCTACTTATTTGTTACTTGTAAAAATATATCTTCCAAATCACCTTCATCAGTAGAAATATCAAGTATTTCAGCATTATTTTTTACAACATCTATAATTTGGTCAAATTTGAATTTGTTCTTATCATAAGTAGCAACAATCCCAGAATCGGTTTTTGAAAATTTTACACCATCAAGCTTGATCTTTTCAAATTGATTTAAATTTTTAATTTTAAATTTAATTTTTTTACTTTCAATACGCTCCAGTAGTTTTTGTGTAGTATCTAGAGCAACCATGTTTCCTTTGTTAATAATTGCAATTCGATCACACATTT
The DNA here is from genome assembly GCA_902588585.1 of uncultured Pelagibacteraceae bacterium. GTDB lineage: Bacteria > Pseudomonadota > Alphaproteobacteria > Pelagibacterales > Pelagibacteraceae > Anoxypelagibacter. The sequence goes on along the minus strand of CACIPQ010000003.1, from coordinate 56,804 downwards.
CTTGAGCTTCATGAAGATAATGTGTTGTTAAGACAATAGTTACACCAAGTTTATTTAATTCTCTAACATTGTCCCATAAATTTTTTCTTAATTCTACATCTACTCCTGCGGTTGGTTCGTCCAAGAATAAAATAGGCGGTTGATGTACCATTGCTTTTGCAATAAGTAATCTTCTTTTCATACCTCCCGAGAGACTTCTTGTGTAAGCATTTGCTTGTTTTTCAAGAGAAACTGTTTTTAAAATTGATTCTGTAATTCTATCTTTTTGTTTTACTCCGTAAAAACCTGCTTGAAGTTCTAGTAATTTTTTTGGACTAAAGAACGGATCAAAATTAACTTCTTGAGGAACAATCCCAATTGAAGCTCTTACTTGCCTTGGATCTTTATCAAGGTCAAAACCCCATACCTTGGCTTGACCTGATGTTTTCTCAACTGTACCCGCCAAAATATTTATGAAAGTTGTCTTACCAGCCCCATTAGGTCCCAAAAGACCAAAAATTTCACCTTGTCTTACTTCTAGGTTTAACTTGTTTAAAGCCAAAATGTTTTTACTCAAATTATTATTTTTTGAATAAATTTTGGTTAAATTTTCTGCGGATAATGCAATTTTGTTCATAATTTAATATTATTATATCATTAAAAAAATTAGGATATCATTAATTGATGAATGTAATAAAAAAAACGGACCACTTTTATTTAGTAGATGGATCTGGTTATATTTTCAGAGCTTATTATGCACTACCTCCTTTATCGAGAAAAAGCGATGGTTTACCGACAGGAGCTGTTAGTGGATTCAGCAGCATGCTTTTCAAACTTTTAGAGGAGTCAAGATCTGATGACTCAAAAAATAAACCAACTCACTTTGCTGTAATATTTGACTCTGCAAGAAAGAACTTTAGAAATGAAATTTATAAAGATTATAAGGCTAACAGATCAGAAGCCCCGGATGATCTAGCTCCTCAATTTGAATATATTAGAAAAGCCGTGAAAGCTTTTAATTTACCTTCGGTTGAACAATTAAATTATGAGGCCGATGATTTAATAGCAACCTATGCAAAACAGATTGTTAGTATAGGAGCTAAAGTTACAATAATTTCTTCTGACAAAGATTTGATGCAACTTGTCTCCAATAAAATAAGATTATTTGATCCCATGAAAAGTAAAGTCATTGGAGAAAAAGAAGTAATAGAAAAATTTGGGGTTAGACCAGAACAAGTAATCGACGTACAATCATTGGCTGGAGACTCATCGGACAACATACCGGGAGTTCCAGGCATAGGAATTAAAACTGCCGCTGAATTGATCAAAAAATACAAAACATTAGACAACTTACTTAAGAGAGCTGAAGAGATACCTCAAAAAAAAAGAAAAGAAACTTTGATCGAGAACAAAGACTTGGCACTTGTAAGTAAAAAATTAGTTACCCTTAAAAAGGATGTTCCGGTAGAGAATAAAATTGAAAGTTTTGATATTAAAAATGTAGAAAAAAATAAACTTTATGATTTTTTAAGAGAAATGGAATTTAATAGACTCTTAAGCCAAGCAATCGATTTTTACGGAGAACCAGATGAGAGAAATAAAAAAAAGCAAGAAGTTAAATCAAAACCAAAAAAAATTGATACCACTAAATATATAACTGTTACCAACGATAAAGAACTTGAAAAATTAATAACTACTTTAGAAGAGAAATCTCTAATTGCAATCGACACCGAAACATCTTCGGTAAATCCTGTAGAAGCAGATCTAGTAGGTATTTCTGTTTGTTATTCTCCAAATGCAGCATATTATATCCCTTTAAGACACAAGAAAGATAAATGTTTGAATAAGGAATTGGTTCTTAAAAAAATTAAAAAAATTTTTGAAGATCCAAGTATAAAAAAAATTGGTCAAAATATTAAATTTGACTATATAATTTTAAAAAGACACGGAATTGAAGTAGATCCAATCGAAGACACGATGCTCTTATCCTATACTTTGGATGCTGGTATTAATCGACATAATCTTGATACACTATCTGAAATTCACTTAAATCATAAAACCATTTCATTTAAAGACATAGTAGGATCAGGAAAAAATAAAATGACCTTTGAAGAGGTTGATTTAAAAAAAGCAACAGAATATGCGGGAGAAGATGCCGACGTTACTTTTAGATTATTTGAATCATTGAAGAAAAGGTTGGATGCAGAGAAATTAAATAGAATTTATGAATTTTTTGAAAAACCAATGGTCAGAATTCTTTCAAAAGTTGAAATGAATGGTATTAAGATTAATAGTGAATATTTAAAAAAACTATCTAAAAATTTTTCAGAAAAGATAAAGAAAATCGAAAAAGAAATTTTTTCTTTAGCGAAAAAAGAGTTTAACATTGGATCACCAAAACAGCTGGGTGAAATTATTTATAATGATCTTAAAATTGCAAATTTAAAAAAGACAAAAAAAGGAAGTTTGGCTACTAGTGCTTCAATTTTAGAGGATTTAGCCTTCAAGGGACACAAGTTTCCCAGTCTAGTTTTGGATTGGAGACAGTCATCAAAATTAAAAAACACTTATACGGATGCACTACAGGACCATATTAATTCAAAGACTAAACGAGTACATACATCTTTTTTACTGGCCGCAACAAATACAGGGAGATTAGCTTCTAGTGATCCAAATTTACAAAATATTCCAATCAAAACAGACGAAGGCAGAGAAATTAGAAAGGCATTTATAGCTGAAAAAAATAATATTTTGATATCAGCAGATTATAATCAGGTTGAAATGAGGATCTTGGCCGACCTTGCTGACGTTAAAGAGCTAAAAAAAGCATTTCTTAACAAGGAAGATATTCATACTTTAACTGCCAGCCAAGTTTTTAATGTTCCAATAAAAGAGGTTGACGGGAATCTAAGAAGAAAAGCTAAAACTATTAATTTTGGTATAATTTATGGAATTACACAATATGGCCTTGCGAAACAAATTTCAGTATCAAACCAGGAGGCATTGGATTTTATTAATGCTTATTTTAAAAAATTTCCTGAAATAAAAGAATATATGGATAAGACAATTAAATTTTGCAGAAAAAATGGATACGTAAATAATATTTTTGGAAGAAGAATTCATTTACGAGGTATAAATGACAAAAATTTTAGCGTTAGAAGCTTTCAAGAAAGGGCAGCTATAAATGCTCCAATACAAAGTTCTGCAGCCGATATTATTAGACTTGCTATGATTAAAATTAATGAATTAGCAAGTTCTGAAAAAATTCATGATGCTAAAATGCTTTTGCAGATACATGATGAACTAGTTTTTGAATGTTTAAAATCGAATCAAATTGCTGTTGAAAAGGAAGTCAAAAAAGCCATGGAGTCAATTTCAAGCTCAGAGTACCACATGTTTACAATTCCATTGGATGTAAACATTAATTCAGGTAATAATTGGGAAGAGGCACATTAAAAATAATAATGCCTAAATTTTGACAATTTATTTTAAACTATTAGGATATTGAAAATGTCCAAAACTATTGCACTTGTTGATGATGACAGGAATATACTCACAAGTCTAAGCATGGCACTTGAGCGAGAAGGTTTTAAAGTTCAAACATATATTGATGGAGAAAGTGCTTTGGTTGGACTTTCTAGAAACCCCCCTGATCTAGCAGTCGTAGATATAAAAATGCCAAGAATGGATGGTGAAGAATTACTAAAAAAAGTAAAGAAAAAGATGTCTATTCCAATAATATTTCTTACGTCAAAAGATGAAGAAGTTGATGAGTTGTTGGGTTTAAAATTAGGAGCTGATGATTTTATAAAAAAGTCGGGAGGATTTTCGATTAAAGTTTTGGTGGAAAGAATTAGGGTTCAGTTAAGGAAAAAAAATAGCTCCCAGGATGAAACAAAAAATTTGATAGTTCACGGGAAGCTTAAACTTGATCCAAGCCAACTTGAATGTCAATGGAATGGAAAAAATTTACCAGAAAAACTTACCACAACAGAATTTTTAATTGTAAAAGAACTTGCGCAGAGACCCGGGGTTATTAAAGAGAGAGCACATCTAATGGATATAGCTTACAAAGAAAACACTGATATAGAAGATCGAACTATCGATAGCCACATCAAGAGAATAAGGAAAAAATTTAAAAAAGTTGATGAAAAATTTTCATCAATTGAAACACGTTATGGCAGTGGTTATAGATGGAACGTTAGTTAATGCAATTAGTAAAAAATTCATCATCAATATTGAGAAAATTTTTAGTATTTAATTCACTAATATTTTTAATTTTAGGTTTATTTACTTTTTTCTATCTTAAAGCGATTCAACCTAATTTGGTTAAACAAAAAATCGAAAAGCATACAGTTATTATAAATAATACATCCAATCATATTGAGAGATTAAAAATTAATTTTGAAACAAAAGATTTAAGGAATTTTTTACTCTCAACAAGATTTTTGTTCCAAAATCTTGAGAGAGTGCAATTTTATAACATAGACGGAGTTTTAATCGGAGATACCAATATAATAGATTTAGATCAGAATGTTTTTGTAAAATCAGATGCTATAGTTGAAGAAAATATAAATACAGAGTCTTCCATCTCAAAAGAGGAACCAAAAAATAAAAAAACAATTAATAAAACTGAAAATTCAAATATTAATAATTTGATAACAAATAAAAAAAAGGGTGAACCAGTTGTTATTGAAAGAGAAGAAAATAACAATTTTTATGTAAAAACCTTGAATAGCGTTGATATAAAAGGAGATATTTTGGGTTATATAATGGTAACAGAGCAGGCAAATGAAATTTTGACCGCAGTAGAGGAGAGAAAAAATTTTATACTTAGAACAGTTTTCGCAATCGCAATTGCAATTTTTCTTTTTTCAATATTTCTTAACAAGTATATACTTACACCGATTGCTGCATTAGTAGGTTACACAGAGTCTATTAAATCTAAAGATGACTCTTCAAGAAAAATAGAAAAATTTTTAAGAAGAAGTGATGAATTAGGTCTTCTTTCTAGATCTCTAAACAATATGACCCAAGATTTACAAAATCGAACTAGACGGGCAGAAAATTCCTCAGCAGATTTGGCGCATGAAATTAGAAATCCATTGGCATCTTTAAAAGGTGCTTCCGAACTTCTTGAAAATACCTCTGATCAAAACGAAAGAGTAAAATTAATAAAAATTTTAAGTCATGACGTTGAAAGAATTGAGAGGCTAATCACTGATTATTCTCAGATGCTCAAAGACGAAGCTTCTTTATCCAGAGAAAAAATGAAGAAGTTAGATTTACAAGATTTAATAAAAAATGTTGTAGATGAGTTTAAAAATAATTCTAATGTACATGAAAGAAATATTAAATTTAAAGTTATTCGAGAAAAACCAAATGGTCATAGCTGCCAACTTCTGGGTAAATATAACCGGTTAGAACAGATATTAGCAAATTTGCTCGATAATGCAGTTTCATTCAGCCCTAAAAATTCAGAAGTACTAATTAGTATTAAAGGAAATAAAGATACAGTCTCTTTTAAAGTAAAAGATAAAGGTCCAGGGTTTCAAGAAAATAATACAGAAAAAATTTTTAAAAGGTTTTATAGCAATAGACCAGAAAAATTTGGCCAGCATTCTGGCCTAGGTTTAAATATTGTTAAGAGCATTGTAGAGATGCACGGTGGTGAAGTCAGGGCTTTTAATAGGACTGACAATCAAAGTGGAGCAGAAATAGAAGTAAACTTACCAAAAAAAATATAATCAATAGCAACCACTTGATTACTATAAATTTAATTGCTAAAATATTTTTATATGAACCAAGATTTTAAAATAAAAGATATCAAACAATCAGAGTTTGGTAGAAAAGAAATTTCAATAGCAGAGTCAGAAATGCCAGGATTGATGGCGTTACGAAAAGAATTTAAAGGTCAAAAACCATTACAGGGAGCTAGAATTTTAGGATGTCTACACATGACTATTCAGACGGCCGTTCTAATTGAAACTCTTGTTCAGTTAGGAGCAGATGTAAGATGGTCATCATGCAATATTTTTTCTACTCAAGATCATGCTGCAGCCGCAATAGCAAAAGCAGGAATACCTGTTTATGCTTGGAAGGGAGAAACAGAAAAAGAATATTGGTGGTGCATTAAACAAACTATAGAAGGAAAAAAAGATTGGAAACCCAATATGTTATTGGATGATGGAGGGGACCTTACGGCATTGATGCATAAAGAATATAAAGAACTTCTAAAATCTGTTAGGGGGCTATCAGAAGAAACAACCACGGGAATTAAAGCACTAAAAAGAATGGAAACACAAAAAAAACTTTTAGTCCCAGCAATTAATGTTAACGACTCAGTGACAAAGTCTAAATTTGATAATTTATATGGATGTAGAGAAAGCTTGGTTGATGGCATAAAACGGGCTACAGATGTTATGATGTCTGGTAAAACTGCTATCGTTGCAGGCTTTGGAGATGTAGGCAAAGGAAGTGCTGCTTCATTAAGACAAAGTGGTGCCAGGGTTATGGTGACCGAAGCAGATCCTATTTGTGCTCTCCAAGCGGCTATGGAAGGCTACGAGGTAGTTCTAATGGAAGATGCCATCAGTAATGCGGACATAGTAGTTACAGCTACAGGAAACAAAGACATTGTTACCGCTGATCATATTAGAAAAATGAAGGATAGAGCTATACTTTGCAATATTGGTCACTTTGATAATGAAATTCAAGTGGACGCATTAAGAAATTATAAATGGACCGAGATCAAATCCCAAGTTCATGAAATAGAGCTTCCCGATAAAAAAAGAATTATTCTTTTAGCAGAAGGAAGACTGGTAAATTTAGGTTGTGCAACTGGACACCCCAGCTTTGTTATGAGTGCATCTTTTACTAACCAGGTTATGGCTCAAATAGAGCTTTGGAATAATCATAAAAAATATGAAAAAAAAGTATATGTTTTACCCAAACATTTAGATGAAAAAGTTGCGATGCTACATTTAAATAAAGTTGGAGCTAAGCTAACAGAACTTTCAAAAGATCAAGCAGATTATATCGGCGTAGACACCAAAGGACCATTTAAATCTGATAGTTATCGCTACTAAAAAGTAGCTAATGTTAAAATATAATTTATCTCAAATAAACACCATCTCAAAAAAAATTTTGTTAAAATTGTCAAAAACAGATTGTATATTTCTTTTTGGAGAATTAGGGTCTGGAAAAACAACTTTTACCCGAAGTTTAATCAATCAACTGCAGATAAAAAACGAAGTTAATGAAACGGAAGTGCCTAGTCCAACTTTTAATCTTTTATACGAATACGAAATGAAATCATTAAAAGTTATGCATTATGATTTATATAGATTGAAAACAAACAAAGAAATTGAACAATTGGGTATTTTTGAAGATTCTACGAATATAATATCAATTATTGAGTGGCCTGAGAAAATGAAAAAAAAAATTGAAAATAGATTAGAAATTACATTTTACTACGAACCTGATGTGGAGAGCAGGAAGATCAAATTTTGTGGATTTGGTAAATGGAAAAATTTTAAACTAAATGCAATTTAAACTTAAAAAAATTAGAAGTGATGCTTCATTCAGAGAGTTTTTTAGGCTGCACAAAGGAAAAAAAACATCAATTATCGTTACAGCTAAAAAAGAAAGATTTAAGAATCTTATAGCTTATTCGACAATAAATAGATTTTTAAAAAAAAAGGGTATTCATACCCCAAAATTGATCAGCCAACACCTCAAGCAAGGCATTATGGAAATAGAGGATTTTGGTGACAAAACTCTTTTACATTACGTTAAACAATCTAAAAACAAGCTGAATCTTTATAAAAAGTGTGTGGATGTAATATTAAAAATCCAAAAAATAAAACCAGTAAGAAAAATTAAATTTGGTTCAAATAAATATTTAAAATTAAATAGTTATAATATAGCAAACTTGCACAAAGAATCTAATTTGTTTTTTGATTGGTATCTCCCAGGAGTTATAGGTAAAAAAAAATCTTTTAAGTATAAAAAAATAATAAAGAGTGAATTGCATAATTTATACAAAAAAATTTTTTTTAAAAATCAATTTATTGTTCATAGAGATTTTCATGTATCTAATATTATGCCAACTAATAAAAAGTTAGGTATTATTGATACGCAAGATGCTATTTTAGGCAATCCAATGTATGATCTTGTATCATTGGTAGATGATGTAAGAATTAAAGTTCCTTCCCAAATAAAAAATAAAACATTTCAATATTATTTAGGAAAAAGTTCCTTTAAAAAAAAACAAATATCTTCATTAAAAAATGATTTTGATATTCTATCTATTCAAAGAAATTTAAAAATTTTAGGAATTTTTTATAGACTTTTTAAAAGGGATAATAAGCCGCAATATCTAAAATATTTACCTTACACATGGTCTTTAATTGAGTTAAGAATGAAAAATAAAATTTTTAAAAATTTAGAAACGATACTTAAAAAAGCTATAAATATAAAAATAAGAAAAAAAAAGAAATTTTAAATGGGAGTAAAAAAAGCGATAATTTTAGGAGCAGGTTTTGGAAAAAGAATGCGTCCAATTACAAAAAAAATTCCAAAACCACTTGTGAAAATTAACGGTGTAACTTTATTAGAAAACAGCATTAAATTTTTAATTTCTCTAGGCGTCAAGCATATTATAATTAATGCCCACCATCTTCATAAAGAGATGGTCAATTTTGTAAAAAGAAAAAAATTTTCTTCCAAAGTACATGTGGTTGTAGAAAAAAGAAAAATATTAGATACAGGTGGGGGAATTTTAAATGCATCTAAGAAATTCAAAAAACAAATATTTTTTGTTTTAAATCCAGATACTCTTTGGAGAAGAGGATATAAAAAAGAATTTAAAAAACTTGAGAAAGTTTATATAAAAAATAAAAAGCCAACGATGCTTTTGGTTTCAAAAAGTAAAAGTTACGATCGGTCATTCAAGGGTGACTTTAACTTAAATTCTAAAAATGAAATTTTAAGACAAAAAAGTAATAAGTTTATTTTTACTGGAGCTCAAATTATTAATAGATCAGTTTTCAAAAAAAGAAAAATTAAACCTTTTTCCATGAATAAAGTTTGGGACAATTTAATAAAGAATAAAGAACTTATTGGCGTTGCTAGTAGACAAAAGTTTTTTCATATAAATAATTATAAAATATATAAAAAACTAAAAAAAAAAGTTATTGATTAGATATTATTTCAGTTTTTCTAGATTCGTCCAAATATTTTGCGCTTAAAACTTTGCCTGAATTATCAAAATGAATTACCAAAGGATTTCCCGTTGGTATTTCAAGCAAGTTTATATTTTTATCAGATATATTAAAAATTTTTTTCCCTAACGCCCTAATAGTGTTCCCATGAGCTGAAAGAATAATGTTTTTATTTTCCCTCAGGTGCTTTTCTATGTTTTTTTCAAAATAAGGTACAACACGATCATAAGTATCCTTTAAAGATTCGGTGTTAGGTATATTTTTTAGATCTTTATATAAAGGGTCATTGTGTGAACTGAATTTAGAATCTTTATCGAGGTTAGGTGGCGGAATATCCCAAGATCTTCTGTATTTTTTAAACTGCTCTTCACCTAATTTTTTTTTAGTTTCAGCTTTATTTAATCCTGTTAAAGATCCGTAATGTCTTTCATTAAGTTCCCAAGCTTTGGTGTACTTATTATCCTTTCCAAGAACTTCTAATACTATTTCCAGGGTGTTTATTGCTCGTTTAAGATAGGAGGTAAAACAGTTGTCAAAATTTATATTTAACTCCTGTAATAATTTTCCAGATTTTTCGGCTTCTTCTACGCCTTTTTCCGATAGATCGACATCAGCCCAACCTGTGAAACGATTCTCAGCATTCCAAGTACTTTGCCCGTGTCTAATTGCTATGAGTTTACCCATTGAATATAATATATTTAATATATTAAATTATTAATATGAAGGGTATTAAATTCTTTTACATTACCTGTCCAAAAAAAAAGGAAGCACACAAAATAGCTGCATTTCTTGTAAAAAAGAAACTCGTAGCATGCGCTAATATTATTCACAATGTTGATTCAGTATTTACTTGGAAAGGAAAAGTAACAAAAGCAAAAGAGATTTTAATTGTTGGTAAGACAATGAACAAAAATGTTCAAAAAATTATTAAGAGCGTTAAAAAATTACATAGTTACGAAGTTCCGTGTGTTATCTTTTTTGATATAAAAAATGGAAATACAGATTTTTTGAAATGGATTATAAAATCCGTATAGTTCGCTATTTGTATTACTTTTCCCTTACAGGTTTATTAATCTTGTATCTTTTTCCAGGCAGTCTCATCGGGTATTTTTTTTATGGAGATTTTAGCAGACAACCAGATATGATCCCAAATCCTATGGGAACCTCAATCAATCACGCATTGGCTTTTTTTTATTTATCAATACTTGGTCTAATGAGCTACATGAGAGGGACTGGTTTTAATCAAACCTTAATTTTTCTAATATTACTATCATTACTATTAGAATTATCTCATTTAATTATACCCAATAGATCTTTTCAATCGTTAGATCTTTTTGCTAATTTACTTGGAACATTATTAGCTATTGTTATAATATTTTTATATAAGAAGTTAAAAAATGGAAAAATTTGACGAACGAAAAAAATCCTTTGAGAAAAAATTTGCACATGATGAAGAATTAAAATTCAAAGTTGCTGCAAAAAGAAATAAATATCTTGGCCAGTGGGCTTCTCAAAAACTTGGATATGATCCTGAAAAGGAAAAAGAATATATCCAGTCTGTTATCAAAGCTGATTTTCAAGAAGCAGGAGACGAAGATGTTTTCAGAAAAATTCAAGCAGATCTAAAAGGTCACAATATCACAGACGAAGACATCAGAAAAAAAATGAAAGAATTCGATGAAAAAGCCAAGTCTGATTTTATTTAGCTTCATAATTTTAATTAATTTTTCATTTTCAAACAGTTCAGAAAAAAATGTTGCCAAAGGAAAGGCGAGAATCATTGACGGTGATACAATTGAAATTAATAAAGAAAAAATTCGTTTTGGGGGAATAAATTCTCCTGAAAGAAAAGAAATTGGTTATAGATTAGCCAAAGATAAGCTTATAGACAAAGTAGCCAATAATATTGTCACTTGTGTAAGAGAAAAAAATAAAGACAAGTATCGAAGAACAGTAGCCGAATGTTTTATTAATGGAGAGAGCCTATCATCTTTTATGGTTAAAAAAGGATATGCTTGCGATTATATATACTATTCAAAAGGTAAGTACGCCAAAGAACAAAAATATGCTAAAGTTAACAAATTAGGTGTCTGGAAAATGAAATATAATACTTCTTGGGAAAATAAATGCAGAAAAAAATAAACCATTTATAATGGTTTTGTGATTCGAAAAACAAATTTTTATTTATTAATTTTATTATTCTTTGTTGCCGCTTGTTCCTCTGTTCCTAAAAACACTAAAAATAGCTGTGCAATCTTTGAAGATCGATACTTATGGTATAAACATACCAAAAAGGTTGAAGAGAAATGGGGTGTTCCAATTTATATTCAGTTAGCATTTGTAAAAAAAGAAAGCGGATTTGATTGGCTAGCAAAACCTGAAAGAATTAAACTTTTTAAAGTTATACCTTACAAACGTAAATCAAGTTCGTTTGGGTATTCTCAGGCTATTAAAGGTACCTGGGCACAATATAAAAAAGAAACTGGAAACAAATATGCTACCAGGGCAAGATTTAAAGACTCAGTCGATTTTATTGGCTGGTATGTAAGTAAGACCAACAAATTATTGAAGATACCTAAAAATGACGCTTACAGACAGTACTTGGCTTATTATAAAGGTTGGGGTGATTATAAAAATTATTCTAAGGATAAAAAAGCAATTATATACGCAAAATCTGCAAAAGATATTGCCTCTACTTATAGAAAACAATTAACGATATGTAGAGATAAGTTAAATAGAAAAAAATATATTATTTACTAAATTCTTTACCCAGCTGAATATCAACTTCGTCCATCCTTTTAGAATTTTTACAAAGTAGCAAATAAAAGACGGGGGTAGTAAATAAAGTTAAAAAAGTACTAATCAACATTCCGCCAAATATTGTACAACCTACCGCTAGCCTTATTCCTTCTCCAGCCCCAGGACCAATGTTTCCAACTACTAGAGGGACCATTGCAATAAGAGTAGATAAACTTGTCATCATAATCGGTCTAAATCTTCTCATACAAGACTCGACTATAGCATTTTCAACACTCTTTCCTTTAATTCTTAGTTGGTTTGCCCAATCAACTATTAAAATACTATTTTTAGTAGCAATTCCGATTAGCACAACCAAAGCAATCTGAGAGAAAATATTTATTGTACTGTTAAATAAAAGAATAAAAATTAAACCTCCTAAGGCAGCTAAAGGCACCGTTAACATAACCACAAAAGGTTGTCGCCAAGCATTGAAAGTACCAGCCATTACTAGATAGGCACTTACCAGGGCCAATGCAAAAATTATAATTAACTCACTTGAAGACTCTTTGAGGTCTAGAGATTTTCCCTTATAAAAAATTCCAGCTGAAGGTGCCTCATTATCAATTGTTTTTTCAATAAAATTTAGCGCTTCATTTAGCGTATAACCGCCTACTAATCGTGCAGTAAGGGTTACTGATTTAGATCTTTGGTAACGCGTTAATAGTTTTGCCGAACCTCTCTCCTCAAAACTGACCACGTTAGCCAAAGATATTAACTTACCAGTAGTTTCGGAACGTACAAATATTTTGCTTAGACTTTCAGTTTTTCGTCTGTCCTTAAGATCCGCTTGTAAAATTATGGGATATTCCTTTCCCGATTCATTTAATGTTGTTACAGTTTTTCCAGAGAATAAAGTTTCTATAGATTTTCCAATTGCTTGAGTAGAAAGACCCAGATCTTTTGCTTTATTTTCATCTATCAACAGTTGAACCTCTGGTTTATTTTTCGAATAATCAGAAGTTATATCAGCCAAACCTCTGTTATTTCTCAATTGTTTCATTACAGAATTTTGCCATTTGTATAAACTCTCATAGGAAGGTCCTGTCATAGTCACTACAACTGGTTTTTGATAATTGCTTACACGAACTGAGTTAGGAGTTAATGGAAATGCCATTGTACCTGGAACGGTAACAATTTTTCCTATAGCCTTTCTAACAATTTTTTGTGCACTGTCTTTTCTATCATTCCAATTGTCCAGCAAAGCTATTATTATAAAGCTATTATATGATTGTGAAGATCTACCAAATCCAGGCACCCTCATAATTAATTTTTGATAAGGTTCATTTTCATCTTGCAAAAGTGGCAATAATCTTTTTTCAACTTTTTCAGCTTTATCAACGGTATATTCAAAAGAAGAAGATTCATCAGTTTTTCCAAAAACCAAATAAACCCCTCTATCTGGATCTCTTTCTAGTAAAGTTTTAGGGGTAAACTTGAAAAGAAGAGCAGCAAAGGCAACTACAAAAATCATAAACCAAACTATAGTTTTTGGTCTTTTTATCCAATAATTTAAAGTTTCAGAATAAAATTGCCCAAAAGAATCAAATAATCTTTCAAATTTTAAAACTATTTTTGATTTAGATTTTTTTTTGTTAAGTAATTTTGATCCTAACATTGGCGCGATCGAAAGAGCTGTAAAGGTACTTATTACAATTGTAATTGAAAGGGTTATTGCCATTTCTCTAAATAAAGTTCCGCTAATTCCCCCAATAAATAATAAGGGTGCAAATGTTGCTAAAAGTATGATGCTTGTAGATAAAATCGCAAAAATAACATTTTTAGATCCAGTAGCCGCTGCTGCAAGAGGAGTATCTCCTTGTTCAACTCTGTGATAAATTGATTCTGTCATAACAACACTATCGTCAGTTACGATGGCCACACTTAGTATGATAGCAAGCAGTGTAAAAACGTTGATAGTAAGACCAAAAATCCACAAACCAAGACAAGCACCTACTAAACTGACAGGCAGTGTTACAGCTGGAACAATTGTGGCTCTTATGTTCCCTAAAAAAAGATAAATAATTCCGACAACTAATGCTAAAGCTAAAATTATTGATTGATAACACATTTCAATGGCCTCTTTAATATAAGTGGCCCTGTCAAAACTTACTGATAATTTAAGACCATCAGGTAGTGTTTTTTTTACTTCTTCAATTTTTTCTCTAATATTATTTGAAAGTGTCACCGTGCTTTCGTTTGTTCGGGCATATATACCTATTCCAACAGTATTTTCATTTAATGAATCCGGACTTTGTGCTTTAAATAAAGTTTTTTCAGAAACTGGACCATACTTAACTTCCCCTAAATCTCCCAAAGCTATAATTTTTCCTCTGATTTTTTTTATTGGAAGCTTTTTAATAGAATTAATATTCGTGTAAGTTTTTCCAAGGTCAAGCGTAAGATCTACGTTGTTTGCTTCAATTGTTCCGGCGGGCACAGCAATATTATTTTTTCTTATAGAACTTTCTACTTCTCTAATATCTAAATCATTTGCAATGAGTTTAACCGGGTTAAGATAAACCCTTACTGCTTTTTCATTAATTCCCCCAACAATTACTCTTCCTGTTCCAGGAACGGAGCTGAAAGCATCAACCAAATTTCTTTTCACATAGTCGCCAATATCTAAAGAATTCCAGGAAGTGCTGCTTACAGATAGCCACATACTAGTAGAAAATCCCGCTGAAGCTTTTCTTACTTCTGGAGCCTTACTGTCTTCTGGCAGGTTATCTATAATTCTAGCTATTCTTTCTCGAATATCATTGGCAGCGTCATCTACGTCAATGTTAGTAAAAAATTCAATTTTTACAGTGCTCCTTCCAATTTCTGACAATGTATCAATTGATTTAATACCTTCTGCACCACCAACCGCTAGTTCAATTGGTTCTGAAATTTCAGATGCAATTATGGATGGGCTTGCACCGGTATATTTAGTTGAAATGACTACTTCGGGAGGCTGGAGATTTTTTGGAAGTTCTCTAGTACTAATTTCAAAAAATGTATAAAGGCCAAAAACTACAAGCAATAGAGAAAAAACAGAACTTAAAACTGGTCTTTTTATATTTAGCAGACAAAAATTATGCATTTTATTTTAATATGGGTCTAACAAGCATTCCGTCACTAAGTCTGGACAGTCCTTCTTTAATTACTCGATCATTAGGACTTAAGCCTTCTAAAATTTGAAGATTTCCATCTTTTCTTATTCCTGTTACAACTTCTGTCTTTTGAATTTTGTTATTATCTAAAATTTTATAAACAAATTTCTTCTCATCTTCAAAAATGATACTTGTATCTGCTACGGAAAGTGCTTCTTCGTTATTATAGAACACTTCAATATCAAGTAAAGAACCAGGAAGTATTTCAAGATTTTCATTATTTATTTGTGCTCTGGCCAAAATACTACGTGTTTGTGCGTCTATTCGAGAGGCGTGAGAAACGATTTTTCCATTATATAATTTGTTTTTGTAAGCTAGAAATCTTGCATTAACTTGTAAATCTTTTTTTATGACAGCAGCAAATA
This sequence comes from uncultured Pelagibacteraceae bacterium, assembly GCA_902588585.1. Classification (GTDB taxonomy): domain Bacteria; phylum Pseudomonadota; class Alphaproteobacteria; order Pelagibacterales; family Pelagibacteraceae; genus Anoxypelagibacter. The sequence goes on along the minus strand of CACIPQ010000003.1, from coordinate 41,285 downwards.
CTTCAGGGATCTGCAAATCACAAAGTATTTTATTAGCATCATCCAAGGTTACCATTATCGAGTCAGTACCTAAAATAGATGAACTAATCCCACGTGTTCCGATTGTTCCAGTAAAGGGCGCTGTTATAGTTTTGTTTTGTAATTTGGCAATTACACCACCTTTTTTAACTTTTTTTTGAAATTTTATTGGTTCCAACAGATCACTTTTTTTAATTTTAAAAGAAGTAGTTTTGCTACTCAACGCAGTACAATAACTTTCAATGGTTTGATTAAATTTTTTTTCAGAAACTAATTCTACTATAACTCCTGGAGGAGGGCGTTTACCAAATTTTTTTTTAAAATAAATACCCATCGCTGTTCTGCCACCAATTACAGTCGCAACGATAATAAAAAATATTATAATTCCTATAGTTACTTTTTTAGATCTTTTCATTTTTCTCCATACTCAGACCAAGAACCATCATAAATCACAGCATTTTTATCACTTATCAAAGAATATGCCATACCTAAAACGCAAGCAGTCACTCCAGAACCACAAGTAAAAACCACGGGCTTAGTAGGATCTACATTATTTTGATTAAAAATTTGAGTTAATTCAGATTTCTTCTTAAAAGCATTTGTTTCAGAGTTAATACAATCTTTAAAAGGAATGTTTTTTGAGCCCGTTATACAGCCTCTTTTTAATCCAGGACGAGGTTCTTCTACCTTTCCTTCAAAACGTTCACGACTTCGAGCATCAACTATTTGGAAAGAAAAATTTTTAATGTTTTCATCAATTTGTCTTTTATTTTTAATCCATTTAATATTTTCATTTACACTGTAGCTATTTGATTTTTGAATTTTTTCTAACTTATTTGTAGTTTCTCTATCTTCTTTGAGCCATTTTTTTAACCCACCATCTAAAACAGAAACCATTTGATGACCAAAATATTTTAGAGCAAACCATAATCTACAGGAGCTATATAGATCACTGAAATCATATACTATAATATGATCTTCATTTCTAACTCCGTAGGACCATAACATTTTGGTCCAATAATCTGAATTAGACATCATATGTGGATAAGGCGAATTTTTATTGCTATGTTCATTTATATCCCAAAATATTGCTCCTCTAATATGTTTTTCATCGTATTCTTTTTTAGCATTACGTTTTGTAGAAGGCATATGCCAACTGGCATCAAATATTTTTACTTTATCTAAATTAGATTCTAACCAATCTGTTGTAACTAAATTCATAACATTCCTTTCTTTCTAAGATATTTTTGATGATAATCTTCAGCTTTGCAATAATTGGATTCTTTTGAAATTTTTGTCACAATTTTCCCTTTAAATTTTTCATTTGCTTTTTCTATAACTTTTTCAGCAATATCTTTTTGTTCTTCTTTAGTGTAAAAAATCTCACTTCTATATTGCGTACCTATGTCCGGTCCCTGTTTGTTAAGAGTTGTCGGGTCATGGATTTTTAAAAAAAAGTTCAATAATTCTTGATAGGAAATAATATTTTCGTCATAATAAACTTTAACTACTTCGGCATGATTAGTAGTGCCTGTACAAACATTTTCATAAGTTGTATTTGAGTTATTGCCCCCGCAGTAACCCACTTCAGTTTTTTTAACACCCTCAAGCTTTTCAAACTCTAGATCAGGTTTCCAAAAACAACCAGCTGCAAATATTCCAGTTTCCATTGTATTGAAATTCTAATATGTTAATTAAATTAATTAAAGGCGGTAAATTTGCTCACAAAATCACAAAAGGCAGTTTTATACATGGTTGGATCAGTAATCTGTTTCAGCAGCATGGATTTGATAGTTAAATACTTAAATGATGTCCCATTTGGACAAGTTTTGTTCATGCGGTTTTTTTTCGGAATGATACCAATCCTTTTTTTAATACCTAGAAATAAAATTTTTACTTTTTATAAAACTAAAAGACCAATACTTCATGCTTTCAGAGCAGTTAGTGGAACAATTGCTATTATCGCCTTGTTTGTTGCTTTAAGAAATTTACCTTTAGCTGACGTTATTAGTTTAACTTTTACTGGACCTTTATTTGTGACCATAATGTCCGTAATTTTTCTTTCAGAAAAAGTAGGTATAAGAAGATGGTCTGCAGTTCTAATCGGTTTTATAGGAATGCTATTTATAGTTCGTCCTGCTTTTGAAGAAATGAATCTTTATTATATTTTTCCAATTATTTTTTCACTAGGCTTTGCTAATGTGGCAATAAGTATAAGAAGTTTATCAAAAACTGAACCAAATTATTTGATAGCATTTTACTTTTCTATCCTATCTCTTTTAGTCGGTCTTAGTACTATTTTAAATGGTTGGATTTGGCCAACACCATACGAGGCACTTTTATTTGCAATACTTGGTTTATCTGGAGGTATAGCAAATTTATTGCTTACCCAAAGTTATAGATTGGCTGATGCAAGCCTTGTTTCTCCTATTAAATATTTATCTTTAGTAGTTGCAGTTGTGGCGGGTTATTTAATTTTCAGCGAAATACCAAAATCGATGACTTTATTAGGGGCCAGCCTTATCGTTGTAAGCTCATTTATAATTTTTAGAAGGGAAGCAACATTAAAAAAACAAGTTGTGGCACCAAGAGTATGAAACCTAGGTGGTGGGAAAAATCAAAAAAATATCTTTCCAAAAAAGATAGAGTTATGTTTAGATTAATTAGATCTCACAAAGGTCACCTAACCACTCGAAATAACTTTTTTTATTCTCTTTCAAGATCTATAGTAGGCCAACAAATTTCTACTGCAGCAGCTGATTCGGTATTTTCTAAGTTTGAAAAAAAATGTAAGGGAAAAATTAATCCAAAGGTTGTTTCAAAGCTTTCCCTGGGGTCTTTGAGAAAGTGTGGTTTAAGTCGACAAAAAGCACTGGGAATAAAAAGTTTGTCAGAAAAAATTTTGGATAAGTCTTTTGATCCAAGATTAATAAAAAAAATGAATGATGAGGAAGCAATTATTTATCTTTCTAGCTTAAGACAAATTGGAAGATGGTCAGCAGAAATGGCCCTTCTTTTCTTTTTTAACAGACCAAACATTTGGCCAGTCCAAGACATAGGTTTGCTTAGAGCTATCTCCGTTAATTATAAAAAAAGTTATTTACCCCCTAAAAGTTTTGTAAAAAAACTTCAAAAAAAATTTTCACCTTATTGTTCTGTAGCTACCTGGTATTTTTGGCGATCAATAGATAACGAACCTATTCAGTACTAAATCCTTCAACGATTTGCATGTGTCTTACACTTGTTTCTTTAGTTAGATTCCAACCAGCTTGATATTCTTTAGAGCTATGACATTCGACTGCTTTTTCATAGCTAGGAAATTCCCAAACAACCGTTCTTTGAAAGTTGTCCCCGTCATAAACCTTATATTTTCCTCCCCTTACAAGAGGTGTGCCTCCATAACTTTTGATAATGGGAGTTACAGTTTTAGCATACTTTTTTTGATTCTCTTGATTTTCAATTTTTGTATACAAACTTATCCAATAGCCTTTTGCCATAAATTTTCTCCTTTTTAATTAAGTTTTTTTTAACTATGATAGCAGAATTAATATGTCAGAAAAATTAATTGTTTCATGGGATGAATATAACAGGACTGTGGAAAAATTGGCAATCATGGTCCATGATAGCGGTTACAAGCCTACCCTGCTTGTTGGTATCATGCGTGGAGCAGCACCTATGATAGATGTTTTAAGCAGAGTTTTTAAATTAAAATGTGCTTACCTAGCTGTTGAATCTTACAGTGGTAAAGGCGTTGAGGACGAACAAGGAGACATAGTCTTTTCTAGAGAGATGAGTTCGATTGCAAAAAATATGGGTGGGAAAATACTTTTATGTGATGATCTTTCAGATACAGGAATTACTTTAAACAAAAGTGTAGATTGGTTAAAAAAATATGAACCAATAAAAGATAAAATCGAAGATATAAAAACAGCAACTTTATGGAAGAAAAAAAAATCAACATTTGAACCAGATTATTGTGCCGTTAGATTAAAAAGTGATCCATGGATTGTACAACCTTTTGAACATTACGAAGAAATTAAAATTGAAGAATTGAAAAAAAAACATAAAAAAAAGGGTTAAACTTTCGTTCAACCCTTTTTTTAAAAATTATTTAATATTCTTAAGCTACTGCAAAGCTCATTACACTTAATACTGCAACAACCCATATTGCTGGTGATGTTTTAGCAGCATTGCCGCTCAATATCTTAATTAGCGCATAAGCTATAAAAGCTAAAGCGATACCATTTGATATGCTATAGGTAAGTGGCATAGTGATCATAGCTATCACTGCAGGAGCAGATTCTGCTATATCATCCCACTCTATATCTGTAATGTTTCTTACAAACAGAACAGCCACATATACAAGTGCAGCACCATCTATTTCTTTAGGAAGGCTTGTCGCTAAAGGCGCAAACCCTAGGCAAAGAAGAAACAGAACTCCAATAACCAAAGAGGTCATTCCAGTTCGTCCACCTGCTTTAACTCCGGCACCAGATTCAACATAGCTTGTAACTGTAGTTGTTCCCATGAACGCACCAGCCACTGTCCCAGCACTGTCCGCAAGCATTGCTCTATCAATGTCTTCGACTTTGTTTCCTTTTACTTTACCAGAAACGTTTGCAACAGAAGTTAAAGTTCCAGCTGTGTCAAAAAAGTCTATAAAGAATAGTGTGAATATTACTGTCAATCCACCTCCAGATAAAACTTTTCCTGTACTAAAACCTTCAACAGCTTCAAAGAGATAACTCATTGACGGAGGCGCAGAAAAAACACCATTAAATCTTGCTAATGATTTTCCACCCTCAATTGTTGCTCCAGTCCAATCCCACATTGGTAACCAAGCTAAGATACTAAATCCTAATATCCCGATAATAATATTGCCTCTAACTTTCATTTTTTCTAGAACAACCATTACCACCAAGGCAAGACAACCCAACAAAACTAGTGGATTTTTAATATCTCCTAGCGTTACTAATGTTACAGGATGATCTCCAACTACTCCCATTATTTCTAAACCAATAATAGACAAGAATAGTCCAATACCAGCTCCAATTCCGAGTTTTAAACTTCTTGGAATAGAATTGATAATCCAAGCCCTGATAGGAGTTAGAGATACTAATAAAAATAATATTCCTGCAAGCAATACGGTTGATAAAGCTTCGGCAGGTGTATATTTCATTCCTCCAACTACGCCAAATGCAACGAATGCATTAATACCCATCCCAGGCGCAAGACCTATCGGCCAAGTTTTTCCATAAAATGCCATAATAAAACAGGCTATGGCAGTTGCTACAATTGTAGCGGTGTATACACCTCCAAAATCAAAAAAACCTTTTTCTGTTCCAGCGAATTCACCGGAAAGAATAAAGGGATTTAAGAACATAATGTAAGCCATAGTTAGGAATGTCGTGACCCCAGCTACAACTTCTGTATTGAAAGTGGTTTTGTGCTTTCTGTACTCAAAATATTTATCCAGCATAATTTTTCCTCTCTTTCGATAAATTGATATCTAATGGTGGTATTTGATTCTTCATACTAAATCTAACGAAAAAACTGCAATACAGAGATGAGTCTTTTTTTATGTATATTTAAAGTTGTATTTCTGTTTATAATTTTTGGTGTATTCTATAAAAAGTTGAATTATGAAAAAAATGTATTTTATATGTTTGATTCTATCTTTTTTTATCTTTGTAGGTTGTAAAACAGTTAGCACAAAGGTTGATAAGACTATTTCCAAAGAGGAACAAAAACTAAGCAGTTTTCTAAGCAAGTCGGTGGAGGAATTAAAAATAGAATTCGGTGAACCAGATTTGGTAGAAGTAACCGATAAGGCAAACAAGAATTTTGTTTATTTAAAATCAAAATTAAATATTAAATGTGAAAGAAGATTTGAAATAAATCAAAACAATATTGTTGTTGGTTTTAGTAGCAAGAATTGTTTTTAAATTATACTTTTCCTGAAATTTTTAAGGCAAAAGCATAATCAAAAGCGATGTCTTCTATTGTGTTTTTTCTTCCTGACCGAGATCCATGCCCAGCATCCATTTCACATTTTAAAAGTAATAAATTACTATCGGTTTTGTAATCCCTAAGTTTTGCACAATATTTGGTTGGTTCGTCAAACAAAACCCTAGAGTCAGACAAAGATGTTGTAATCAAAATATGAGGATAGTTCTTTTTTTCAATATTATCATAAGGAGCGTAAGAACGTATATATTCGAAGTGTTCTTTATTATTTTTTGCATCACCAAATTCTAACAATTCTCCAGGGGTTAAGGGGAGTGAATGATCCATATTGGTTGTTAAATTATCTACGAATGGCACAGCCATAATGGCTCCTAGAAAAATGTCAGGTGCTTGATTAACAGCATTTGACACCAGAAGGCCTCCAGCAGAACCTCCAAAAGCAATCAATTTATTTTTACTAGTATATTTTTTTTGAATTAAAAATTTTCCACAACTAATAAAATCAGAAAATGTATTTTTTTTGTTTAACATCTTTCCTTCTCGCCACCATGCCATTCCTCTCTCAAGTCCACCTCTTATATGACATGTTGCCCAAATTATATCCCTATCAATTAAAGAAAGTTTTGTTGTTGAAAAAGTAGGTGACATAGAACTTCCGTAGCTTCCGTAGCCGTATAATAAAAGATGTGCATTTCCATCTAGTTTTGTTTTTTTATGATAAGTAATTGTAATTGGAATATTTCGACCATCATGGCTTGGACAATTCAAGCGTTCCACAATATAATCATTTCTATTGTGACCAGACGGAACTTCTTGCTCCTTCACAAGTTTTTTTTCTTTTGTCCTTAAATTGTATTCATATGTTCTAGAAGGTGTCCTGGGAGATTCATAACCTATTCGTATAGTGTCTGTGTTTTTATCTTTCTGCATAAGAGCTATTCCTGGAGAAATAACTTTTTCATCAGTGAACATCAGCTGCTCTTCTTTGTTCGTTTTTGTGTTTCTAACAAAAATTTTTGAAAGAGCATCAGAAACCTCAGATCTGACAATCCAATTATTTAAGAACGTGAGTCCACCAATTAAAACACCATTTTTCGCAGGAATAAAATCTTTCCACTCTTTAGTATTTTTATTTGGACATCTTGAAATTTTAAAATCTTCAGCATCTTTATTGGTCCACATCCACCACCAACCAGCAAAACTATCTATGCTATATTGAATACCCGCTTCTCTTTTGAAAAATAATTTTGGTTTAAATGTTTTTTCATCTTTATGAAAATAGTAAACCTCAGACGTTGTATGTTCACTTGTATCAATTAAATAAAAATTTTCGCAACTACTAGTGCTTATAGAGCATGTAAATCTTTCAGATTTTTCTTCAAAAATTAATTTATCTTCTTTACTTGAAGTGCCTAATTTGTGTTGAAAAATTTTACGAGGTCTGTGTTGGCCATCATGTTTTCGGTAAAAAAATGATTTGTCATCATATGCCCAAACTATACCCCCAGCTGTATCTTTAATGGGCTCTTCAATAATTTTATTGTCAGCTATTTTTCTTAAAAAAATTGTGAAATATTCGCCGCCCTTATCATCTATGGAATAAGCTAATAGCTCATCGTTGTATGAAACCTCAAGATCTCCTGTGCTAAAAAATTTTTTACCTTTCGCCTCTACATCTCCATCCCAGTAAGTTTCTATTTTATTATCACCTATTTTTCTTCTTAATTTTTTAGAATAATTTCCCTGTTTTGTGGTTTTGGTCCAGTACTCGTATTTTTTATCTCTATAAGGAAGACTTTCATCATCTAATTTTATTCTACCCTCAATTTCACGAAAAAGTTTTTTTTGCAAATTTTCTGTGTCTTTCATATTTTCTTTAGTGTAGACATTCTCTTCTTCTAAATATTTTCGAACTTCAGGATTGAGTTGACCCGTATCTCTTAAAATTTCGAGACAATTATCTTGATGAATCCATGAGTAATCGTCTTTCCAACTGTATCCATGGAAACTTTTTTTTTCTGGTTGTTTACGTAACTGTGGTATCTTCATCATTAAAAAAGAATTATGAATTTATTTTTAATCATTGGAATCTGTTTTGTCATTCTTTATTTATTATTAAATTGGTTTGCCAAAACAAGTAGCAAAAAAATCGCAAGGTCTATTAGATATATCATTATAATTGCCTCTATACTCTTGGCCGCTATTTTCTTTTTAGTAGGAAGATATGCTTTTAGTATTCCAGTTTTAATATTACTACTTCCTCTACTTAAGCTAAAAGGATTAACCCTTCTACAAATGTTTCAATTATTTAGACTTTTAAGTTATTTAAGACAGACAGGAAGATTTAATTTCACTTCAGGACCAAATAATTCTAAACCCTCATCAAACCTTACTCTAGATGATAGCTATAATATTTTGGGATTAAAACGAAACAAGTGTTCAAAAGAAGATGTTCTATCAAAATATAAGAAAATAATGCAAAAACTTCATCCTGATTCAAACCAGGAAACAGATACGACAAAATTAGCTCAAATTGTTAGCGAAGCAAAAGAGACTATTTTAAAAAATGACTTTAGTTAAATTAACATTTGATTTGCTTTAGCTAAGACTTTTTCAAAGGAAATTCTATCTTTCCCCAAAGTATCATGGGTAGTACTATCTTTCTCTCCCTCAGGTTCGATTACTTCCATTCTTGAAGAATATTTTCCGTAAGCCATCACAGGACTATCCATAAATAAAGTTAAAGTTTTTACTCCAAGCGCACAAGCGATATGGGCAAATCCTGTGTCGTTACAAATTGCTAAACTACAATTTTTTATAATAGGCAAGGTTTGTTTGATACTAAGTTTTTCAAAAGATTCACAATTTTTTCCCACATCAGAGTTTTTAAAATTATTGATTAAATCAATATCTTTGGCACCAGCAGCTATATAAAATTTGCATTTTCGATTTTTTATCAACTCCTGACAAAGTTTAATATAATTTTGTAAGTCCCATCTTTTAGTTTGACCGGAAGCAGAAATAGCAAGACAAATATGCTTTAAATTTTTATCCAAATTATTATTTGTATTTTTAATTTTTAAATTAGGCTCAGTCGAGACAACTTTACCTATTACATTTTCAGTAAAAATTTTAGCACTATGAACTATATTGTCTTTAGATCTAAATAATGGATACTGTTGAATTGATCCTATTCCAGAAAATTTTGCAATTAAATTATACCTTAAAGAACTATTAAAAATAAAAACTTTATTAAATTTTCTCTTTTTTAATTCATTTGACAACTTAAAAAATCCGCTCAAACCATCTTTTTCTTTATCTAATATAATTATTTCGTCGATATGATTATCATCAGCTAGCAAATCCAATGCTTTTGAACTTTTCTTAACCAAAAGACTTACCTGCGTGTTAAATTTTTTTGAAATTGCATGGATATAGGGTAGAAAAATAATCAGGTCCCCAATACCGTATCTTTGTTGAATAATAAGAATTTTCATTTCTTTTTTATTTATAGTACCTTTATATAAAAATTGGGTGAAAACATGTCTAAAATTTTGAGCGGCGTATATGCAGCGTCCATGTCAGTTTTAAAAGCTGATTTGAGCCTAGATATAGAAGAAACTTTGATTCACGCAAAGAAAAATCTTGATGATAATGGAGTTGGATCAGCATTTTTTGGCAGCACCGGATGTGGACAGTTGATCTCTATTTCTGAAAAGAAGGAATTCATTAATTCTTTATCAAAAAAAAATTTTAGAGAAAAAATACTAATAGGAACTTCCTGCAATAGTCTAAATGACACTATAAATATTATGCAACATTCAATAAAAAAAGGTTTTGAAAACTTTCTTACGATGAACGTGGCTTACTACAAAAATGATGACAATGGTGTTTACAATTTTTATGCAAATATAATTAAATCTGTTCCAGAAGCTAAAATTGTACTTTATAATTTTTCTAAATTAAGCGGTTATGCTTTTACCTCAGAAGTAACAAGTAAACTAATAAAAGATTTTCCAAAAAATATAGTTGGAATGAAAGATAGTACAGGAAATCTTTGGGATAATTTTAAAGCTAAAAACTTTTCAATGTTTGTTGGAAGTGAAAAAAAATTATTAGACGGTCTCAAATTAGGTGCGGCCGGATGTATATCGGCAACGACAAATGTTACAGGATCTTTAGCAAAGAAAGTTTATGATGATTTTCATAAAAATGGAAATTCGTCTACGAATGAAAAGTTGAAAACTATAAGAACAATTTTTGATGACACTGGAAATTTAATTTCTGCCCTACATACCTTTAAAAGCTTGGAAAATAAGATTTATGGAAATTTGCTACCTCCTCTAGAACTATTAAATAATTCTAAAAAGGAAGAAATGATCAGAAAATTAAAGGATTTAAATTTTTTACCAAATAAAAACATTGCCGCTTGAAATATGCAACTTGTTAAATTTTTAAATAAATTATTTACAAAAGGTGGTTTTATCCTAGAAGATGCTTATGGCAAAGAACATGTTATTGGGAGTCCAGATTCAGGAAAACCCATAAAATTAAAAATACATAAAAAAAATTTACATTACAAATTATTGCTTTACCCAGATCTTTATTTTGGAGAGGCATATACCGACGGATCAATAACTATTGAAGGAGGTGAGTTGAGCAACTTTCTTGATATTGCTTTAGAAAATATTGGACGTCGTGAAACAAATACCTTCAGTGAATTTTTTAATAAATTTAGAGGGTCTTATAGGTATCTTACTAATTTTAATTTTATAAAAAAATCTAGAATGAATGTTGCTCATCACTATGATATTTCAGATGATCTTTACTTTCTTTTTCTTGATCCTTTACGACAATATTCGTGTGCATACTTCAAAAATGAAAAAGAAACTTTGGAAGAAGCTCAAGAAAACAAAATCAACCATATAATTAAAAAATTAAATATTCGTCCCAACCAAAAAGTGTTGGATATTGGTAGCGGATGGGGTTCACTTGCTATTGAGATTGCAAAAAAAGCTAAATGCCATGTAACTGGTATAACTTTGTCAAAAAACCAATTTGAATATAGTAAAAAAAAAGCAAAAGAATTAAATCTTGGAAATCAAGTAGAATTTAAATTGGTAGACTATAGAGAAGTAAAAGAGAAGTTTGACCGAATTGTAAGTGTAGGAATGTTCGAACATGTTGGAAGAAAATTTTATAAAACTTTTTTTAAAAAAGTTTTTGATATTTTAAATGATAATGGTATGGCCCTATTACATACTATTGGTTCAATTAATCCTCCAAGAGACCCCCATCCATGGATAACTAGATACATTTTCCCCGGAGGATATACTCCTAGTTTGAGTGAAGTTGCAGGACCTATTGAGAAATCTGGTCTAATCGTATCAGATATTGAAGTTTTGAGAATGCATTATGCCCATACTCTCAGAAATTGGAAAGAAAGATTTATAAAAAATAAAGGAAAAGTGGTTAAAATGTTTGACGAAAGATTTTTTAGGATGTTTGAATTTTATCTTTCTTCTTGTGAAATGGCCTTCAAGCATGGTGACCAAGTTGTATTCCAATTTCAGCTTACCAAAAAACTAACCACAGCTCCATCAACGAGGGACTATATATATTCTTAAGAAAGTGTTATTAGTTAATAGCACTCGATGAAAAAGAAAAAAAAAGCAAAAAAAAGCAAAAGAAAAAGGCTTAAAAAAAGGGTCAAAATTAAAAGACGATATAAGAAAAAGACCTTAAAAAGATCTTCTCGACCAAGAAAAAAAAGAAGACCAAAAGTTACAGCTAAAAAAAGAAAAAAATCTAGCTATAAATTTTATCAGTCTTTTTCAAAAATCAAAGAATTTAGTCTAAAAAATTTACTTTCTTATCTGAGCACACCTATTTTTGAAGCCTATTATAATTTTCAACGTGAAAGAAGACGAAGACTCCTAAAAACTGAAGAAGCAAGAGCAAGAGAGGAAGAAAGAAGGAAAAGAGAGAAGCTTGAACTTGTCAAAAAAATGAAGCAAGAGCAATTAAAGGAAGAAATTTATTATTCCAAAGAATTAAAAAAAGATATGCAAATATTTTTAAGACAGCAAGAACGTGAAAATAGACAGCAAAAGGCAAGAGAGCAACAAAAGATCTTTGATAATCTCCGTTTGACCAAAAAAATAGCTGGCTTTGAAGCACGAATGAACCGCGAAGTAGCTATGCTTGAAAAAGCTGCTTTTAAAGCAGAGAAGGAAGATTATCAATTTACACTTGATAGAGTTAACGCCATAAAAGAAAAATATAAAAATTATAGATTAGAATCCTATAGAAAAAAATTACAGGATCTTGGTATTCAGGTTCAAGGGGATGAAGACAAGTCTGCTTTAATTGAAAAAGAAAGAAAACTTCTATTCCAAAAATCAGAAATTGAAAATACTCTAATGAGTTTTACTAGATCTTTAAGATCCATCGCATTCTTTTGTAATCGTTCTAAAATATTAGGAAAACATTTGTCTCCTCTTAAAATTGTGGATCTATCAATGGATACAGGAGAAGTTTATCTAAAATGGCTAGAATTACAAGAATCTGAAGATTTTATACTTCTTTGTTATTTAAAAGATAATTCAATAGAAAGTAAAAAGATAGTTCTTGAAATGAAAACAGATCCTGAAAAACATTTAAGTGTTGAATTTGATATTAAATCTATTTTTCAATTTCAAGAGACAGCGATTGACAATGTAGTAAAAATGATTGAAAGAGAAAGAAATTCAAAAAAACCTTCAGAAGAAAAAAAAGCTAGTTAATGAGATCTTCTAATTTTTTAATCTCACCTATTTTAAATATAATCGCATCCTCTTTTTTGTAGCCAAACTTTTCAGCATTTGCTTTAAATCTAACTGGAGGTTCCCAAATTGGCTCTAAGCTTAAGATTGCTGTACCCCAATGCATTCCCACTACTTTTTTAACTTTTAATTCTTTCATTAATGATAAAAGTTCTTCAGGGTTTGCATGAGCTGTAGATTTGTCTTTAACATTTACAATCGGAAAAAAATTGTAGGCTCCAATATTTCCAAAACCTAAATCAATCGGACCATATTTTTCCCCTAAATCTTTATAAAAAGGTGCAGGTCCAGTATCACAAGCAAAAAAGATTTTTTTATCTTTATATTCGATTAAAAAACTCCCCCAAAGACTTCTATTTGTATTTCCAACTCCCCATATCCAACGCTTGCTCCAATGTTGGGCCGGGAGCATTGTTATTGTGATTTCATCATTAATTTTAATTTTATCAAACCAGTCCATCTCTTTGACATTATCTTTTTCGTACCCATTTTTTGTAAAATATTTTCCAAGCTTAAGGGGCACAAGTACTTTAGCATTTTTATAAGGAAAATTTTTTATTGTACGAATGCTCATGTGATCATAATGATTGTGTGTCAGTAAAAATAAATTTATCTCAGGAATTTCTTTCAGGGTTAGAGGCGACTCAATATATTTTTTAGGGCCAAACCATAAAGGTCCATAATTTTTTTCAAAAACTGGATCGGTAATAATCGTAGTGTCTCCAAGTTTAATAATAAAGTTTGTGTGATCAAGCCACATAACATATGAGTCTGATTTATGTCTTTCAAGATTTTTTAAAACATCCTGTTTTTCAATTACGTGTTCAGGAGGATAATTAATCTTTAGTTTCTTTTTTTCTTCTCTAAAAACTTTCCAATTCCATTTAAAATTAGGATCTCTCTTTGGACCACCTTCTAAATTTTTAAAAGCAAACAGCTTTCCGTCTTTGTAAATATGATGATATGGTTTTTTATCCATTGCGCCTAAACTATTAAAAGAAAAGAAAAGAAGTATAAATAGGAAATATTTTAGCATTCGGTGTCTTTTTTATCGTTTTTAGAATTAAAGTTCACGATTAAAAAAGACACGAATAGTGCGGCAATACCAAGCAGGGTAAGACCAATAATGATCATGGTTTTCTAAACTGTCACTAAAAATTAAGATTTTTTAGCTGTTTTAGGACAGTTTTCTTTAGAAATTCTATTTCCAAAGGATTCATTGCTCATAGTTCTATCTACAGACCAAACGAATGATTTTTCGTAGGCACCAGTTGCTTTATCCGGTGATGTGCATTTAGTTCCAAGAACATATCTATTACTGCAGTTCGCAAGCAACAGAGAGCATACTAGTAAAATTACAATATTTTTCATGGTCAAATATTTAGAGGTACTTTTTGTTTTAAGAGGGGCTGAAATTTGTTTTTTTTATGCGTCTATAATAATTCTGTGCATCAGTCTTCTACCAGAAAAAGGAGTGGCAGAATGAATGATAGAGTAATTGTCCCAAATTACGATTGTGTTTTTTTCCCAAGAAAAGCTCATTTGGAACTCTTTTTTCGTTTGGTGGTTGAATAAAAACTTTAAAAGATTTTTTGAATTTTTTTCATCAAGGTTTTTTATGGCAATTGTGTGACCTGGGCTTAAATACAAAGCCTTCTTATTTTTTACAGTTCTCACAATGGGATGTTCGGAAATAAAATCTTTAGCTTTTCCCGTTCCTCTTTCCGATTCCCTTTCAAGTCGCGTTTCTGAAATAGGCCCAGCTGAGCTAAAAACTCCAATAAGGTTTTTTATTTTGTCCTTAATTTTTTGGTCGAGGGCTTCGTAAGAGGCAAATTGTGAAGCAAACAGAGTTTGACCCTGGTCTTTCTCTACTATTTTTCCCATAAGACAAGTATATCTCGGGGTTTTGCTCAAGTAGGAACTATCAGTATGCCATCCCTCACCATATGATTTTCCCTTATCTTTTTCTTTTCTCTCCACAACCGTAATCCCCTTGTGCCCCTCCAGATCTTTAAGCATAGGATAATCTTTAATTTCCCCCAAAAGTTTTGCAAAATCTAAATACTCTCCAGGATCTAAATTCTGATTTCTAAAACAGACAAATCCATAATTATTTAAAGCTTCTTTAGTTTTTACTACCTCATCTGCTTTTATAGATTTTAAATCACAGGCAATGGAAGCGCCTATGTTGTTTTTAAACGGTTCTATCTTAATGCTCATTACTCGCTACTAAAATAGATATCTCGGTAATATGCAATAATTTTTTGTTTGGAATTATTGGAATCAGAAAATACAGCAATAAAATTAGTAAAAGAAATACCGTGGGTTTTTTCAAGCAGTTCTTTCACATTAATTTTACGGGTATGCCATTCACCACTTTTATCATTTGAAATAACGTAATCTCTACTTCCTTTGGTCCAAGGGCTTTCCTGAAGAAAACCTTCTTCTAAAAAAGAAGAATGAGCTAAACTAACTAATTTAGAGCCAATTTTTTTACCGTGGCCCACCATAACTCTAGCGGCCCAATCATGTCCGTCTTTGGTTTTTTGATCAATATTGTCAAAATCTTTTTCAATTTTAAAAGTAATATTTAAAAAAGGCATTTCCATAAGAAGTTCTTTATCTATTTCCATGCCAAGCCCTGTGGCAGTTCCGTCAGCCTCGGCTTTTAGAAACCAGCCATTCTCACCTTTTTCATTAGTATAAATAGTTTTTTTTCCAAAGCCTCTTTTTTTAAACATTTTCATTCCTTCATCACTAAAATCGATTCGGAATTCTTTCGCGTTAGCCGCTATACAAATTAAAAAGATAGTTAGAAAGTAAGCAAATATTCTCATTAACATTAGTATTTAAATTAAAATTTGTTTTTTAGCAAATAAACCATATATTCATAAAATGGATTCGCTAGTCATAATACTTATAGCTGTTCTGATATTACTAAATATTGGGGTGCTTTTATTTTTGTTTAAAAATAAACAGGAAAAAACAGAAAATCCTACCCAATCCCTTAAGGATGAATTTAATGCCTTCAAGGAGTCTTTTAGCCAATCTTTTGGCCATATGTCTAAAGATATTGCAAAAGATATGTCAGGCGCTTTAACAAGAGTAGATGAGAAGGTTGGAGTTTTTAACAAACAGGTAGAGTCATTAAATAAAAGCCAAGACAATTTTAGCCGAATTCTTGCCGGGGTAAAGCAGTACGGTGTTTTGGCTGAATTTTCTTTGGCTTCACTTTTAAAAGATTTGTTACCAGCATCTCAATATATTGAAAATGTTAAGATGAAGCCTGACGAGACAGGGGATACAGTTGAATTTGCTATTAAACTTCAAGATGTTTTGGTTCCTCTAGATAGTCATTGGCCCATTGAAAAATTTAAAGAAATAGATAACGCTTATCAATCAAAGGACAAAGAAGCTTTGGCAGAGGCCAGAAAAGATTTAGCAGCTGCATTCAGAACTAAAGCTAAATCAGTTAGCTCCAAATATATTGCGCCACCTAAAACAACAGATTTTGCAATTGTGTATGCGCCCACAGAAGGATTATTTGCTGAACTTTCAAGTTATCGAGACCCAAAAACTAAGGAATTATTGCTTGAGGAGTTAAGAACAAAATACAAGGTTACAATTTCAGGACCAAACACGCTGTCTGCCCTCCTACAATCTTACCACCTGGGTTTTCAAACGCTTAAGGTTCAAAAACATGCAACTCAAATTTATAATGATTTAAAACTTATCTCTAGAAGATTTGAAAAACATTTTGATGGCATTGTAGATTTGAGAAAAAAATTAGAACAAGCTATGACCACAACTGATAGTTTTGGTAGAGACGCACGTTCTATAATGAATACTCTTAATAACATCAAAGATCCCGGAACAGTTAAAGAGA
This sequence comes from uncultured Pelagibacteraceae bacterium, assembly GCA_902588585.1. GTDB lineage: Bacteria > Pseudomonadota > Alphaproteobacteria > Pelagibacterales > Pelagibacteraceae > Anoxypelagibacter. Next base: position 24,587 of record CACIPQ010000003.1, on the reverse strand, counting down.
CAGTTGAAGAAAATTCTGATAAAATCAAAGCCTTTAAGTAAGTAAATTTCCTAAATGTCAAATTTTGTATTTTATGATTTTGAAACCAGTTCATCCAACAAACAGTGGGGGCAAATTATTGAAATTGGAGCAATACTAACTGATGATGGGTTAAACGAATTAGATAGATTTGAGTCTAGATCCAGATTGTCACCAGGAATTATCCCAGAGGCAATGTCCCTAATTGTAAGTAACACTGCTCCAAAAAAATTAAAAACAACCAATCTTTCACACTATGAAATGGTTAGGCAGTTTGTTGAAAAATTAAAAAGCTGGGGTAAAGTTACCTATATAGGATGGAACAATATTGAATTTGATCAAATTTTTTGGAGAAATACTTTATTTCAAAATTTACAATATCCTTTTGCTTCTACAACCAATGGGAATCAAGAAGGTGACCTACTTAATTTAGCAAGGGCGGCAAATCTCTATTATCCAAAAACTTTAAAGAATGCGACTAATAAAAAAGGAAATTTAGAATACAAGCTTGATACTATGGCCCCCCTTAATGGAATTGAGCATGCGGCCCATACGGCAATAGGCGATTGCAGTGCCACATTAGAGATTGCAAAAATAATAAAAAAGAAAGCACCCAGTGTTTGGAACAGTAGCCTTTTAACATTAAATAAAGAGGACAGCTTGAAAATAATTAAAAATGAAAAAGTTTTTTGTTCTAATGAATTTTACTATGGCAAGGTTGTTCCATTTGTTCAAACTTTTGTTTGCCAACATCCAGTTTATCAGTGGCCAAAAACATTTGATTTAAAACATGATCCAAATATTTATATGAATATGCCAATCCAAGTTTTAAAAGAAGAATTAAAAAAAGCTCCCAAGGTTTTGAGAACATGTCGTCACAACAAACATCCCATCGTTATGAATCCTTCTTACATTGATCATTTTGAAGAATATAAAATGATAGGAATTAATAAATTAACCGAAAGAGCAGACATTGTTAGAAAAAATAAGAAATTTGCTGAAAAAGTAGCTCTTATTTTAAGGGATGAAGCTGAAGAGAAGGCAGAGACTAAATCTCAAGAAGATATGTGCGAAGAAGAAAGCTTGTATAATTTTCCCCCACCAGAGGACAATAAAAATTTACAAGGTTTTCATGAAATAGATTGGCATAAAAAACTTCCTTATTTAAATAAATTTAAAGATAAAAGATTTCATTATTTTGGAAAAAAACTAATTTATCAAGAAAAACCAGATCTTTTGTCAAAAGAAGATTACGATGAAATTCACGGAACAATTGTTAAAAGAGTTCTCTCTACTAACGATGATAAAAAATGGAATACAATTCCCAGAACATACAAAGAGATTGATGATTTAAGAGCAAAGTTTGAAAAAAGCAAAGAAACTGACAAACTTAAAATGTTAGAAGAAATTAACGTTTACATTGAAGAACTGGAAAAATTTTACTCTAATGCCTAGTTGACATTATTAAAAAAGACTTTATCTATAAATTTATGGCCACAAAGAAAGTAACTGACGAAAGTTTTGAAACAGACGTAATTAAATCACAAAAACCCACTATAGTAGATTTTTGGGCCGAGTGGTGTGGGCCATGCAAACAGATTGGTCCAATTTTAGAAGAGATTTCTAACGAGATGTCAAACGAAGTTGTGATTGCTAAACACAACATAGATCAAGAACCAAATACTCCAACAAAGTACGGAATTAGGGGAATTCCAACGATGCTTTTGTTTAAAGCCGGAGAACTTAAGGCAACTAAAGTTGGCGCTACCACAAAATCAAATATTGTTTCTTGGATAAAAGAAAATATTTAATTCATACTTAAAGCGTTTCCAACAAGATATAAGCTGCCAAAAATCACAACTATTTTTTTTTGATTTGTTGGAATTTTTTTTAAGGCATCTTTTATGTTTTTTGACTTTATAGTTTCAAAACCATTTTTTTCAGCTATCCTACAAAGATCTAGAGAACTCATTGCACCAGGCTCATCAGGAATTTTTACAGTTAAAATTTTTTTAAAAATTCCTTTAAAATTTTTTATAAGTTGATTTGGATTTTTATTCTTAAGCATGCCGCAAATACCATAAACAGGTATTTTAAATTTTTTTAAATACCGGGCCAAATTTTTTGTAGATTCATCACTATGACAACCATCTACAAGAATTTTAGTTTTTTTTAAGTTTTTTGATAGTTTGCCCTTTATAAACTGGACACGACCCTCAAATTTTATTTTTGGAAGTGTCTTTTTTATTATTTTGCAATCTATGCCGAGGTCCAGCGATATTTTTATTGCTAAACCTACATTTTCCCACAAACCATCTGAGTGAATATGTTTAGAGTTAAGAGCAATTAAATTTTCCTTATCTTTGTAATATTTCTTCTTATTTTTATTTATAATTTTCCAAAATCCATAATGTATTTTTTCACTTTGATTTTTATTTAAAATATTTTTTATTATTTTTGATGTTTTTTGCTTTTGCTTACCGGTATAAATTTTTGTATTGTTGCTCAAATAACCTACTTTTTGTCTGCAAATTTCAGCTATAGTTTTTGGATGAACCCATTCTTGGTGTTGGTAATTAATATTTGTAACCACTTGAGCCAATGGATCAGACCAAAGATTTGTTGAATCTTTAGCAAACATCAATCCTGACTCCATAAGGTTTACAGAATCAAAATCTGTTTTTGTAGCAGCTAAAATATAAACGCAGGTAAGCAGTTCAAATAATGTGAGCTTTTGCTTTGTGCGCTCTATAACTTTTTTATATTTTTTGATCTCCCTTAGGGAAATAAATCTATTTCCCAACCAAAATCTGTGTCGAACATCATACAAATGCGGACTCGTGAAAGCATTTACTTTTTGATTGTTTGCTTCAAAAAAGTATTTTAGAGAAGTTAAAACACTATTTTTTCCATCACTTCCAATTATATTAATTACGTTATTTATTTCTTTTTCTGGATTATTTAATTTTTTTAAAACTTTTTTAATTCTATTGAGATCTAAATTGATACGACGGCTATACTGCCTTTGAAGTTTTTTGTAGAGTTTCGTTGAGGTTTGTAACATCATTTGTCTCAGATATATTCCGAACTTCTTTTTTCTTCAACAAAATTGATAATAGAGTAGAGATTGTAGATCTTAGGTACTTTCTTTCAACCACAAGATCAATTCCGCCATGATCTTTAACAAATTCTGCTGTTTGAAAATCTTCTGGCAATTCTTCTTTTACAGTATTTTGTATGACTCGACGACCAGCAAATGCTATTACAGATTTAGGTTCACCAATCAAAATATCACCTAATGTCGCAAAGCTTGCCGACACACCACCTGTGGTTGGATTGGTCATTACCACAATATAGGGCAGGTTATTTTTTTTAAGTTCATTAACAGCTAAAACAGTTCTTGTCATTTGCATCAGAGCTATAGCGCCTTCCTGCATTTTTTGCCCCCCAGAACAACTAAAAAATATAAATGGAGTTCGGTTATTGATTGCATGCTGAACGCCGTGAATAAAGGCTTCACCAGAAGCAGCACCAACGGCCCCGCCAATAAAATTAAAATTTTGTGCTCCTACAGTAATACGAATATTATCTAATTTTCCGTCAGCAATTAAAATTGCATCTGACTGTTTTGTTTTTTCTCTAGATTGTTTTAATTTTTCTGTGTACTTAGGAAAGTTTAAAGGATCATCTTTAGGCAGTGGTGTTTGTAAAATTTCGTATTGTTTATTGTCAAAAAATATTTTGAACCTTTCTTCACAATTAAGTTTGTGATGAAATCCACAAGATGGACAAACACTTAAATTGCTAAAGAGCTCATCTTTATAAATTAAATTTTTACATTCACAAGTTGTCCATAAGGCCTCCTTGTTATCGGAGAATCTTTTTTTGAACAAAGACTTTATTTTTGGTTTAATAAATTTTGTAATCCAATTCATTTAATTTTATTTCTTAAACTTTTTACCATTTTATTCAATTTTGTGACAGGATTTTGGCGATTTTTTATTGAATCCCCAATTACCTTACATAAAGCGCTTCCTACCACCAGTCCATCAGCCTTTTTTAAGGCACTAATAGTTTTATTTGTGATTCCAAATCCAATCACCATATTTTTAGACTTCTTAATTTTTTTTATTTTATTATAATTTTCCATAATCTTTTTGGGAGAAACTTTTAATTTACCCCCTGTCGTAGATAACATGCTAATGAAATAATTTAGGTCATGAGAATCTCTTATAATTCTCTTCATTCTTTCTTTTGATGTTGTAGGCGATAAAAGCTGAACAAAACTAATAGAATTTTTTTTACATAACTTTGCAAATTTTCTGTTATCAGGCCACGGTAGATCTACAATTATTAATCCATTAACCCCAACTTGCTTACATTTTTTAACAAAATTTCTTTCTCCATATCTATAAACCATTTGGTAATATCCCATGAGAATACACGGTTTTGCATTTTTCTCTTTCTTATAACTCTTAACTATTTGAAAAACGTCTTTTAATTTAATTCCATTTTTTAAGGCTCTGTAAGAACTATTTTGAATTTGAGGTCCGTCCGCTGTAGGAGCATTGTGTGGAAAACCAATTTCTAAGATATCAGCATGTTCAGATATTGATTTTAGAATTTCTAACGATTTTTTTTTAGTGTTATCACCAGCTACTGTATAAGTTAGTAAAGCAGGTCTACTTTCTTTTTTACACTTTTGAAAAGCTAAACTAATTGGAGATATCATCTTCGATAACTACCTAAATGTTTTTTAATAATATCTTTGTCCTTCAAGCTGTCTCCACAACTGTCCACTATTAGAGTTGTTGAGTCATCAAGTTTAGGTGCAATTTTAATTGCTTCTGCAAAAGCGTGAGCTGGTTCTAAACTTGGAGAAATTTCTTCAAGTTCAGTAACTAATTTAAAAGCATTTAACGCCTCTTCATCTGTTGCGTAAACATATCTGGCTCTACCAGAATCCTTTAAAAGACAATGTATAGGACTCACAGAAGGATAATCGAGACCACTACTAATAGACTCAGTCTCATTAATTTGACCGTCTGAATTTTGTATACAGTAAGCAGCCGCACCATGAAGTACTCCTATTTTGGAATTTTTACTTAGCGGTGCCGCATGCAGCTTACTATTTTTTGGACCACCAGCCTCTACACCTATTAGTTCTACCTGATTTTTATTATAATCGAAAAATTCACTCCAGAAACCATAAGCACTTGAGCCCCCGCCAACACAGTTAATTAATTTTAATTTGTTTGGTATTTCTCCAAATTCTTCCTCTAGCTGAATTTTTAGTTCTCTTGAAATTTGGGCTGTACTCCATCCACAAATTTTTACAAAAATATTAGGTCCAACAAGACTTCCTATTCCCATATGAACTTTATCGCAATTTGATACCCAATACCGAATGCATTCACTAACAGCATCTACTAAAGTTTTGCTTCCCGAATTTACAGGGACAATATCCGCACCATTTTTTCTTATTGCATCACAATTTGGTTTTTGTCTTTCGATATCCCTAGTTCCCATAAATACTTTGCATCCCAGTCCAAATTTTTTTGCAACCATAGAAAACATTTTTCCGTTGTAACCAGCACCAGTATCAGTACAGATGTATTTCTTTTTTGCTCGTTTACACAACATTGCATGAGTAATTGCATTATAGATTTTGTGAGCCCCGCCGTTTGCATCAGAAACCATCTTTGCATAAATCTGAGCGCCGCCTAAATGGTCTGTGAGATTTTGTAACTTGATAAATCTTGTAGGTTTTCCGACATAACTTTCGTACAAACCATCTCTTTCTTTTAGAAAATTTTTATCATTCCTATACTGTTCGAATAATTTTGTTAAGTCATCTATAGGCTTTTTTAGTGTTTCAGCAACATAGTTGCCACCAAATTTTCCACCATAAAAACCGCTTTTGTCGTGCTGATCAATTAAAGGTATTCCTTTTTTAATTTTCATTCTTAAATATGATTAATTTTGCTATTTAACTGACTGTATAATCTTTTTAATGTTTTGAACAGGGTCGCCATCAATAATAGGTCTTCCTATTACCGCAAAACATTTATCATCTGCAATTTTTGAGAAATCGGCGTAACTCATTACTCTTTTTTGGTCCTGTTTAGCATCTCCACTTCTTATTCCAGGGCAAAATATTTTAACTTTCTTTGACAAAGATCTTACCAAAGAAACATCTTGAGCTGATGCGATAACACCAGAAAGATTTGCTTCTAAAGCTAAATTTACTAAAAGTTTAATTTGATCTTTTACAGAGTTTTTTACACCTATACCCTCAAGATTGGATTGCGAGGTAAGAACTGTGACACCCAATAACTCTATTCCATCAGAAGATTCTTGAGCAGCTTTTAACATTTCTAAATTTCCGCTGGTATGAATAGTTAAATATTTTATAGTTTTTAAAGAAGCTATTGCAGCTACAGTTTTTTTAACTTGGTTTGGAATATCGTGAAGTTTCAAATCTAAAAATATTTCTAAACCAAGCTCTCTAAATTTTTTTAAACCATTAGCACCGCATATTGCATAAAGTTCACTGCCAATTTTGATACCGGCGATTTGATCCTTCAATTTTTTGGTTGTATCAAGGGCCTTGTCTAGAGAATTAAAATCTAAGGCAACAAAAATATCTTTTTTCAATTTATTTTATCCTCACTCTTGTTGATTCTATTTCTCAATTCTTTTGACATTTTAAATGCTATAGATTTTTTTTCTGAGGTTTGAATTTTTTCACCAGTACGGGGATTTCTTGCATTCATTTTTTCCTTAATTTTCTTTTGAGAAAATCTCCCAAAGTTTCGGAGTTCAATATTTTTCTGATCTCTTACCCCCTCTACTATCATTTTAATTAATATATTGAGAATTTCTTCTAATTCAGATTTTTTTATTTTTCGGTGAATTTTATCAGATAATTTTGAAATTATCTCAGATCTCACCATGCCGGATTATTTCTTTTCCTTCTTTTTAGACTTAAATACTTTTCCTAGTATGTCACCCAAAACACGCCCAGAACTTGTACCATCTTTACCATATTTTTTAATTGCGATTTTTTCATTATGTATTTCAAGTTCCTTGATTGAGAGATTTACTTTTCTTTTTTCCTTTTCTAAGTCAACTATCATACAGTCAGTACGATTTCCTATCTGAAAAATTTCTGGTCTACATGACGCTGGGTCAGCACTTAAATGTTTTTTTGGTATAGTTAACAATAAATTTTTATCATTACCGACAGATACTTTTATTCCATTTTTTAAAACTTCTCTAACGGTCACAGTGATAATTTCATTATTTTTTTTCTTTAAAAAGAAATCAAAAGGATCTTTTTCAAGCAGCTGTTTTAAGCCCAATCTGATTGTTTCTTTTTCTCTATCGATTGTGATTAACTTTGCTTTTATTTTATCGTTCTTTTTAAACTTTTTTAGATTCTCTTCTGATTCGATGTAAGATATATCTTTCCAATGAATTAAACCGGTTAATTCAGAATCGTCTATAGTTACAAAAATTCCAAATTCAGCTACATTTTTAACTTTTCCTTTAACCGTAGATGAAATTGGATAATTTTTTATAAAAGCATCCCATGGATTTTCCATTGTATCCTTGTAGCTCATGGATATTCTTCTTTTAGCTTTGTCTAGTTCTAGTATTTTTACTTTAATTTTCTGGCTAGAAGATAAAACTTTGCTTGGTTGAATATTTTTTTTCGTATGTGAAAGCGTACTTTGATGACAAAGTCCCTCCAAACCTTCCTCAACTTTACCGTCTGATCCAACTAATTTTATGAAGGCACCATAATCGACCACCTTACTTACTATTCCATCATAGATTTTTCCGACTTCATATCGTTTTTCTATGTCTTCAAATGGATCAGGGAATAATTGTTTAACTCCTAGAGAAATTCGTTTTGTTTCAGGGTCAACCTTTATGACTTTGCACTTTACAGTGTCTCCAATTGATAAAAGATCGGAAGGTTTATTTACCCTTGAATAACTCAGATCAGTTACGTGAAGAAGCGCGTCCGCGCCCATGACGTCAAGAAATGCACCCCAATCTAAAATTGATTTAACCTGTGCAGATACAATATCGCCTTCTTTAATTTTTGATAAAATAGTTTCTAATTCTTTATTTCTTGATTTTGCGAGAACGGCTTTACGCGAAACTACGATATTACCTCTCAAGTTATCTAGTTTAACGCACAGAAATTTTTGAGGTACGTTCATCAAAGAATCCATATTTTTTACAGGCCTAGTATCAACCTGTGAGCCAGGCAAAAAGCACAAGCAGGAATCTATGTTTACTATAAATCCTCCTTTTACTTTACTAACAATGGTGCCCTGAACTTCCTCTTGAGTTTCGAAAGCTCGCTGCATTTTTTTAAGAGAGCCCATCCTTCTCGCCTTCTCCCTGCTAACTACGATTTCACCTTTATAGCTTTCGATTTTTTCTAGATAGACATCAATCTTTGATCCAACTTTTAAACCGTCTAATTCCTTTGAGACTTTGAATTCTTCTATGGGAATAGAACCTTCACTTTTTGCTTGAAGGTCTACAAAAATATATTTTTTTCCTATTTCACTTATTGTTGCTTTAATAATCTTTCCTTCTTTGAAATCTCTTTTCTTAAAATCCTCGTTTAAAAGAGTTTCAAACTCTTTTGTTCGACTTTTATTTATAGTTTCTGTTTCTAAACTCATATTTTTTTACTTAACTTTAACTCTATTTCTTTTGACATCTTTCTAATCATCGCTGATTTATTTAAAATATTGGTTCGTATTACTATCGAATCTGGTAGTTTAATCAAGGGATTATGTTTACGATTTTTGTCGTTAAAATTCCTGATTTTCAATGATTTTTTTACTTCAGATAATTTGATTTTTTTGTTTCTTTTTTTTAATTCCCTCCATCGTCTTTTAGAAGCAACATCTAGGCTACATTCAAAATAAAATTTTAAATCTGCATTAGGCAATATAGCATAAGATATATCTCTGCCCTCAATACAAACTCTATTATATTTTTTTGCAAAATTTTTTTGATATTTTTTTAAAATCGATCTAATTTTTTTCTTTTTTGCAATAACAGAGACTAATTTACTAATTTTTTCCTCATGCAAGTTAATCCTTGAAAGTTTTTTGTAATTTAAATTTTTGATTTTAGTTTTCAAAAAATTTATCTGATTTTTGGGTTTATGCTTTATAAATAGGTAGCCAGCATATCTATAAAGCAGTCCAGAAGATAAAAAATTTAACTTATATTTTTTTGATATTAGTTTTGCCCCAGTAGTTTTGCCGCTTGCAGCACCACCATCACAGCTTACAACTAATTTTATTTTATTTTTTGACTTCAAATTTTCCTCCAAGACCAACTATAGTTGATAAAAAATTTGGGCAGCTAGTTTTAACTTGTTCAAAATTTTTAAGTTTTGCATTGATACCAGTTAACAAACTTAAAATTGCTGCGGACATTAAAATTCTATGATCAAAAACTCCAGAAACACTAATTTTTTTACCTCGAACATTTAAATTTGGGTTTCCATAAACTTTCATCTCATTTTTTGAGGCACGAGTTTTTATCCCAATTTGACTTAAAATTTTTTGCATTTCCTTAATACGGTTACTTTCTTTATTTGCTAAGTCTTCTATACCTTTAAAAATTGAAGTGCCTGGCAAAAGTGCACTCATTGAAATCATTAAAGGATATTCGTCTTGGCAACTTACAAAAAACTTTTCTCCTACTTTTAAAGGTTTCATTTTGCTACTTTTAACATGTATATCAGCTATCATTTCATTGCCTTGAATTTTTTTATTTTTAAAACTTATTTTTCCTTTGTGTTTTTTAATTATATTAAAGAAACCAACTCGCGTAGGGTTGATGTGTACACTTTTTAAAATGATTTCTGAATTTTTATTTAAAAGGCACAGTCCTGCATAGAAACTTGCAGAAGAAGGATCTCCCGGAACCAATATATTGATTGGTTTTAAACTTTTTTTTCCTTTAATCTCAACAAGATTTTCTTTACCTTTTTTTATTTTGACAACGCCAGCGTTGTGTTTCAGCATTCTTTCTGTGTGGTCTCTGCTTTTTATCTTTTCAACTACTAAAGTTTTTCCATAAGAGTTTGTACCAGCAAGCATAACAGCAGACTTTATTTGACTTGAAATGCCTGTATTAAATTTAAATCCAATTGGCATTTCTGATGAAATTAAAGTCAAAGGAAAATTAAATTTATTTTTAGGAAAAAATTCAGCACCAAATTGCTCCATAACTTTAATAATTTTATACATACTTCTTTTTCTAAGGCTCTTATCTCCAGTTAGTCTTATTTGTATATTTGGATTTGTACTGCATACCCCAAAGCCTAATAATCGAGCCGCAGTACCTGAGTTACCAAAATTTAGCATTGTGTTTTTTTTACAATAAAAGCTACCTAAACCTTTACCGTAAATTTTATACTCTCCCACTTTTATTTTTTCAATTTTACAATTTAATTTACGTAAACAATTAATTGTAGAAAATATATCTTCTGATTCTAGAGCGTTTTTGACTTTTGAAACACCTTCAGAAATTGAACCAATAATAAAGCTTCTTTGTGAAATTGATTTGTCAGAATCAACTCTGACACTTTTATTAAATCTATTAATTTTTTTTTTAAAAATTACAGAGAAATGTTCCTTTGCCATCTGCGTTAACTGTCAAATGAACCAAAATATAATTCCCTAGCTTTTGTGGATTGCAAGATATCTTTTGGTTTACCTTCGGCTATTATTGTGTGTTCTCCAATTACGTAAGCCCGATCGACTATTTGAAATAAATTTTGTACTTGGTGATCCGTAATTATGATTCCGCAACCATAAGATTGGAGTTTTAAAATATATTTTTGAATGTCCTGCACGATAATTGGATCCAAAGCTGCCATTGGTTCGTCCAGTAAAATTACTTTAGGATTATTTATTAAGGTTCTCGCAATTTGAAGTCTACGAACTTCACCGCCGCTAAGTACTGAACTGTTAAGACTTCGCAAATGTTCTAATTGAAATTCACTCAATAATTTTTCAACAACTTCTCTTTGTTTTTGTTTACCCTTTATCGAAATTTGGCATATCCCCATAAGGTTGTCGTAAACACTCATATTAAAAACATTTCGATATTGACTTAAATAGGTAATACCAAGTTTTGCTCTTTCGTGTATGGGTTTTTCTGTAATATCTTTCTGACTTAATGAGATGCTTCCTGAGTCTACCTTGTATTGACCTATGATAGTTCCATACAGCGTTGACTTACCAGAACCATTTGGCCCGACTAATCCAATTATTTCACCAGGAAATACTTCTAAACTGATTTTTTTTAAAACAGGTCTTCCACTAAATGATTTGCTCACACCCCTGACTTGTAGAACAGGCTTATTTTTTTTAAATTTTATTATTCTGAACTTTTTTCTCATTTAGAAATTTGTTTTAATATTTACTCTTTCATCACTATACATGGAAATTTTTAAATTTTTAGTATTTAAATCAAATTCTAGTTCATCTGCCTTTAGTTTTGATTGAGAGTTTTCTCCCCTAACGTTTCCAGCTACCAAAAGCTGATCCTCATAATTATTAAATACAGCTCTATCTGAAAATAAAACACTTTCAAGATAGTTCATTTTAACGTTATCTGAAAATTTCATGTCATTTGTAATATTATTAAAGACACCGCTATCAGCAATGATTGTTAAAACCGTATTATCTTTAAAATAAAATGTACATTTTATGGTTTCCATATTTATAATTTCAGGTCTCTCCTGCTCAAATTGTGCATAATTTGAACCTATAACAAATCTGTTTCCAGTATTGTCTATACCTTGATATTCGACATTTTCAAATTTATTAATTTCTTCATCACTTATTTCTTCTTTTTTAACAATTTCTTTCTCTTTATCCGCTTCAAGAGGCCGATCCGTTCTTAAATTATAAAAGTAAGTAAAAAATAAAATACACAAACCCGTTAATATAAGAGTTAATTGGAAAAATTTTCTTTTAGTTAGCATATATTTATTTCATACCATATTTTAGTAACGAATGTATGTGTAGTATTCCCCTTGGTTTAAAGACATTTTTCTTTTTTTTGTAATCTAAGTCAGAAGACACTATTAGGCTGGTAATTTTCTTTTCGTTCATGATAGAAAGAGCTTTAGCAGCCGAAGCATCCTCTCCTATGTGCATAGGTTTTTTTGTCATCAGAGCTGTAATTTTAGTTTTTTTTGAATAATTTTTTGTCCCTCGTCTTATATCTCCATCTGTAACTATTCCAACCGCCTTTTTATTTTTAACAATAATTCCTATACCCAAGTTTTTCTTACTAATAATTTTTACAGCACTAACTATATTGTTATTAAAATTTATTAATGGAATTTTATTTCCTGTTAACATTATGTCTTTTACTAATAACAGTGCTTTTCCAATATTTCCTCCAGGATGATAAAGTTTAAATCTTTCTTTGGTAAATTTTTGTTTTGTTAGGAGTGCAGCCATCAAACAATCACCTAGCAAAAGAGTAATTGATGTGCTTGAGCTTGGAACCATACCGATTGGATCAGCTTCTTTAACTCTTGGAATAAGAAGAGGAATATCGCTTGCTTTAATTAACAAACTATCTTTTATTGAAGCAACTCCAATAATTTTAATTCCAAATCTATTTGCATACCTTAGTAAATTGGTAAGCTCTGAGGTATTGCCTGAGTATGAAAAAACAACTAACACATCTCTGTTATCAATTTGTCCAAGATCCCCGTGTATAGCTGAATTGGGATCAAGAAAAAAAGAACTTATACCCACAGAAGATAGTGAGGCACTTACTTTTCTAGCTATTAATCCTGATTTTCCAACTCCTGAACAAACAACCTTTCCCTTAGTTTTATGTATGGTTTCAACAGCTCTTACGAAATCTTTATTAAAAACTTTATTGATTTTTTTTAACTCTTTAATTTGTATACCGGCAGATTTTTTTGCTATTTTTATATAATTTATTTTTGGCATTAATGTTCAAATATATCAAATTTAAATCCTGATTGATCCAGCTGAATTCTTGTGTCTAGGAAAGTAATGCAATTTTTATATAATTCCATTCTGTTTTCTCTCTTCAACATCTTTTCAAGCTCGGATTTTATCTTGTGAAGAAAAATTACATCGTTTGCAGCGTACTCTAACTGCTTGTCACTTAACTCATTTATATCTTTGTTCCAATCACTGCTACTTACTCTTTTGTCCAAAGTTTTATTACAAAATTCGTAAACTAAATTTTTAAGACCATGCTGGTCCGTGTATGTTCTAACAACTTTACTTGCGATTTTAGTATCAAAAATATTTTTAACCTTGCATTTTAAAAAGTATTCTAAGGCACTTTTATCAAATCTTAAAAAATGACCAATTTTTAAAATTTTCTCATTTTCTAAAACAGAAACAAGATTCGGAGCTTTATAATTCTTCCGGTCTGGTTGTATGATGTAAACAGCACCATTTTGATCACAAATTTGAATTAGACTTAATTTATCTCTTTCAGGAATTTGTAAACCCGTAGCTTCAGTATCAATTGCAATAGATTCTTTAAGTGAATTAGCTACTTCTTTTGTTATGTCTCCTTGAAATTTATGTATTTTTGCCATACCTATTCTTCAATACCATGAATAATTACCCAATAGCAACAATCCTTGGTGGTGGTGGGTTTATAGGAAGATATCTTGTCCGAAATTTGACCAAGAGAAACTTTAGATGCATCATTCCGACTCGAAATCCCTTTACTAAAGGCTATTTGAAGACTCAAGCACAAGCAGGGGCTATAGAAATTATTAATTTTAGCACAAAAAATTTTGATGAAATTAAAAATGCTATCAGCAATTCAGATGTTGTTATAAATCTCTGCGGAATTTTATACGAAAGTAGAAAACAAAAGTTTAATACGATTCACGTCGATTTACCTGAAACAATCTCAAAGCTATGCACGCAAGCTAATGTAAAAAAATTTATTCATGTAAGTGCAATTGGTGCAAGCAAAGAATCTAAATCAAAATATCAACAATCGAAATTTTTAGGAGAGGAAAAGGCTCTTAATTTTAAAAATACAGTAGTGATTAGACCAAGTGTTGTTTGTGGCAGCGAAGATAATTTTACTAATTTATTTGCTAAATTAAGTTTCTCACCAATCATTCCCTTGGTTAATATGAATTATAAATTTCAACCTATTTTTGTAAATGATGTTGCAAGAGGCATTCTAAAAGCTATCGAGGCTAAAAACAATGAAGGAAAAATTTATGAAATTGGTGGAGAAAAAATCATCAGTTTTCAAGATATGGTAAAATCAATTTTAAGAATAATTGGAAAAAAAAGGCTAGTTGTAGAAATGCCAATGACACTTGCTAAAATACAAAGTACACTTTTAGGATTACTTCCAATTCCTCCAATTTTAACAAAAGATCAGTGTTTAATACTATCAGAAAAAGACAATATAGTTTCAGGCGACCATTCAACTATTCAAGACCTAAACATAAAACCAACAGACGTCGAAAAAGAAATGGAAAAGTGGTTATGGCGCTACCGTTCAGGTGGAGAATTTGCTAAAGTTTAAATTAGCAATTATAATTAATTAATGGATTTACTCTTTATATTAATAGGCGCAGGTCTTGCTATATTTGTCATATTCGTATCTTTTAAAAGCATCGGAGCAGGTATAGCCGCAAAATCAGAAATAAATAGACAAAAAGACAAACTAAAATCAGATGAAATTGAAGAAGAAGAAGAAATTTTGGAAGAAGAAGAATTAAATGGTAATGAAAAAGGATTATCGAGCAATACTTTTAATCAAATAGATGATGTTTTATTTGAGATTGATAAATTTAAAAATATAAAATTTTTAAACACAGCAGCTACAAAAAAATTTGGAAAAAAACTTCAAGGTAAACATATAGCTACAGTTTTAAGGGTTCCTGAAATTTTGCAAAATATTGATGTTGTCTTATCAACAAAGAAAAATAAAAAAATTGATATTGAACTTAATAATCCAACTTTTCAGTTCTTTTCTTCCTACATAATTTTAAATAATCAAAATTCAATAGTAATTTTTCTAAAAGATTTAACAGAAATTATTAAGACGCAAAGGCTAAGATCTGACTTTGTTGCAAACGTATCTCATGAATTAAGAACACCTCTTCAAAGCATAAAATTAGGCCTAGAAACGATAAATAAAGGACATGCATCAAATGATTTTGAAAGCCAAAAGAAATTTTTACCTATACTTTTTCAACAGACGGTTAGAATGGAGAATATTGTTAGAGATCTACTCTCTTTATCTAAAATAGAATTACAAGAGCATATTAGACCTGAAAAAAAGGTAGATATTAAAAAAATTATATCTTCAGTTATTGAAATGAATAACGAGATACTCAAAAAAAATGAAATACAGGCTGAATTAAAAGCCCCAGATAATGAATATGAGATTTTAGGAGAGCAAGATAGATTAACAGAAGTGTTTTCTAATTTGATCGATAATGCCGCAAAATATAGCAAAAAAGGTAAAAAAATATTTATTAATGTTGAAAACAATGAAGAGTCCGTAATCGTTTCAATTAAAGATCAGGGTATTGGTATTCCAAAAGAATATATACACAGAGTCACTGAAAGATTTTTCAGGGTAAATCCGTCTAAAAGTAAAGATGTAGGTGGTACTGGACTCGGCCTAGCAATTGTAAAACACATTATAAACCAACACAGAGCTGAAATGGATATTAAAAGTGAAGAGGGTGTTGGTACCGAATTTGTTCTTAAATTTCCAGCAATTTAAATACTAACACAACTAAAAAGTTAGTCTTGTAACAAAACTTTCATATTACTGAAACAATTTTTAAACCCTTTTTTACTAGATTGATCTTGAAAACAACAAAAAAGGAAAAAACATGAAAAAAATAAAAATAATTCTTTTAGCTTTTGCTGCTATGATTTTTGCATCGACAGCTCAAGCAAGAGATCAAATCAAAATTGTAGGTTCATCTACAGTTTATCCGTACGCAACAGTTGTTGCTGAAAAATTCGGTAAACAAAGTAAATTTAAAACTCCAGTTATCGAAAGTACTGGTACTGGCGGAGGAATGAAATTATTTTGCGCAGGTGTAGGAACTGCACATCCAGATATCACAAATGCTTCAAGAGCTATTAAATCAAAAGAAAAAGCATTGTGTGAAAAAAATGGAGTTAAAGAAATCGTCGAAATAATTGTGGGGAATGATGGAATAACTTTTTCTCACTCTGCTAAATCTCAAGACGCAAATTTTACAAAAGAGCAGCTTTGGAGAGCTTTAGCTTCTATAGTTGATGTGGATGGTAAATTAGTTGAAAATCCATACAAAAACTGGAGTGATATTGATACAAGTTTGCCAAACAAAAAAATTGAAATTTTAATTGCTCCCCCAACTTCTGGTACAAGAGATGCTTGGAACTCATTAGTAATGAACAAAGGTTGTTCGAAAGCAGCAATATCTCTTTACGAAGCTGATGGAAAAAAGGCTAAAAAAGAATGTGCTAAAATGAGAGAAGATGGTTATGCGGTAGAGGCTGGTGAAAATGATACACTTATAGTTCAAAAGCTAACTGCTAATCCAGATGCTTATGGTTTTTTTGGTTACAGCTATTATTTAGCTAACAAAGATAAAATTAAAGCAGCAGCAATTAACGGAGTGAAACCATCTCTTGAAGGTATTCAAGATTATTCATATCCAATAGCAAGACCATTATTTTTCTATGTGAAAAAGGCTCACATCGGTGTAGTGCCAGGTGTGCAAGAATTTTTGAAAGAATTTACTTCAAAAAAATCAATGGGACCTAGAGGATATCTAACAGATATTGGTTTGGTACCTTTAGCTTCTGATAAGTATAAAATAGTAAGAACTGCAGCAACAGATCTAACTACTATTAAAATAAAGTAATTAATCCCTCAAAAAGGCCAGATATAGTATCTGGCCTTTTTTTAAACACTTAAAATTCAATCAAAAGTTTATTTTTGTAATAAAACTGTAACAGTTTTGTAATACCGTCTTCCTACCATGAACTTAGCAATTCTTTTGCTTGTAGTGTTATTTAGTACATCTTGTTTTTTTTTCGGTAGAAAGAAAATAATAAAAATCACTTCAGAAAATAAAATTAGACCTAACGCACTACCTGATTATTATGGTTATTATTTAGCCTTATGGTGTGCGATTCCAGCAGTTTTAATCTTAGCCTTATGGACTGTTTTTGAACCGACCATAATCAAAGCTATTATAATTAACAATTTAAGCTCAAATAATTTGAGCGAATTAAACCCTGACGAATTAAACTTAGTTTACCAACAGATAATTGCATTATATGCAGGAAATTTTACAGGAACAATCACAGAAGAAATTAGATTAGGTGCTGAAAATTATAAATCTTTCTTATCTATTGCCGAAGGATCGAAAATAGTAATTCTGATAAGCTTTTTAATGTTTACCACTCTTTATGCTTATAAAAAATTAATAAGTAATAATAAGGCAAGAGAAGAGGTAGAAAAAATTGTTAAAGCAGTTCTTTTTACCTGTTCCCTAGTTGCAATTTTAACAACAATTGGAATTATTTTTTCACTTTTATTTGAGAGTATTAAATTTTTTACCACAATTAATATATTTGACTTTTTGTTTGGAACTTCATGGAGCCCACAAAGAGCATTTGTTAGGGATGCCTCTACTATTACTCCAGAAGAATATAATGAACTTAAAGATGCCTTTGGATCAGTACCCTTATTTGCTGGTACAGCATTTATAGCTTTTATTGCAATGATAGTTGCTGTTCCGATAGGTCTTTTTTCAGGAATATATTTAGCAGAATATGCAAGTAAAAAAGTTAGAAAATATTCTAAACCAATCATAGAAATATTAGCTGGAATACCAACCGTAGTTTATGGATTCTTTGCTGCATTAACTGTTGGTCCTTTCTTTAGAGAATTCGGCGAAAGGTTTGGTCTCGAAGTATCTTCTGAAAGTGCTTTAGCGGCTGGTTTAGTAATGGGTGTAATGATAATTCCGTACATTTCCTCTTTATCAGATGATGTAATAAATGCAGTACCTCAATCTTTGAGAGATGGCTCTTACGCAGTTGGTGCAACTAAGTCAGAGACAATAAAAAAAGTAGTTATACCTGCCGCGTTACCAGGAATTGTAGGTTCGGTTTTACTCGCTGTATCAAGAGCAATTGGCGAGACAATGATCGTAGTTATGGCAGCTGGACTAGCAGCAAGACTTACAATCAATCCTTTAGAGTCGACCACAACGATTACCACACAAATAGTTATGATTTTAATTGGAGACCAAGAGTTTGATAGTCCAAAAACACAATCTGCTTTTGCTTTAGGTTTAACACTATTTTTTGCAACATTAATTCTAAACTATATTGCTCTAAGGTTTGTTAAAAAATATAGGGAAAAATATGAGTAAAGAAGAATTATTAAAAAAAAGATACAGAGCTGAAAAAAGATTTAAATTTTATGGACTTACCTCTGTAATTTTAGCAATCTTATTTGTTCTCTTCTTAGTAAATGTTATTTTCTCAAAAGGAAAAGGTGCATTTTCTAGAACAACAATATCTGTAGAGGTAGATTTCAATACAGAAAAACTTGAAATTAAAAACAACCCAACAAATGAAGAGATTCAAGACACAGACTTTTATGATTTATCCATTGAAAGCTTGTTAAATGTTTACAAAACAAAAGGTCTTAAAGAAGAAAAGGATTTGATAAGAATATTTAGCCCTGATTATGAATTTGAAATAAAGAATTTCATTATCGAAAATAAAGGATTCTTAAACAAAACAACTATAATCGAACTCACAGCTTCAGATGATATAGATCAATTAAACAAGGGAAATTATCCAAGGCACTTACCCGAAGAGAGGAGAAGAATCTCTGACTTTCAGCTTTTGATTTATGACAAACTTGTTGAGGATAATAAAATTCAAAAAACTTTTAATACATTTTTATTTACAAACGGCGACTCTAGAGATCCAGAATTAGCAGGTGTCGGAGGTTCATTATTAGGTTCGTTTTTTACAATCATAGTAACTTTGCTTTTATCATTTCCTATTGCGATACTTGCATCTATTTACTTAGAAGAATTTGCACCTAAAAATCGAATAACAGATTTTATTGAAATCAATATAAATAATCTTGCAGCAGTCCCATCTATTGTCTTTGGATTACTTGGATTGGGTATTTTACTAGGTACTTTTGATTTCCCTCGTTCAACACCGTTAGTTGCAGGTATTACTCTAGCTTTAATGACTTTGCCTAGAATAATTATTCCTTGCAGAGCATCTTTAAAAGCAGTGCCACCATCTATTAGAGAAGGTGCTTTAGCTGTTGGTGCATCTAAAGTTCAATCAGTTACACACCATGTTGTTCCGCTTGCTATTCCGGGAACACTTTCAGGAACAATAATAGGTTTAGCTCAAGCTTTAGGTGAAACTGCTCCTTTAATTTTAATTGGAATGGTCGCATTTGTTGTGGACTTACCTTCTAGTCCCGTTGATCCCTCAGCATCATTACCCGTTCAGGTCTATCTTTGGTCAGAACAAGCAGAAAGAGGTTTTGTTGAAAAAACTTCGGCAACAATAATGATTTTGCTTACATTTTTAATTACAATGAATGCTTTCGCAGTATATTTAAGACAAAAATTTGAAAGAAGATGGTCATGACAAATAATAAAGTTAAAATAAAAACTGAAAAATTAGATGTTTTTTATGGGCAAAAACAAGCCCTTAAAAATGTTAATTTAGAAATTTTTAATAGAGAAGTTACTGCCTTAATAGGACCTTCGGGTTGTGGTAAATCAACATATATAAGATGTATTAATAGAATGAACGACGTAATTGAAACATGCAAAATATCTGGCTCAATAAAAATTGATGGACAAGAAATAAATAATAAACAAATTGATGTAGTAAGACTAAGGGAAAGAATAGGCATGGTTTTCCAAAAGCCAAATCCTTTTCCAAAAAGTATTTATGATAATGTAGCTTATGGCCCACAAATTCATGGTTTAGCTGATCATAAAGATAAATTGGATCAGATTGTTCAAACAAGTTTAAAAAAATCTGCACTTTGGGAAGAGGTTAAAGATCGTTTAGATGAACCAGGCACTTCTTTATCAGGAGGACAACAACAGAGACTTTGCATCGCCCGTGCTATATCTGTTAATCCAGAAGTAATTCTAATGGATGAACCATGTTCTGCATTAGATCCAATTGCTACAGCAAAAATAGAAGAACTTATGGAGGAGCTTAAAAAAACTTTTACCATAGTAATCGTAACTCACTCTATGGCTCAAGCAGTAAGGGTCTCACAAAGAACTGGTTTTTTTCATTTAGGAAATTTGATTGAAGTCGATACTACTGATAAGATGTTTAAAAATCCTAATAACAAGATGACACAAGATTATATTACAGGAAGGTTTGGTTAGATGTCTGAAGAAAAAAGAATAGTAAAATCTTACGAAGAAGAGATGCAAAGTTTAAACGATGATCTTGTGAAAATGGGAAGTCTAACCGAAAGTCAATTGTCAGATACTATTCAAGCAATTGTAAAAATTGATAAAGAGGCGGCGGAAAATATCATAAAAAATGATGTTCAAATAAATGAGCTTCGAGCAAAAATAGATGACCAAATTTCAACTGTTTTAGTTAAAAGAGCACCCATGGCTATTGATTTGAGAACAACTATATCCTCACTTAAAATATCTCATGATTTAGAAAGGATCGGAGATTTAGCTAAAAGCGTTGCCAAAAAAATTGAGCCACTTCCAATTGACTTACCTCAAGAATTGACAGGTAGTCTAAAAAGATTGGGTGAACTAGTTCAGAAACAGCTTAATAATGTTTTAGATGCATACATATCTAAATCTAAAGACAAGGCCATCGAAGTATGGAGAAATGATGAACAAGTAGATGATTTAACTCATATTGCCATGAATGAGGTTGCAAATTTTCTAGGGAAAAATAAAAAAAATTTAGAATTAGCTACACATTTACTCTTTGTTACTAAAAATATCGAGAGAGCTGGCGATCACGTTACAAATATAGCTGAGTCACTTTATTATTTGATTGAGGGTGAATATTTAGAAGGCGCAAGGCCAAAAGGAAAAGAATTTGTAAAAGATAAATGAATGCAAATATTCATATAGTTGAGGACGAACAATCAATAGTAACACTTGTAGAATACAACTTAAGCAAAGAAGGTTTTAAAGTAAACTCTTCAACTAATGGAGAAGATGGTTTCAAAGCAATTAAAGATACAAATCCAGATTTAGTTTTGATGGACTGGATGTTGCCTGATTTATCCGGAGTCGAAATTTGTAAGCTACTTAAGAAAAATGAAAAATATAAAAATATTCCTATTATAATGCTTACAGCAAAAGGTGAAGAAGAAGATAAAGTCAAAGCACTGAATATTGGTGCTGACGATTATATTACTAAACCTTTTAGTTTCCCTGAACTACTAGCAAGAATAAAAGCTTTGCTGAGAAGATCAAAACCATCAGTGGCAGAAGATATAATTTCTTTTGGAGATCTTAAAATAGATAGAATTACTAGAAAAGTTTATAGAGCAAACAAACAAATAGATTTAGGACCAACAGAATATAACCTTCTTGATTTTTTTATAAAAAATCCAAAAAGGGTTTATTCAAGAGAACAATTATTAACTAATGTTTGGGGAGATAATATAAATGTTGAGAGTAGAACAGTTGACGTACATATTAGAAGACTAAGACAAGCAATTAATCTCGAAGGAACAAAAGACTTAATTAGGACAGTTCGAGCTGCAGGTTATTCTTTGGATAACTGACTTTTCAAAAATTCAATTCTTAAATTGAATATTTTATAATACCCGCAAACATTATAGGTATTTGCAATGCAAAGTTTGTAAGTAGAGGTTTATCCTTTGTTATGGTTCCAACAACTGTCCATCCAATAATACCAAGTCCGTGAGGTATCATGCTGTAAGGATAGTAATCTAAATAGAATGCCAATATTCCAAATAAGGTTAAAAACGTACTTGTCCATTTAAGATATTTTTTTATAAACATTATGCTCCTTTCTAATTTTTATTAAATTATTTTGTGATTATTTTATTTGTTTTTGCACTTCTTGCACAAACCAAAGAATTCTAGGTTATATTTGCTATACTTCATTCCTGAGCTGTCTTCAAAATTACCTAGATATTTAGAAAGTTTTGAATTGTTTATTTCAGTGACTTTTTCACAACTTTCGCAAATTGAAAAAGCAGTTGCATTAGAAACTACACAATTTGCATTTTTACACGCTACAAAAGCATTTCTGCTTTCAATTTTATGAATTTTACCTATTTCAACTAATTTATCTAAAGCTCTATATACTTGTAGAGGTGCTTTTAATCCTTTTTTTTGAACATTATATAATATCGAATAAGCCTTAAGAGGTTGATTAGCTTTTTCAACATGCTCTAAAACTATTTTTTGATTTTTTGAAAGATATTGCTGTTTTTGCATTTTTTATATTTTAACAATTACCCATTAGTTTTTCAAATGTATTGATTGTTTTATTTTTAACAATGACAGTATAAATAAAATTAAAGAAGCTGTTATAATTGAAGGTCCAGAAGGAGAATTAAATTCTAGTGAAGAAAATAATCCAATAATTACTGATAACAATCCTCCAATTATTGAAAATATTATCATTTTTCTTGGATTGTCTGAGATGTTTCTAGCCATAGCAGCTGGAATAATTAACATTCCTGTAATTAACAACAAACCAACCATTTTTATAGAAATTGCAATAATAGCAGCCATTAAAATTGTAAATATTGCTTTTGCTCTATCTGGATTGAGTCCTTCAGCTTCAGCTAATTCATAATTTACTGTTGATGCAAATAAAGGTTTCCAAATTAATTTAAGTACTAGCAAAATTAATCCTCCGCCAATCCATATAATAAGCAAATCATCAATTGTTACAGCTAATATATCTCCAAATAACAATCCCATAATATCAAATCTGATAAATGTTAAAAAACCAATTACTACTAAACCAACTGCTAATGAGGAATGAGCTAAAAGACCAAGCAAAGCATCACCCGGAAGATTAGTTTTCTTTTGAAGTTGTATTAAAATTAAAGCTATTATAGATGAAATTAAAAATACCGAGACAGCAATATTTAATTCAAAAGAATATGCCATAGTAACCCCGAGTAAAGCTGAGTGTGCAAGTGTATCTCCAAAATAAGATAATCTTCTCCACACAACAAAACAACCAAGTGGGCCCGTTACAAAAGCAACTCCAATTCCAGCAACTAACGCTCTTATAAAAAAATCATCAAACATTTTAATTTTTCTTTATATCTCCTTCATGGGAATGAACATGATCATGTCTATGTTCGTAAATTGAAAGGGTTTGCGAAGCTTGTTCGCCGAATAAAACTTTATATTCTTTGTTTTTTGCAACATCAATTGGTGAACCCGAACAGCACACATGGCCATTTAAACAAACAACATGGTCAGTAGCACTCATTACTGTATGCAAGTCATGAGATATTAATAAAATTCCACAGTTTAATTCTTCTGATATTTTTTTTATTAATTCATACAAAGCTATTTCCCCAGTGAAATCTACTCCTTGAACAGGTTCATCAAGTACTAATAATTCTGGTTTTTTTGAAATAGCTCTTGCAAGCAAAACTCTTTGAAATTCACCACCAGATAGGGTTCCTAAATTTTTATTTTTAAGATGCTCAACACCTGTTAATGATAAAGCTTCATTTATTGCATCATCTTTAAGATTTTCAGTCAAGACCATGAAATCGTTAACTCTCAGTGGTAATGTCCAATCTATCGAAACTTTTTGGGGAACATACCCAACTTTGTTAGTATATTTTTCAACTTTACCATCAATTTTTTTATAAATACCCAAGGCAATTTTTGCAGTTGTGCTTTTCCCAGAACCATTTGGGCCAATTAGGGTCACAATTTTTCCTTTTTCAACTACTAATGATACGCCTTTTACAAGCCACTTATCATTTTGGCGAAAACCTGCATCCTTTAATTTAACCAATATATTTTTATCTAGGCTCATTTTGTATCTTGACTTTCAAATGTTACATTATTACATAACGTTATATTATAACAATATACAAACATTGGAATTATGAAAAATCTTAAAAAAGCTTCATTTATCTTATCAATACTATCATTTTTAACTTTATTTACACCAGCAAATGCTGAAATAAAGGTAGTAACTTCAATTAAGCCAATACATTCATTAGCGAGCTATCTAATGGACGGAGTTAACAAACCTGATTTGATAGTGGATGGATATTCTTCACCTCACGGTTTTGCACTCAAACCATCACATGCAAAAATGCTACAAGAGGCAGATCTTATATTTTGGGTAGGTGAAGATTTAGAAAATTTTTTAATAAAACCATTAAACTCAATTGCAAAAAAAGCTGAAAAAATTGAATTAATGGAGATCAAAGGATTAAAAAAATTAAAATTTAGA
>CACIPQ010000002.1 GCA_902588585.1 uncultured Pelagibacteraceae bacterium | reverse complement strand
GTTAGACCCTATTAATGCAAAAATAATTTTAAGTGAAATGGCTGAACATCTAATCGAGAATGATGAAAAGAATTCTTCTGTTTATAAAAACAATTTAGATAAAGCTCTAAAAGATATTGATAAGCTTATTAAAGATGTAAAGAATGAGCTAAATAAAGATATTTCATTTATTGTATTTCATGACGCTTACCAATATTTTGAAAATAGATTTAAAGTTACTGTATTGGGAGCTTTTACAGTGAACACAGATGTTATGCCTGGAGCAGAACAATTGTCAGAAATTAGAGAAATAATCGAGCATGATAAAGTTAGTTGCATATTTTCAGAACCTCAATTTAATCCAGATATAATAAATGCCGTTGCCAAAGATATGAACATAAAAACGGGAGTTCTAGATCCATTGGGAGCTACTCTAGACCCAGGTAAAGGACTATATTTTAAATTGATTAAAAATATGTCCAAGTCATTCAAAGGCTGTTAATTAATAATTAAGATTTTATTATATTGGTTTATTTAGAAGCTTTAACTTTCTTTTCTATAAATGCTGGAACATCATCTTCTTTGTCAATGAGCTCTTCTTTTGGGTTTTTAGGTTGGAAGGCGTACAATACATGCAATTTGCAGTAGGCAAATCCTTCTATAGGCTTTCTACCACAAAAATAAAAGTTTTCTTCATCAGGGTGTCCTATTGGCCACCTGCAATTATTATTCTCTAACTGTTCTAGTGTTTTTGGGTTTTCAGGCTCAAAATTCTTATCCAAAAGAATTGATTTAAATCTACTTTTTCTACTAATGTTTTTTTCATCTTTAACATTACTGTTTGTAACTTGTCTTTTTTGAGCTTGTGATTTGTTAGATGTGGCTCTTGCAGCTAGCTTAAGTCTATGTGCTTTTCCAATGACAGCATTTCTTGTTGTGTCGCCTAGAATTTCGGCAATCTGACTTGCAGTATGCCCTTTTTCCCACAATTCTCTTAATTTTTGCTCTTTATCTTGGGTCCAACTCATTTATAGGGAAACTATATTTAGTTTCCATGTTCTAAACTATTACATAATCTAGTAGTATTAAAATAAAATAGCTTTAAATTTGTTTAAAAAAAAAGTTTTTCACAGAAAAATTATTTTTTGAAGTTATAAGACTACGTATGGTTGAAATTACTAAAAAATATAAACTAAAAAATACAACAAGATTTGGCTTAATAAACTGGATAGGGCTGTGGACACTTTATAAAAGAGAGGTTTTAAGATTCCTTAACGTTTGGGTTCAAACTCTTTTATCGCCAATAGTCTCATCTCTTTTGTTTCTTTTAGTTCTATCATTAGCTCTTGGAAATAATAGAGGGGATGTTTTAGGCTTCCCATTTATAACTTTTTTAGCCCCAGGCTTAATTGCGATGCAGGTCATTCAACAAGCCTTTTCTCACTCTTCTTCATCTTTCATGATAGGAAAAATACAGGGAAATATTGTCGATATTTTATACGCACCGTTGTCAGCAGGCGAAGTTACAACCGCAGTTGCCTTAGCTTCCACAACTAGAAGTTTTATGATCGGAATTGTATCCATATGTGTATTTTATTTTTTAGTGGATATAGAAATTAAAAATTATTATTCCTTAATTTTTTTCACCTTCATCTCATCTTTTGTACTCGGTTGTGTGGGAATTATCGCAGGTTTATGGGCTGAAAAATTTGATCACATGGCTTCTGTAACGAATTTCATAATTATCCCTCTATCATTTCTATCGGGAACTTTTTATACAATTGATAATTTACCCGGATTTCTTCAAACAATAAGTAAATACAATCCATTTTTTTATATGATTGATGGATTTAGATATAGTTTTTTAGAACAATCCGATGGGTCAATTTTTTTTGGATCGATCTACCTAATTGTGTTAGCGATTCTAATGTGGTTTACATCCTATTTACTTTATAAAAAAGGATATAAAATAAAGTCTTAACTAATGAGTGCTCTAGCCAAAAATTATAACAGAAGAAAAATTGCTTTTAAAAGAGGAAGAGGTAGTTTTTTATATTCAACTAAGGGAAAAAAGTATTTGGATTTTGTTCAGGGTATAGCGGTTAATTCTTTAGGACATGCAAATCCTTATTTAACCAAAGCAATGAACAAACAAGCCAAGAAAGTTTGGCATGTATCAAATGCTTTTACTATTCCTGAAAGTGAAAAGTTAGCCAAAAGATTAACACAAAAAACTTTTGCAGATTATGTGATTTTTCAAAATAGCGGTGTTGAAGCAACGGAGGCTGCAATAAAGGCCGCAAGAAGATACTTTTACTCAATTGGAAAACCTAAAAAAAATAGAATTCTTTGCATAAAAAATTCTTTTCACGGAAGAACTTTGGCAGCAATTTTTGCCAGTGGATCAAAAAAAATGACCGAAGGATTTGGACCTAAAGTACCTGGATTTGATCATTTTAACTTTGGCGATCACAAGGGTTTGAAAAAAGCTATTACAAAAAACACAGCTGCCATAATGATAGAAACAGCAATGGGAGAGTCAGGGATAAAAGTTATACCTGATTGGTGCCTAAGAGATTTAAGAAAAATTTGTAATAAGAAAAAAATCTTATTAATTTTAGATGAAGTTCAGTGCGGAGTAGGAAGATCGGGAAAATTCTTTGCTTTTGAATATGCAAAAATAAAGCCAGATATTGTCCCAATTGCTAAGGGGATAGGAGGAGGTTTTCCGATAGGAGCAGTTTTGATGAATAAAAAAGTTGCAATTGCGATGACACCAGGATCACACGGAAGTACTTTTGGTGGAAACCCTTTAGCTATGAGTGTAGGTAATGCAGTTTTAGATCAAATATTTAAAAAAGGTTTTTTAAAAAATGTACAGAAACTTTCCAAACATTTTATTTCTGAATTAAATCAAATAAAGGAAGATTATCCTGAAATAATAAAAGAAGTTAGAGGCATTGGTTTATTAATAGGTTTACAGCTTTATAATGATCAAACTAAATTTATCAAAAAATTAGAGGATAACAAATTGCTTACAATGAAAGCAGCAGAAAATGTGGTCAGAATCCTGCCTCCTTTAAATGTTAAAAAACAAGAAATTGATGTTGCAATAAAAATTATAAGAAAAGTTTGTGATAAATTAAATTAAACTATGAAAAATTTTATAAACATTTCTGATTTGTCAAAGAATGAATTAAGAGCCATCATTGATGGTGCAAAAAAAAGAAAGTCTGAAAGAGGAAAAAAACCCAACTCTCAACCCGATTCAGACCAACCAATTCAGGGAAAAACTATGATTATGTTTTTTGCAAAACCTTCAACAAGAACAAGAATTTCTTTTGATCTGGCAGTTAAACAGCTGGGTGGATCATCTATTATTCTGAACGAAGACGAAATTCATTATGGTAAAGGGGACGAAACAATCAAGGATACAGCTAAAGTCCTTTCTCAATATGCAGATATTCTTATGATAAGAACGAACTCCCATAAAGATATTGATGAATTTAAAAAATATTTGGAAATTCCAATCATTAATGGACTTACTGATTTGAGTCATCCATGCCAGATTATGGCTGACATTTTAACTTTTGAAGAATCAAAAGGAGATATAGAGGGAAAAACTATTGCTTGGCTTGGAGATGGAAACAATGTTGCTAATTCTTTTATTGAGG
The DNA here is from genome assembly GCA_902588585.1 of uncultured Pelagibacteraceae bacterium. GTDB lineage: Bacteria > Pseudomonadota > Alphaproteobacteria > Pelagibacterales > Pelagibacteraceae > Anoxypelagibacter. The sequence continues at coordinate 174,016 of CACIPQ010000002.1, read as the reverse complement.
CAGCTACTAAATTTAAATTTGAACTAAGAATTGCATGTCCTAAAAAATATCAACCCAATAAAAAAATTATGGCAACAGCTAAAAAAAATAATTGCAAACTATTAATTACAGAAGATCCTTATAAAGCGGCAAAAGATGCAGACTGCGTTATGACAGATAAATGGATATCTATGAGCGACAAAGGGGATAAAAAGAAAAAAAAGAAAATTCTTAAAAAATATCAAGTTAATAAAAAAATTATGAAGGTTGCTAAATCAGACGCAATCTTTATGCATTGTCTTCCAGCAAGTAGAGAAGAAGAAGTAACAAGTGAAGTTATGGACGGTAAACAGTCAGTTGTTTGGCTGCAAGCCTTTAACAGAATTCATGCACAAAAAAGTATTATCGAATGGTGTATTAAATAATTTATAGTTACGGAAGCGGACTATCACTTTGAGAGTTCATATAAAGTATAACTGACGCTCTATCCTTCTCATTCTTTAAACCTGCAAAAGCCATCTTGGTACCCTTTATATGTGCTGTAGGCTTAATTAAAAATCCATTCATTTCTTCGTAAGACCAAACTTTATTATAAGCTATAAGCGCTTTTGAATATTTATAATCAGATATGGATGCTGATTTTTTTCCAAGGACTCCATAAAGAACAGGTCCAATTTTATTTTTTCCACCCTTAGCAACCACGTGACATGCAGAGCATTTTTTAAAAACTTTTTTTCCGTGTTCTATACTTCCTAGGGCTAAAAAATCTTTTATATTAAAACTTCCAGAACTAGAAGATTCTGCACTTACAGTTTTTGCAGTTGGAGCCTCTACTTCGTACGCAGCTTTAGAGGGTTTTTCTACGTAAAATATTAGATCTGCAATTTTATCTATTCCAAAAACAACCAAAACTGTAAAAATAACTGCAGCTATAATTTTATTTATTTCAAAACCGTTCATAAATTTGGTAGTTAATATACCAGGTATATCATGAGTTCATTGAAAAGGCTTAAAATAAATTAACTATTGTTGCGTCCTTGAGCCGCACAAATATTTATGAGCAGTACAGTTATTATTATTCCATCACGTCTGGGTGCAAAAAGATTTCCAAACAAACCACTAAAAGTTATTAGGAAAAAAGAGATGATATTACATGTTTATAATTTAGCAGTAAAATCTGGAGTGGGAGAAGTATTGGTGGCAACACCAGATAAAAGCATTTCAGAATTAATTACTAAAAATGGAGGAAAATCATTTATCTCTGAAAAATTCCATGAAACTGGTACAGACAGAGTTTTTGAAGCATTCAAAACTTTTTATTCTAGCAAACCTAAGATAATAATTAATTTGCAAGGGGATATGCCTAATCTGAATCCTGATTCCATATCATACTTGAGTTTGCACTTAAACAAGGGCCTTTGCGATGTAGCCACACTAGCATCATCTTTAAAAAAAAATGGAGAAATCCATGATAACAATATTGTAAAAGTAGTTACTAAAAATGATCTCAAAAAGTCACAATTTTCCGAAGCTTTAGATTTTAAAAGGGAAATTAATGAAACAAAAAATAAATTTGTCTATCATCACATTGGAATTTATGGCTTTACTAGCGAAGCTTTAATGAGGTATGTAAATTTAAAAAGAAGTAAATTAGAGTTAGAAAGAAATTTAGAACAAATGAGAGCCTTAGAAAATGATATGAAAATTCATGTTGGTTATGTAAAGTCTAATCCTCTTAGTATTGATACAGAAGAAGACTTTCTAGAAGTAAAAAAAGTTATGGAAATATAATGTCAAAAAATAAAATTGCATTTCAAGGAGAAGAAGGAGCATACTCACATTTAGCTTGTGAAGAAATTTTTCCTGGAGCTTCAATTAAAACGTGCTCAACATTCGAGGAAACTTTTAAAACAGCTTATGAGGATGATAGCTATAAGGTAATTATTCCTATAGAAAATTCTTTAGCAGGAAGGGTTGCCGATATTCACTATTTATTACCAAAATATAAATTGCAAATTTATTCTGAACACTTTCAAAAAGTGGAACATAATCTTTTAGTAAAAAAGGGAACAAAAATAAATGATATAAAGTATGTTCGAAGTCATGCACAAGCCATAGATCAATGTCAAAAAATTATTATAAAAAATAAATTTAAAACAATAATCTCTGCAGATACAGCAGGTTCGGCCAAAGAGCTTTCAAAAAATAACGATAAATCTATAGCGGCAATTGCATCAAAGCTTTCTGCAAAAATATATAATCTTGAAATTCTAGAAAAAAATATTGAGGATGACACTGGAAACGTTACTAGATTTTTGATTATGGGAAAAAATGTTAAACAGCCAGAATATGAAAAAAATAAAAAATATATTACCAGTTGTATATTTAGGGTAAAAAGTATTTATGCTGCACTTTATAAATGCCTTGGAGGTTTTGCCACAAATCAGGTAAATCTTACAAAGTTAGAAAGTTTCTCAGTAAAAAATACATTTGAACAAACAAACTTTTACTTGGATCTAGAGGGACATATTGAAGATCTTAAAGTTCAGAAAGCATTAGAAGAATTGGGTTTTCATACTCAAAGCCTGAATATTCTGGGAGTTTACGAAGCCTCTACGTTTAGGCAAAAGAAATAGTCCACAAACCACAGATTCGAGACTTGTAGAATTCAATTTGATATTGATATAATAATTTGGAGGCCATTCAGGCGGTTTCGATATGTTTAATGTGTCAGGGTGTAACAACAGCAGCACGAACTTTTGAAAACGGGTTGTTTGGTCTCCTAAGCGATGAAAGAAATTAAATCAAAAATTTTAGCACTAAAATATAGACCTCGTATATTTCAAGAATTAATTGGTCAGGAAGTAATTGCAGAAACTATTTCTAATGCAATAAAAATAAATAAAACACCAAACGCATACCTTTTAACTGGAATTAGGGGTGTAGGGAAAACAACAACGGCAAGATTAATTGCGAAAGCATTAAATTGCTCAAACAATGTTGGAAAAGGAGAAATGTGCAAAGACAAAGAAGTTTGTAATCATTGCCAAGAGATTGAAAACTCAAATCACATTGATGTACTTGAAATGGATGCTGCATCTAAAACAGGTATTGATGATGTTAGAGAACTAATAGAGAATTCAAAATATAATCCAACAAACGCAAAATATAAAATATTTATTATTGATGAAGTTCATATGCTTTCCAAGCAAGCTTTTAATGGTTTATTAAAGACCTTGGAAGAACCACCAGAAAAACTTAAATTTATATTAGCCACAACAGAAGCTAGAAAAATTCCTATAACAGTTTTATCAAGATGTCAGAGATTTGATTTAAAGAGAGTGAGCTTAGAGGCCGTTTCCGCACATTTGAAAAAAATCTCTAAAATAGAAAATGGAAAAATATCGGAAGAAGCTCTGAATTTGTTGGCAAGAGCGTCAGAAGGTTCTGTAAGAGATGCAATTTCCTTACTTGATAGAGCGTTAGTTTTTCAAAGCTTGAGTCCTGACAAAATTGTAGATGCAAAAGAAGTTAGAAAAATGCTTGGTTTGGTTGACAGATCTAAATTAATATATTTATTAAAATATGCTTTCCACGGCGATGAAAAAAATGCTCTAGGTCAATTCAAAGAGATTTTTGATGAAGGCATAGATGCAAAAATTTTTTTAAATGATATTTTAGAACTTTTTTATCTATTTAGCAGAAGAATTAATTTAGGACCTATCGAAAAAGATCTATTTATTTCTGAAGGCGAATTAAAACTAATAGATGAAAGCAGTAAGAATATAAACACCCAGGACCTAGGTCTATTTTGGCAGTTGACTATAAAAACTATTGAAGATTTAAGAACAGTTTCTAGTGAAAAAGTAGCACTAGAAATGTATTTAATTCAGTTAATGCACGTTAAAAACATGGATGAACATGAGATTGTTAAAAACTTTCCATCAGTATCAGCAAGTGAGCCAATAACTCAAAAAAAAAAATTTGATATAAATGGCAACGATCCTAATCCAACAAATTCTACAAAGGATCAACTAAAAAGCGTGGAACAAATAAAAGTTTTTAAAGATAAAAAATTAGAAAGTGGCCTTGATCTTAAGAACAAATTTGAAATCAGATCTTTTCATGATTTAGTTTCTATGGCGAGCAATGATAAAGATATGGAATTAAAATATGATCTTGAAAGGAATGTTAAGCTAGTGAAATTTGAACATGGAAAAATTGATATAAACTTTAATGAAAATTTGAATAAAAATTTTATAAAAAAATTATCACAAAGCTTATTTAAATGGACAAAAAAAAGATGGATTATAAGCTTAAGCAAAGAAGATGGAAAAAGCACTCTGCACGAACAAAAAATTGAAGGAAAAAAGAAGCTTTTAGAAAATGAAAAACAAAATTTGGTTTACAAAAAAATTTTAAATACGTTTCCTGATGCCGATCTAATTGATGTAAAGGAAGATAATGACTGATTTTTCAGACATGCTATCAAAAGCAAAAAAGATGCAGGAAAGAATGAAGGAAGTCCAAGAAGTCTTGGCAAAAATTGAAGTAGAAGGCACTGCTGGAGGCGACTTAGTAAAAGTAGTACTCAAAGGTGATTATGAAATGAAATCAATATCAGTAAATGAAAATGCAAAAAATGAAAAAGATGAGATTATAAATGATTTGATTGTTGCAGCACACAATGATGCTAGAGAAAAACTTAAAAAAAAAACTTCAGAGGAGCTTTTAAAAGTTACTGGGGCTTCCAATTTACCTTTTGATTTTAAACTGCCTTTTTAAATGGATAATAATATTCCAGAAATAGAACAATTAATAAAACAATTTTCTAAGCTACCTGGTCTTGGACCTAAGTCTGCAAAAAGAATAATTCTTAAGCTTATTAATAATAAAGAAAGCATGATCAAGCCTCTAGCGAAAATTCTGACAAATGTTTACAAAAATATAGCTCGGTGCACTGATTGTGGAAACCTTAAATTGACAGATAAAAAATGTACATGTGAAATAAATGGTAACAACTACGACAAAATCTGTGTAGTTGAAAATTTAGCTGACATGTGGGTTATTGAGTCTGCTAATATTTTTAAAGGTCATTTCCACATTTTGGGAGGCACATTGAATTCTGATGAAAAGTACGAACAGAAAAATTTATTAATAGACTCGCTTGTCAAAAGAATTAAAAAAAATAATTTAAAGGAAGTTATCATCGCTACCAGCGCTACCGTAGAAGGACAGACAACAGCTCATTACATTGAAGATGTTATAAAAAATGATAAAATTAAAATATCTAAACTTGGACAGGGTTTACCGGTCGGAGGAGAAATAGAACAATTAGATGATGGAACATTGGTATCAGCCTTTAAAAATAGAGTGCCAGTTGCTACTGATTAGCTTTTTTTTCCAACCTTCTTTTATGTAACAAAGGTTCCGTGTAGCCAGATGGTTGCTCTTTTCCTTTAAACACTAAATCGCAAGCTGCTGCAAAGGCTATAGATTTTTCAAAATCTAAAGCCATGGGCTGGTAATTTTTATCTTTAATATTTTGTTTGTCTACAATTGAGGCCATTTTTTTCATAACATTCATAACCTGATCTTTAGTGCACACGTTGTGGTGTAACCAGTTTGCCATATGTTGAGATGATATCCTCAATGTTGCTCTGTCTTCCATTAAACCCACATTGTTTATATCTGGAACTTTTGAACAACCAACTCCTTGATCAATCCATCTGACTACATATCCTAGAATTCCTTGAGCATTATTTTCTAATTCTTTATTTATATCATCTACCGACCAGTTGGGTCTGTCCGCTTTTGGTATTTTTAGCAAGTCTTCAAGTTTAGCTTTTTTTCTAGTTTGAATTTCAGATTGTTTTTTAAAAACATTTAATTTGTGATAATGAACTGCATGAAGTGTTGCTGCTGTTGGAGAAGGTACCCATGCGCAATTGGCACCTGATTTAGGATGAACTATTTTTTGTTCCATCATGTCAGCCATTCTATCGGGCATAGCCCACATTCCTTTTCCTATTTGTGCTTTACCTGAAAATCCACATGATAAACCAATGTCAACATTTCGGTCCTCATAAGTATTTAGCCAGGTAGATTTTTTCATTTCACTTTTAAAAATCATTGGTCCAGCCTCAAATGAAGTATGCATTTCATCGCCAGTTCTATCTAAAAAGCCAGTATTAATAAAAACAACTCTTTCTTTAACTTTTCTAATGCATTCTTTTAAATTTACAGTTGTTCTTCTTTCTTCATCCATTATTCCAACTTTAATAGAATATTTTTTTAATCCCAAAACTTCTTCAACTTTTTCAAAAAGCTCATTGGTAAAGCCAACTTCATCTGGTCCATGCATTTTAGGTTTAACTATATAGAAAGAGCCTGTTCTAGAGTTTTTTTTGTTTTTAAAGTCATGTATTGCACAAAGTGTTGAAACAAAAGCATCCATTATCCCCTCAGGAATTTCTGAGCCATCGCTCAAAATTATTGCTGGGTTTGTCATGAGGTGACCTACATTTCTATTGAGCAATAAAGCTCTACCATGTAATACAATCTTTGACCCATCCACACCGATGTAATTTCTGTCAGGGTTTAACTTTCGAGTAAATTTTTTTCCATTCTTTTCAATTTCTGTCTGCAAAGTACCCTTCATTAAACCAAGCCAATTCCTATAGCATTTGATTTTATCCTCAGAATCTACAGCGGCAACAGAGTCCTCATTATCCACAATTGTAGATATAGCTGATTCAATAATTACATCACTTATATTTGCTAAATCATTTTTACCAACCGAACTATTTGGATTAACTATTATATCTATATGTAGGTTATTATTTTTTAGCAAAATTGATGTTGGATTGTTTTTATCTCCATTAAATCCAATAAATTGTTTTTTATTTTTTAGATGTCTATTTTTATCGTTAATAACTATTGTTAAGTTTTTTTCTTCTATTTTAAGCTTAGAAATATCTCTCCAACTTCCCTGATCAATTGGTGATATTTTATCTAAAAAATCTCTAACATAATCTACAACTTTTTTTGCTTTTTCTTGATCAAAAGCTCCACTTGTATTTTTTGATATAACATCTGTTCCATAAAGCGAATCATATAAGCTTCCCCAACGTGCATTGGCAGCATTCAATGCGTATCTAGCGTTATCTACTGGCACAACTAATTGTGGACCAGCAATAGAAGATATCTCTTCGTCAACATTGGATGTTGCAATCTTAAAATCTTCTTTTTCTTCAACAATATAATTTATTGATTTTAAAAAATTAAAATACTCATCCCTGTCAAATGTAGTGTCTTTTTTTGACAAGTGCCATTTATCTATTTTTTTTTGAATTTCTTCTCTAATTTTTATTAATTTTTTATTAGAAGGAGTTAAATTATGAACAGCTTCATCAAATTTAATCCAAAAATTATCTGGATCAATGCCTGTACCGGGAATTACTTCACTGTTTATAAAATCTAGGAGTTGGGAATCCACTCTCAAATTTTCTTTCTTCATTTTTTTCATTTAATAGAGAATACAACAAATAATAAGTGATTTAACAACACTTTATTGACATATTTGTTTTGCGTTATTGACATAATTGAACTTTATTAAAAAAGCTAATATTATTACTTAAATTTTTTTATGAAAAACTATCTAGAATTTGAGAAAGAAATAAAAACTTTAGAGCAAGATCTGGAAAGTTTAAAAAATCCATTCGATAAAGATGGAATTTCAGAGGTTGATACTGAAAAAATGAAGGAAATACAAAATGAGATTAATGATAAATTAACTTTAACATATTCAAAATTAAACAGCTGGCAAAAAACCCAAGTCGCAAGACACGAAGATAGACCAAGAGCAAATTTTTATATTAATAAGATTTTTTCAGACTTTACACTGCTATCCGGAGACAGACTCTTTGCTGATGATAAATCAATAACCGCAGGTTTTGGATTGATCGAAGGGAAATCTGTACTAGTTTTAGGACAAGAGAAGGGCGAAGATTTAAACACAAGGTTAGAAAGAAACTTTGGAATGATGAAACCAGAAGGTTATAGAAAATGTATAAGACTTATGAAACTTGCTGATCGTTTTAAAATTCCGGTTATTTCTTTTATTGATACACCTGGCGCTTATCCTGGTATAGGTGCTGAACAAAGAGGTCAAGCAACTGCTATAGCAAATTCAATAGAGTGTTGTATGTCTTTAAAGGTTCCAAATATTTCAATTATAATTGGAGAAGGTGGATCAGGAGGAGCAATAGCATTGGCCTCTTCAAATAAAGTTATAATGTTAGAACATTCTATTTATTCGGTTATATCACCAGAGGGGTGTGCATCTATTCTTTGGAGAGATCCTACTAAATCTTTAGAAGCAGCTGAAGCGATGAAATTAACGGCAGATGAACTTTTAAAATTAGGAATTATTGATGAGATTATCAATGAGCCTTTAGGGGGAGCACACAGAGACAGTGACAAAATAGCTGCTGAAATAAAAGAATCAATTATAAAAAATCTAAAATATTTTGAAAATTTTTCAGGCGAAGAAGTATATGAGAAGAGAAAGATTAAATTTCTTAAAATAGGAAGGGATCAAGGTTTCAGAAAACAATCCGGGAAGATACAAGAAGGTTTGGGTTATATTGAGCCAAGCTTTAATAAGATAGCCAGGCTTTTTGCAAATAAAAGAAACATTTTTTTAGTGGCCCTGGGTGCCCTGATATTAGCCGCTATTCTCTATATATATGTGTAACAAATAGGTGGTTTTACTAAATTTTTTTATTTAAAGCCGATCATTCACTTGACATTTATTCTGTAAACGGATTAAAGAACCATATTGGTAAATTTGCATTTTTTAAATTTACTGATTTAAAGTTAATAAATAAGGAAGAACAAATGAGTCTAAAAGGAAAAGTTAAGTGGTTCAATGGAACTAAAGGATATGGTTTTATTGAAAGAGAAGATAAGGAAAAGGACGTTTTCGTTCATTCTTCAGCAGTAAGAGCAGCTGGTTTAAAATATTTAAACGAAGGTGATGAGCTTACTTTTGAAGTAGAGAACGGAGAAAAAGGACCTGCCGCGGTAAATCTACAGAAAACATCTTAAATCTTATTACCAGCACAATTGAAAATTGGGGCAGCGTTTACCTAGTATTTAGGTTGTTGTCCCAATAATCTAGGGTTGAAATTAATTTTTAATTTGTTAAAAGGACTAGAAATGTTAACGAGAATAAACATTGCTATATCTCACACACACTCTCACAGAGTGCACGCTAGGCTATTGCTTAGCTAAATCACTACATATTTAAAATACAAATTTATAAACAATTAATATAAAAAGGAGTTATGCAGCAGTAGCTCAGTTGGTTAGAGCACTAGTTTGTGGAACTAGGGGTCGGTGGTTCGAATCCACCCTGCTGTACCAGAAAATGGTAAAAGATAAAAAAGCAAAACCTTCTAAGGAGTTACCTTTAGGTTTTGTGGATAGACAAGAGAAAGAATTATTAATCCGTGATTTTGTAATTTCTAATATTAAAGAAGTTATGATCAAGTACGGTTTTCAATATCTCGAAACACCAAGTTTCGAGTATACGGATAGTATTGGAAAATTTTTGCCTGACAAAGAAAGACCTGACGCTGGAGTGTTTTCTTTTAAAGATGAAAATAAATGGTTATCTCTTCGGTACGATCTTACTGCTCCGCTAGCAAGATATGTTGCAAAAAACTATCTGGAACTACCAAAACCTTTCAAACGTTACCAGCTGGGTTCGGTTTGGAGAAATGAAAAACCAGGGCCTGGAAGATTTAGAGAATTTTTACAATTCGATGCAGACTATGTTGGAACAAAAAATCTACAAGCTGATGCTGAGCTTTGTGTATTAATATCTGAAATATTAGAAAAGTGCGGATTAAACAAGACAGATTACACCGTAAAAATTTCCTCTAGAAAATTCACAGATAAATTATTTGAACAATTAAAAATTAAATCAAAAGATCAAATATCAACCACGCTACGTGCGCTTGATAAAATCGATAGACTTGGCTGGGGAGAAGCAAAGAAGCTTCTTGGTGAAGGCAGAAAAGATAAGTCTGGAGATTATACAAAGGGCGCAAATCTTAAAAACGATCAGATTAAAATAATCGAGAATGCCTTAAAGAGCAAAACACCTGATAGCGAAGATGTGTTAGAAATTGTAAAAATATTTCAAGCTTACGACTTCAAAAATTATAAATTTGACCCGTCAGTTATACGAGGACTAGAATATTATACGGGTCCTATTTTTGAGGTTAATTTAAATTTTGAGGTAAAAAATCCAAAAGGACAAGCCATTCAATTTGGATCGATAGGCGGAGGAGGAAGATACGATAATTTAGTAAACAATTTCGGAAACCTTGATTGTCCCGCAACCGGAATATCAATTGGTCTTGATAGACTTGTGTTTGCCTTGATGCAGAAAAAAGATTTTAAAATAAAATCTACGCGACCGGTAATCATATGTGTTTTTGATAAAGACAAAATAAAAGAATATGTCGGCATATTAAATAAACTGAGAGACTCAAATGTCAGTTCTGAAATTTATCCAGGAGAAGGTAAGTTAAAAAAACAAATGGAATATGCAAACAAAATAGGCTCCCCAGCTGTTATTTTGTATGGTGATGATGAAATAAAATCAGGAAAGGCTACTTTAAAAAATCTTAAGACTGGCAATGAAATTTCCATTAAAATTGAAGACCTATCAAATGAAATCAAAAAATTATCCTGAAAATATAATTAAAGTTTTTAAAAGAGATGGTTTTGTTTTATCGGAACCAGATGTTCTTTTAGATTCAGATTATATTATTCAAAGATCAGGAGAGAATTTTAGAAAGCTCATGCTTACTTTTGAAGATGATGCCGGAAAAAGCATGTGTTTAAGACCAGATTTAACGGTTGCTTCTTGTATAAAATATTTAAAGGACAATTCTAAAGCTAATTCAAAAATTTTTTACTCAGGACAAGCTTATAGAAGATCAAATAGTACAAAAGATAAAGTTATCAATGACCAGCTGGGAATAGAAATTCTTGGATCTAAAAATAAATCCACTGATGATTTAAAAGTTTTAAAAACAATTACTAATTCAATTAAAAAAATCAAAATAAAAAATACCTCGATTAAGGTGGGCGACGTAAGTTTGTTTCAAAAATTAATAGAGTCCTTAAAAATTCCTGAAAGATGGCAGATGAGGCTAATCAGACACTTTTGGAGACCTCAATATTTTGAAGATCTACTCAATAGACTTGAAACTAACTCCGACGTTGATCCTGTTGCAGTTAACTTAGACAAAAAAAAATTCTCTGAAATGAGAAATCTGGATCAAAAGGCAGAAATTGCAAGCCGTAAAGTTTCTGAAATTTTGTCTAGATTTGATAGAAAAATAAAAGATCCAAGGTCATTTAGTGAAAATAAAAAAATTGTTAAAATTATTAGAGAATTTTTAAAAATTAATTGCTCAATTGATAAACTAGAGAAAACTTTAAAAAGTTTTGTTAAAAAAAATAATTTAAGTAGCAGTGTTTTTAAAGATTTATCAACTATAAAAAATTTATCAAAAACAAATTCTAAAATTACTTTTTCAACAAACTTCGGTAGGGATATTGAATACTATACAGGAATAGTTTTTGAGATATATAATTCTTCAAAACAAGAAATAGCAAGAGGTGGAAGGTACGACGGTTTGTTGAAAAGTCTTGGATCTAAAAAGAATATTTCAGCAGTTGGGGCCGCAATCAATCTAAACAATTTAAAAACATGAAAAATTTAATAACTATAGGTTTGCCAAGCAAAGGAAGATTAAAAGAAGGGTCAATAAAGTTTTTTGAAAAAAATAATTTAAAACTAACTTCTAATGGAGGAGAAAGAAATTACTTTGCTGAAATTGAAAGTTTACCAAATGCAAAAATTATTTATTTACATGCAAAAGAAATTATACAAAGGCTTGGCGATGGAACTCTTGATATAGGAATATCGGGACTAGATCTTTTAAGCGAATCTCCAATTAACTTACAGAAAAAAATTGAAGTTAAGAAAAAATTAGATTTTGGTATGGCCAATCTTGTAATTGCTGTTCCTGATGACTGGATAGATGTTCAAACCGTTGCTGATTTAGAAGAGGTATCTTTTGATTTTAGAGACAAAAAAAATACTAGATTACGTGTCGCAACCAAGTATCCAAATTTAACCAACGGTTTTCTTGTTTCAAAAGGAGTCACACAATACAAACTTGTTGTCAGTCTTGGAGCTACAGAAACATATCCATTTATTGGATCATCAGAGATTATTACAGATATAACTTCGAGCGGAAAAACTTTAAAAGATAATAATCTTAGAATTCTTAAAGACGGATTAATTTTAAAATCACAAGCATGTGTGTTTTTTTCAAAAAAAAAGGCTGCAAAATTGCAGCCTTTTTTAAATTCATTAAATTAAACGGGATTACATTCCCATACCACCCATTCCTCCCATACCACCCATTCCACCAGGAGGCATAGCAGGACCAGAGTCTTTTTCCTCTGGTTTATCAGCTATCATTGCTTCTGTTGTAATTAATAGACCCGCTATAGAAGCAGCATCTTGTAATGCTGATCTAACAACTTTCATTGGGTCAATTATGCCTTTAGAAAACATATCGCAGTATTGTTCTTCTTGAGCATCAAATCCTTGTGTTTGTTTTTTTCCTTCTAAAAGTTTTCCAACCACTACTGAACCATCGACACCTGCGTTAGCAGTAATCTGTCTAATAGGTGCTTGTAGAGCTTTTTTAATAATATCCACACCAGCTTTTTGATCGTCGCCTTTAACTTTTACTTTATCTAAATCTTGAGAAGCATAAAGAAGAGCACATCCGCCTCCAACAACAACACCTTCTTCTACTGCTGCTCTTGTAGCATTTAAAGCATCTTCTACTCTGTCTTTTCTTTCTTTAACTTCCACTTCGGTTGCACCACCAACTTTAATTACTGCGACACCACCAGCCAATTTAGCCAATCTTTCTTGAAGTTTTTCTTTGTCATAGTCAGAAGTAGTTTCTTCAATTTGTTTTCTAATTTGATTACATCTTGCTTCTATATCTGCTTTTTTTCCTGCACCAGCAACGATGGTACTATTTTCTTTATCAATTTTTACTTTTTTACAAGAGCCTAAGTTATTAATTTTAACACTCTCAAGTTTTGTACCCAAGTCTTCAGATATAACTTGTCCACCAGTTAAGATGGCAATATCTTCCAACATTTCTTTTCTTCTGTCTCCAAATCCAGGAGCTTTTACCGCAACTACTTTTAAACCACCTCTTAATTTATTTACAACAAGAGTTGCTAAAGCTTCTCCTTCTACGTCTTCAGAAATTATCATTAAAGGCCTATTTGCTTGAACAACAGATTCTAGCAATGGAACCATTGGTTGAAGATTAGTTAATTTTTTTTCATTAAGTAAAACAAGAGGATTTTCTAATTCTGTTGTCATTTTATCTGCGTTAGTAACAAAGTATGGGGACAAATATCCACGATCAAACTGCATACCTTCAACCACATCAAGTTCGGTTTGAATTCCTTTTGCTTCTTCAACAGTGATAACTCCTTCATTACCTACTTTTTGCATAGCTTTAGAAATCATATCTCCAATTTCTTTTTCTCCATTAGCCGATATTGTTCCTACCTGAGCCACTTCTTCGTTTGCTTTTACTTTTTTTGATGTTTTTTTAAGATTCTCTATTACGCTTTCCACAGCTTTGTCTATTCCTCTTTTGATATCCATGGGATTCATGCCTGCAGTAACATATTTAATTCCTTCACTAACAATTGCTTGAGCCAAAATGCTTGCGGTTGTTGTTCCATCACCAGCATTATCATTTGTCTTGCTAGCAACTTCTTTAACCATTTGTGCACCCATGTTTTCAAATTTATCTTCTAACTCAATTTCTTTTGCGACGGTAACTCCGTCTTTTGTTGTTCTTGGTGCACCATAAGATTTGTCTATTACTACGTTTCTTCCTTTTGGACCCAAAGTAGTTTTTACTGTATTAGCAAGAGTATCAACTCCCTTTAACATTTTTGCTCTTGCTTCATTGTTGAATTTTATAATTTTTGGCATTTAGATCTCCTTATTAATAATTTATTTACCTTTTGAAACTCCCATAATGTCTGACTCTTTCATTATGCTATATTCTTTTCCATCTATTTTTACCTCTGTTCCAGACCACTTTCCAAACAGAACTCGGTCCCCAACTTTGACATCCATTTTTATTGTTTTTCCATCTTCAGTTTTGGCACCAGGACCAACAGCAACTATTTCTCCTTCTTGGGGTTTTTCTTTTGCCGTGTCGGGTATAATTATACCACCCTTGGTTTTTTCTTCGCTATCAAGCACTTTAATCAATACTCTATCGTGCAATGGTCTAAATTTCATGAAAACTCCTATAATTTATAATATTGGGAAATATGGTATGTATTTAGAATATTGCAAGAGTATGATACAAAAAAAATTACTCAAAAAACCTTGAATTTCCTATGAAAATTAAAAAATTAGATCACCTGTCCGAAATATACAACAAATATGATGCTTTTCTAATTGATTTGTGGGGTGTTATGCATAATGGGATTAGGCTGAATACATCTGCCGTAGAAGCGATTAACAATCTTGAATCTAAAGGTAAAAAAATTATTTTTTTATCAAACGCACCTCGTCCAACAAAACAAGTTGTAGAATTTTTAAGAAAATTAAAAATGGAAGAAAAATTTCTTAAAAATGTTTTAACTTCCGGAGAGGCGGCATTGAACTCTCTTAAAGAAAAAAAATTTGGTAAAACGTTCTATCATCTGGGTCCTAGCAGGGATGATTCTTTATTTTCTCATATGAAAAAAGATAAAGTCACAATTGAGAAATGTGATTTTATTTTGTGTACAGGGCTATTTGATGAAGAGGAAGAAAATTTAAAGTATTACGAAAACCTTTTAAAAGATTTTACAAAAAAAAAATTAATATGTACAAATCCAGACCTAACTGTACATAGAGGAGGTACAGAAGAATATTGTGCAGGTAAAATTGCTGAAATTTTTGAAGTATTAGGCGGTGAAGTAATATACTTTGGAAAACCTCATAAAGAAGTTTATCTTTCATGTTTGGATACAAATCAAAGAACTTTAGTAATAGGAGACAATCTTAAAACAGATATTAAAGGAGCAAATAACATGAATTTAGATTCCATATTTATTACTAGTGGAATACATATATCTAAAACAAAAAATGAAGAAGACGTGGAAGAATTACTAAAAAAACATAATGTTTCAGCTAATTATTTTCAAAACAATTTAACTTGGTAGATGAAAATTTTTAAAAATTTTAATATTGGAAAGAGATTTCAAAATTCAGCAATTGCCATAGGTAACTTTGATGGTTTTCATTTAGGACACCAGAGAGTGATAAAAAGGGGAAAACAAATTGCAAGAAAAAACAATCTTAAATTTGGTTTAATGGTATTCCAGCCTTTACCAGTAATGTTTTTTAATAAAAATTTAAAAAATTATAGGATAGATTCACTAAGGCAAAAAATTAATTCATCAAAAAAATATGGAATAAATTTTTTAATAGTTAAAAAATTTGATAAAAAATTTTCAAAAATAAAAGCAGACGATTTTATAGAAAAAATTCTTTATAAAAAGTTGAAAGCAAAATTAGTTTTTATAAGCAAGAATTTTAGGTTCGGAAAAAATAGAATTGGAAATGTAAAATTACTTAAAAATAAGGAAAAATTTTTTGAATACAAAACCAATACCATAACTCCTTTGAACAAAAAAGGTTATGTAATTTCATCAACGCTGATAAGAAAAAATATTGCAAAGGGCAAAATTGATTATTCAAACAAACTGCTTGGCAGATTTTGGACAATAGAAGGTGTCGTCAAAAGAGGTGAAAAAAGAGGAAGAAAAATTGGATTCCCAACATGTAATTTAGATTTGAAAAACTACATAGTCCCAAAACTTGGAGTTTATTCTGCAAAAATAATTGTAGATAAAAAAATCAAAAAGAGAGGCATAGTAAATATAGGATATAGGCCAACTTTTGGAAAAAACAAATTACTATTAGAAGCTCATATTTTTGGTCTGAAAAAAAATTTATATGATAAAAGGATAAAAATAATGTTAATTAAATTTATTAGAAAAGAAAAAAGATTTAAAAGTATTGTTCAGTTAAAAAAGCAAATTAAAATAGATATTAGAAAAGCAAAGTAAGTTAGATGCCTGAAAACAATTTAAACCTTCCCAAAACATCTTTCTCTATGAAGGCAAACTTGCCTTCTAAAGAACCAAAAATTTTAGAGTCTTGGGAAAAAACAAAACTTTATGAGAGATTAAGAAAAAAATCGGCAGGGAAAAAAAAATTTATACTTCATGACGGTCCGCCCTACGCTAACGGCCATATTCATATGGGCACAGCATTAAATAAAATTTTAAAAGATATTGTAACAAAATTTCATCAAATGAATAATCAAGACTCAGTTTATGTTCCAGGTTGGGACTGTCATGGACTTCCCATAGAATGGAAAATTGAAGAAGAATACAAAAAAAAGAAAAAAAACAAAGACGAAGTTCCAACAAAAGAATTTAGAAAAGAATGCAGAGAGTTTGCTGAAAAATGGATTGGTATTCATAAAAAAGAATTTAAAAGGCTAGGCGTTATAGGCGACTGGGAGAATTATTATTCTACCATGAGTTTTGATGCAGAGGCTCAAATTGTGAGAGAGTTAGGAAAATTTCTATTAGAAGGAAGTCTTTACAGAGGATTCAAGCCTGTATTGTGGTCAACTGTAGAAAAAACAGCGCTAGCAGATGCCGAAGTAGAATACAAAGATCATAAGTCAAATACTATATATGCATCATTTCAAATAAAAAAATCAGATAAGGATTTTTTAAAAGATGCCTCAATTATTATTTGGACAACCACACCTTGGACAATTCCAGCAAATAAGGCCTTGGCTTATAACAAAGATATTAACTATTCTGTTTTAGAACTTGATAACAAAAAGATAATTGTTGCTGAAAAACTAGTTAATTCTGTAGTTGAATCTTGTTCACTAGGTAAATTTAAAATTTTAAAATCCTTTAAAGGAGAAGATTTCAAAAACACTTTGTGTTCACATCCTTTTAAAGGACTAGGATATAATTTTGATGTTCCAATGCTTGAGGCAAACTTTGTAACTTTAGAACAAGGTACTGGAATTGTACACTGTGCCCCTAGTCATGGTCCTGACGATTTTAATTTATGCTTAAAACACGGAATGAAAGCTATTGAAACAGTTAATAACGATGGCAGATACACAAAGAACATACCTGTTTTTGAGGGAACACATGTTTTTAAAGCAGATGAGATTATTATAAAAAATTTGCAAGAACAAAAAAACCTTTTGGGAAGCGGTACCTTGGTTCATAGCTACCCCCATTCTTGGAGATCCAAAGCACCTCTTGTGCATAGAGCAACGCCTCAATGGTTTATTTCAATGGAAAGCCATCAACTCAGAAAGAAAGCTTTAGATTCTATTGATCAAACTGCATTCTATCCAGAAAAAGGAAAAGCCAGAATAAGAGCTATGATCGAAACTCGTCCCGATTGGTGTATTTCCAGACAAAGATCATGGGGAGTACCATTACCAATTTTTGTAAATAAAAAGACAAACGAACCTTTAAGAGATTCCGAAGTTGTTGAAAATATAGCTAAGATTTATGAAAAAGAAGGATCTGACTGTTGGTTTTATGATGACCCACAAAAATTTTTAGGAAAAAAATACAAAAAGGAAGACTACATAAAGTCAAACGATATAGTTGAAGTTTGGTTTGATAGTGGCTCGACACATTCTTTTGTTTTAGAGAAGAGAAAAGATTTAAAATGGCCTGCATCCATGTATCTAGAAGGTTCTGATCAGCATCGAGGCTGGTTTCATTCATCTCTTCTAGAATCATGCGGAACTAGAGGCCGCGCTCCTTTTGATAGTATTTTATCTCACGGCTTTGTTGTTGATGGAAAAGGGATGAAAATGTCAAAATCCTCAGGAAACATTATTTCACCAGAAGAAATTTTAAAAAAATATGGAGCAGATATATTAAGGTTATGGGTTGCCTCTTCAGATTATGCTGAAGACTTAAGAATAGATCATTCCATATTAGACCAACATGCAGAGTCCTATAGAAAAATCAGAAACACTTTTAGATTTATATTGGGTAATTTAAAAGATAATTTTAGTCCACAAAATTTTAAAAAAATCAAACACGAAGATCTACCAGAGCTTGAAAAATTAATTTTACACAAGTTATTTCTTTTGAATATAGAAATTAAAAATAATTTAAAAAACTATAATTTTCATAAACTTCAAAAAGAACTTTTAAATTTTTGTGCTCTAGATTTATCTTCATTTTATTTTGATATAAGAAAAGATATTTTATATTGTGATGATCTAAATTCAAAAAAAAGAAAATCCTGTGTAACTTTGCTGAATATAGTTTTAGAATGTTTAATTAAGTGGTATGCTCCCGTTCTTTCATTTACGACTGAGGAAATTGGGGAATTGGCTCAAAAAAATAAAAAAACAAGTATTCACGAAGAAAACTTTCCTGAAATTCCTGATAGTTGGAAAAATGATGGTTTATCTAAAAAATGGGAAAAATTACTGCAAGTACGACAGCAAGTTAACATTGCAATTGAAGAAAAGAGATCAAGCAAAATAATTGGATCAAGTCTAGAAGCGGATGTTGAAATTATTTTACCAAAGCCAGAGTTTGACCTTTTAAAGGAAATTGACGCAAAAGAATTATTTATTACATCGAATGTTACTCAAAATATTTTAAAAGATAACAAAAGTGAAATATCTGTGATTGTAAAAAAAGCTCAAGGCACAAAATGTTCCAGATGTTGGAAAATTGTTGAAAAAGTCAAGGAAGGTAAATGTTCTAGATGCAGCTCAATAAAATAAAATTCCAAAAAATTGATATTTACAGTTTCCTTTTAATACTTGCTGTCTTTGTCTCAGACCGATTTTCGAAAGTTTATGTTATTAAATTAATAGAAAGTAACGATAAAGAATTATTTATTAATGATTTTTTAAATATTACTCTGAATTGGAACAGGGGAATAGGCTTCGGTTTGTTGAGTTTTAATGCCACTACATTATATCACTTAATATCCGCCTTAATTTTGTTAATAATTATATATTTAATATATTTAATGGTCACATCTGATTCTACTGGAAAACTTATCATTGCACTTATAATAGGTGGTGCTGTTGGAAATTTATTTGACAGACTAACTTATTTTGCAGTTCCAGACTTTATTGATTTTCATATAAATAACTATCATTGGTTTACTTTTAACGTTGCCGATATTTTTATATCCATTGGGATTTTTCTTATGGTGATTAAAGAGTTTTTTATTAAAAAAAAATTATGAACTATTTAAAAAAATATTTTTTCTTTTTTTTAATTTTTACTATTCTAAGTAACTGTGGTGGTTGGAGTAATTTTAAAAAAACAATGACCGGTGAAAAAGTAGTTACTACAGATGAATTTCTCATAAAAAAGAAAGACCCACTTGCTTTGCCACCAGAATATGAAGAACTTCCTGTCCCAAAAAGCAAAAAGAAAGAGGAGATAAGCCAAGTCGAATCATCTATTGGCTCTACAAAAAACAAAAGTCATTCACAAAACCCGAGTGCTTTAGAAAATATGGTTTTAAAAGAATTACAAAAAAAGAACTGAAATGATATCGGCCAAAAAAGTTATTAATGAACTAAATAAAAAAAATAATAGTCTCTTTAAGTCTTTTCTTCCAAATTCTCAATATAGTTTCAATTTTAGAGATATTAAAAAATTTAAAAAATTTAAAACAGTAATAATAATAGGAATGGGGGGCTCTATTCTTGGTACTAAAGCTATATACTCTTTCTTAAAATTTAAAATTAAAAAAAAATTCCTTTTTATAGACAATCTCGACCAAACATTTTTATATAAAATTAAAAAAAAATATAATCTATCCAAAGCTCTTTTTTTGATTGTATCAAAATCAGGCAATACAAATGAAACAATAATAAATATGGGCCATTTTAAATCCTATTTGAAAAAATCAAATACCTTAATTATATCTGAAAATAAAAATAATTTTTTATATAGTTTTGCAAAAAATAAAGGGTTTAACTTTATTAAACACAATCCATCTATTGGAGGTAGATATTCTGTTCTTTCAGAGGTAGGAATGCTTCCAGCTTATTTAATGGGATTAGATCCCAAAAATTTTAAAAAAAACCTACCCAAGCTTTTATATAATAAAAAATTTCTTTCAAATTCTGTTAGATCAATTTCAAATTTAAATATTAAAAAATCTAAAATATTGATTTTTTTTAATTATGTTCCGGAATTAAATGATTTTTTATTTTGGTGCCAACAACTTTTTGCCGAGAGTCTGGGAAAAAATAAAAAGGGATTTATACCGGTTATTTCTAATGCTCCTAAAGATCATCATAGTTTATTGCAACTTTATTTAGATGGGCCAAAAGATAAAGTTTTTTATGTTTTTAGCTCCAAAAAGACAAAAAATTTAAAAATAAATTCTAATTTTTTTGGTGAAAAAATGAGACATTTGAATAAAAAAAACTATCACGATATCAAGCTATCACAAAAAAATGCTTTCATAGAAGTTTTGAAACGAAACAAAACTCCTTTTAGAGAAATAGTTATTAAAAAGTTTGACGAAGATGTTCTTGGTAAGCTGTTTTTATTATTCATTTTAGAAACAATCATTCTTAGCAAAAATATGCGGGTAAATCCTTTTAATCAGCCGGCTGTTGAAAGGGTCAAAGTTTTAACAAAAAAATTTTTGGCTTCAAAAAAGTTTTAAAAAAAAAAGTTCTGAACGTCCGTAAATTCTATTTTCAACAATATTAAATTTATCCAATAAGTTATCGCTAGAACCTTTTTCTCTATGCAGTATCAAAATATGTTTTTTATTCATTATATCATTATTTTTTATTATCTTTATAATTTCTGTATATTTTTCATTTGAGTAAGGAGGATCTAAAAAGACTAAATCTACCTTTTTTTTTGAATTTGAATCTTCAAAAAATTTAAAGATATCTTTAGAGAAGATATTTGTTTGTTTATCAAGTTTTAAGTTTTTAATATTTTTTTTTAAATTTATTAAAGCGTTTTCATCGTTTTCAACAAAAAAAACCTGAGAAGCCTCTCTGGACAAACATTCAAGACCAAAAGAACCTGTGCCAGCATATAGGTCCATGACACAAGAGTTTTTTATTACAACATCAATACTGCTTGAATGTTCCAGTATATTAAAAATGTTTTCTCTTACGCTATCTTTTAAAGGTCTTGTATTTAAATTTTTTGGAAAATAAAGTTTTTTACCTTTAAATTTACCGCTTATTATTCTCATTTTTTATAGCTTTCCAACCTATATCTTTTCTAAAAAATCCATCATCCCATTTTATTTTTTCTAAATTCTCCAAGGATTTGTCTCTGGCCTCTACCAAATTTTTGCCTAAAGATGTAATATTTAATACTCTCCCACCATTTGAAAATACTTTTTTATCTTTTTCATAAGTTCCTGCATGAAAAATTTGATTACTTTGATCTTGGACGATTGTAGACAGGTTCTTTATTTCACTGTTCTTGATGTAATTACCAGGATAACCTTTTGCGCACAAAACAACCGTAACACAACTATCATTGCTCCATTTAATCTTCAAATTATTTAGTCTCCCTTTGGTAGCGCAATCTATAATTTCCAGTAGATCTGTTTTTAATCTCATCATCAGAACCTGGCATTCTGGATCTCCCATTCTAATATTGTATTCAATTAAATAAGGCTCTCCTTTAGAAATCATCAAACCAGCATATAAAAATCCCTTATACGGGTGCCCTAAACTTTCCATTACTTTTAATGTTGGATTTATGATTCTTTTTTTTATTTTATCTTCGAGTTCATCGGTTAATAAATTTGATGGAGAATATGCCCCCATACCTCCAGTGTTGGGCCCAGTATCTCCTTCACCAACGTTTTTATGGTCCTGGGCTGATCCAAAAAATTGAAAAGAATTCTCATCAACTATAGAGAAGTAGCTCAGCTCTTCTCCTTTTAAAAATTCTTCTAACACAACTTTTTTTGAAGACTTGTATTTCCCATCTAAAATTTCTTTTATTTTTTTTTTAGCTTCTTTTATGGTTTCACAAATAGTTACACCTTTTCCAGCGGCAAGACCATCAGCTTTTACTACTATAGGCATTTTGTTTTTTGTTAAAAAATCCACTGCATTTTTAAAATTTTCGAACACACCAAAATTTGCAGTTGGTATATTATTTTTTTTACAGAGCTCTTTCATAAATGCTTTGGACCCTTCTAATTGAGATGCAAATTTATCAGGACCAAAAACCCTTACCTTTTTTTTGTTTAAAAAATCTACGATTCCATCAACCAATGGCTGTTCTGGGCCGACAATAACAATGTCGATGTTGTTATTCTTAATTACTTTATAAACCTCATTAAAATTAAGGATATCTATGTTGATATTTTCTGCTAAATTTTTAGTACCAGCATTTCCAGGTATACAAACTAACTTCTTTATTCTTTTTGACTGCTTTAATTTGTAGCAGATTGAATGTTCTCTCCCCCCACTTCCTATGACAGCGAAATTCATATATTATAGATGTATTAATGATTAAGTTAGCATGAACGGAATTAAAGCAAAACTTAAATTTCAGCCAAATACTTTTGAAATTATCAAAGAAGGGGACTATGTGGTCTGCGCTGTTTCAGGAAAAAACATACCTCTTAGCGATCTTACATATTGGAACGTTGAATTACAGGAAGCTTATTATTCACCCAAAGAAGCCAAGATAAGATTTGAACAAATTAAATCAAAAAAATAATTATTTCCATCTTCCATGAGTCCAAATCCATTGTCCTGGATTTCGTAGTATCATTTTTTCAATTGCCTGGTTAATTTTTATTGTTATTGTTTTCTTATCATTTTCTGGATTATCTGTTTTGTTTATCTCAATTGGCTTTAAAACTTCCATTCTAAAAAAATTATTTTCATCTCTTTCCAAATATATTGGAATAATATCACAATTAAATTTTAGAGCTAATTGGGCCGGCAAGGTTGTTGTATGGGCCGGTTTATTAAAAAAAGGATATCTATCAGACTCACCAAGCCTTTGATCGACCATTAATGCTATGCTGTATTTTTTTTTCATAAATTCAATTACTTCTTTGGTTCCGCTTAGACCCTTTTTTATTTGATTTTTACAAATATATTTTTCTCTCAAAAAAACCATGTAAGGATTTATCAAAAAATTGTTTAAAGGTCTGTAAATTGCAGCTAAATTTATATTGTACTTTTCTAACTCCATAGCCATTAATTCAAAATTTGCGAAGTGACCAGAAACAAAAACAACTGGTTTCTTAGCCTTTATAACTTCATCAAGTATTTCTCGCCCATGTATATGGATATGTGGATTTAAAAACTTGTTTAGACGAAATTTTTTTAAATATATATATTCCGAAAAAATTGAACCATAATTTTTCCACATAGATGTCATTATGTTTTCTATTTTAGATTCAGGAATGTTTCCAAGAGCATTAATGATATTTTGCTTTATTAGTTTTTTTGATCTAAATAAAATTCCTATATTTAAAAAAAAATAAGATGAAATTTTTCGTCCAAAATTTAATCCTACAATTTTTATTAAGAAAAATATAAAATAAACAAATATAGCTTCGATTATGTATTTAATTATTTTCATATAATAAATTTTTTAAGATTGCTTTTAAAACCTTCTTCATCTTGAAATTTTAATTCTAATTTAACATAATCAAATTTTTTTCTAAGGAAAGGACTAATCCTTAAATAATCTTTCTCTGTAGTAATCAATTTAGCTTTATATTTATTTTCTAGTTTACTTAAACTCTCTAGATCCTTTTCCTTATATTCATAATGATCGGGATATTGAATTTCTTGGACTATATTTAAATAATTTTCTTTTAAAAAATCAAAAAAATTTTGAGGATTACCTATGCCTGCGAATGCTATTAATTTTTTATTTTTAAAATTTTCTATATTTTTTGAATAATAGTTGTAGTAAAAAAAAATTAATTTAGAGTTATATCTTTTTAGTTTTTGTTCAAATTCTAAATCTTTATTTCCATTTATCAAAATAATTTGACAATTTTTTAGTCCATCCAAACTTTCCCTAAGTGGTCCGGCAGGAATAAGATGTCCGTTCCCTAATTTTTGTCTACCGTGAAAACAGATGATACTTAAATTTTTTTTTATGCTTAAGTCTTGGTATCCATCATCCAGCACAGCAACATTAAATTTTTTCTCTATGGCTTGAATAATTGCATCGCCTCTTTTCTCTGCAGTTAAGACTTTATTGTGTTTCTTAATTAAAGATATTTCGTCTATATGGTTTTTGTAGTTCTTTTTTATTATTACTGGATTTTGATTAAATTCTTTTAAAATTTTTGAAATTTTCAATGAAATTGGTGTCTTACCAGTCCCACCAATATATATATTCCCAACACATATTACAGGAATGGGAAATTTTTTTTCAGTTACAGTTAACTTTCTTAAAAAAAAGACAAATCTGTAAAGCAACGAAATGGGCAATAAGAGTATAGATAAAAAAGTAAAATAATTTTGATCCCAAAACTTAGGTTTTAAAATTTTCATTTAATAAATTTATTATATTCATTAATTACGTTATCAAAAATTTCATTACTATAAATATCTAATTTTTTTATTTTTTCACTATCTGATTGTAAATCTAGTTTAAAACTTTCAATTAACTTGTTGGCTAAATTTTCAGGACTTTTAATTTCTTCTGATAATTTAGACTCATCTAAATATCGGTAAATTTCCTTAAAATTATAAACATATGGGCCATGGTATATATGACAACCCATTTTTGCAGCATCTATAGGATTTTGTCCTCCAGTATTTTCAAACTTTTTTAACATAGATTTTCCAACAAATATTTGTTTAAAATATTTTAGATATTTTGAAACAGCTCCATAATAATTAACCAAAACAATATCAGCAGTGCTATCAATAGATTCATTTTCGTTTTTTATTTGAACATTAAAACCAAAATCTTTTAAGACTGAAAATATTCCTTCTATTCTATGAATGTGTCTAGGTATTATAATGGTTACAATTTGTTTCTCTGATTTTTTTATAATATTGTGAACTTTGCCACAAAAATTTTCTTCTCCCGCATGCGTACTGACTGCACACCAAATTTTTTTATTTGAAATTTTTTTAAACTGTTCGGTTTCTTTTGTTTTATTTTCTAAAACTGAACAAAATTTTATATTTCCAAAAAACTTTATGTTTTGTGCTCCTAAAATTTTTAAATAATCAGATGTATCTTTATTTGAAGATATACAAAGAGAAAAAGATTCGAATATTTTGTTAGAAAGTTTTCCCAATATATTCCATCTAAGAAAGCTTTTTTTTGTTATTCTGGCATTTAGCAATATAAAGGGAAGTTTTTCTTCCTTAATTTTTAAAATAAAGTTTGGCCAAATTTCAGAGTCTACAAATGAAACAATATTTGGTCTCCAATTTTTAAAAAAATCATTGATTAAAAATTTAAAATCATACGGCAGGAACTGGTGATAAACTCTATTATTTGAACCATATTTCTTTTCCAGTTCTTTAAAGGAACTTAAAGTGACTGTTGTAATAAGAAAGTTATTTTTTGTATTTTGTTTTAAATAAAAATCAATTACAGGCAAGATACTTTTAAATTCACCAATGCTAGCTACATGAAACCAAAATAAAAATCCTTCTGGTCTTTTAAAATTACTAGTAAAAATTTTTTCCTTATATTTTTTTTCATGTTCTTTTTTAATAAATCTCCTAAAAAAAATTAAAAATATATAAGGAATATAAAAAAGTATTATAAAAAAATTGTAAAAAATTATTAACATCCCTAATGCATTATTTGTTTTTTATAAAGATTTTCGTACTCCTTTGAAGTTTTTAATAGTTCACTATGAGTTCCAGATTGAAGAACCTCGCCTTCTTTCATGACAATGATTTTGTTGGCCTTATTTATAGTTGATAATCTGTGAGCTATAACCAAAGTTGTTCTATTTTTTGTTAAATTAAATATTGCATTTTGAACCTTTTCCTCTGATTCAGAATCCAAAGACGATGTTGCTTCATCTAATAAAATTATTGGCGAATTTTTTAATATGGCTCTTGCTATTGATATTCTTTGTTTTTGGCCACCAGATAAACGGACACCATTTTCACCAATTATAGTTTTGTATTTTTCAGGTAATTTTTGAATAAACTCATCTGCCGCAGCAAGTTTACAAGCTTCTTTTATTTCATTATCTTTTGCGTCTAATTTTGCATATTTAATGTTGTTTTCAATACTATCATCAAAAAGAATAACGTCTTGACTGACTAAAGATATTTTTTTTCTTAAAGAATTTAGTGAAATTTTATTAATTTCTTGATCATCAACAATTATTCTTCCATTTTGTGGTTCGTAAAATCTTGGTATTAGGTTTAATATTGTACTTTTACCTGCTCCGCTGTGTCCAACCAAAGCAGTAATTTTTTCTCCTTGAATATCAATATTTATATTTTTTACAGCTCTTTCCTTTCCAGTTTGATACTGAAAGCTTACATCTTCAAATTTTATGTTAGATTTTTTAATTTTAAGTTCTGGAAATTTATTTTCATCTTTTATTTTAATTTCTCTATCTATTATTTTGAAAACTCTTTCAGCGGCTGCAGCTCCTTGATAAATCAACATATTAACCGTAGCTAATGACCTTACAGGTTGATAAGCGAGCATCATGGCTGCGAGAAATGAAAAAAAGTTATTTATACCAATCTCTCCCTGAGCAATTAAAATTCCCGCATAATAAATGAAACCTGCTATCATAAATCCTGTTAAAGTTTCCATTATAGGCGCAGCTCTAATTTGAACTTTTCCAATTTTAATTTGAGTATCAGTTAAATGCTTGATTGCTTCGGAGCTTCTATTTTTTTCAAAATCTTCTCTTTGGTAAATCTTTATTATTTTTGAGCCCCTTAAAATTTCTGAAAGGAGAGTAGTAAAGTTTCCAGATGAAATTACGCTTGCAGTAGCAGCCTTTCCCATTCTTTTTCCAAGAGACTTTGCAACTATAGCAGCCAAAGGCATCATGATCAGAGAAAATATTGCTAACTTCCAATTTTGATAGAACATCAAACAGACCAAAGTGATAAGGGTCAAACTATCTTTCATGATATTTAGCACTCCTGTACTCACTAGTTCTTGAACCATGTTAACGTCATATAAAAATGTAGATATATATTTTCCGGTATGTTTTGATTCTATAGTTTGAGAATCTGACAAAAGAATATTGTTTGTCATTTTATTTTGAAGAGCTTGTTTTATTCTATTTCCTAGAACAATAACAATTAATCTTGCAAAATATAATGAGATACCTTTTCCTGCAAAGGCAAGAATTACTAAAATAGGAATAAAGATAGCAAATGTTTTATCTTGATCAATAAATATCTTTTTAACTGCTGGATCCAGTAACCATGCAATTGAAGAAGTTGATCCCGCAACAACTACAGACAGAATTAAAGCTATAATTATTTTGCCCAAATATTTTTTGGTGTACTCTTTGTACAATCTTTTTACGATAGTTATGACTTCTTTTAACTTCATTAGATTTTAATTGTTAATAAAAAAAAACTCAAAAAAACCATAAGGCCAGACAAATTGTTAATTTTAAAAGCTTTAAGACAACTAAAGGCATTGTTAATTTGAAAAATTTTTATTTGATAAAGTAGAGTAGAAATAAAAAATAATAGAAAGATTGATGAATAGTTAATTTTTAAATTTATCATGACAAACATTATTGCAACTGAGCTTATCAAATAACAACTTATTACAAATAAGTTAAGATTATTTTTAAATTTAATTGCTGTAGATTTTACTCCTATTACTTCATCGTCTGAAATATCTTGTACACCATAAATGGTGTCATACCCTAGTGTCCAAAATATGGCCCCTATATAAAGAAGTATTGGTAAATAAGAGATTTCATTTGTTATAGAGGTCCACGCCATTATTAGCCCCCAGTTAAATGTAAAACCTAAAAATAATTGTGGCCAGTATGTATACCTCTTCATAAAAGGATAAGAGAATGCAAATATCATAGAAAACATTCCAAGGCATATAGTTAAAAAATTAAATTGAATTAAAACTAAAAAGGCCAGGGAACATAAAATCAAAACGTACATCCAGGCAGTATTTTTGCTCAACGAGCCAGAAGCAATAGGCCTGTTTTTTGTTCTAGAAACTTTTTTATCTATTTTTTCATCAACAATATCGTTTACTATACATCCAGCACTTCTCATGAGTACTGATCCACAAAAAAAAAGAAAAAAATAATAAAAAAAAGTATTGAAATTTCTCTCAAAATACAGAGCCAGAGATAATCCCCATGTACATGGCCAGAATAACAATAGAAAGCCAACAGGTTTGTTTAGTCTTGTGACATTAATGAAATTTTTAAGATGAAAGGACATTATTAGTTCTTGTAAATATCAAACACTAAATACATAATCAATTTGATTCGATATGAATATAGATTACACGGTAGCAGCATTAATGTTTCCAGCCATGGCTCTTATCATGGGTGTTTATAATACTAGGTTTCACACTTTAAGTGCTTTAATCAGAAAACTTCATGATGAATATGTATTTGAAAAACACATACCGCCAGAGTGGAAAAAACAGCTTAAGAATTTAAGTCATAGAAGTGTTAATCTAAAGTATGCAATCGGTTTAGCCGGGCTAGCTTTTCTTTTTGATATGCTAACAGTATTTGCTTTATATTTAGATTTAATTTTTTATGCCAGATTGATATTTGGTCTGTGTTGCTTGTCCTTGTTTTTATCAATAGTTCTTTATCTTGGAGAAATTTTTGTTTCAACAAGAGCCTTAAAACTCCATTTATCTGACATGAAAATAGATGAGGATTAATTTTTATGAAAATTAATGCTGTTAGAGCCTTTATAATCGCTTCTATAGTAATAATTCTTCTATATGCATTAGGTTTGTTTTTGCCTATTATAATGACTTCGAGTTAATTATGTTTAGCAAACCCGTCATACTTATAATTATATTAATTCTATTACTGGCATTTTACCTTGTTATTAGATTGGGTGCTGGGAATAAAAAAGATATAGAAGACTCAAAAAATCTGAGCAGATATCTTTTTGGAGTAAGAATATTAATAATTATATTGGCGTTCGTCGGTTTAATTCTGTGGTTTATTCTTTAAGTTTTTAGAATAAACTAGCTTTCCAAGTTCAATCTTTTCTTCATATGACTGCTTAAAAGTTTTAAGTTGGGACTCACTCATTCTAGTTTTAAGAATATTTAAATTTTTTTCTTTCCATAAATTTGTTGTATCTGGATTTTTCCATATTTTTTTTTCTTCATCCGTCCTAGCACAACCATAGCAAAAACCTGTAGAAGGATCGTTTTTGCAAATACTTATACAAGGACTTAATATTTTTTTATTTTCTAGATTATTCATTGGGAACTAGTATAGCAGAACCTATAATTTTTCTTGCTTCAAGATCTTCATGAGCTTTTCTTGCATCTGATAAAGCGTATTCCTTAAAAATTTTTATTTTTACTTTTCCAAACTTAATTTGTTCAAATAATGCTTTAGCTGATTCTTCAAACTCTTCTCTTTCTGAAACATAATTTGTAAGTGCTGGTCTTGTAAAAAAAAGACTTTTTGCAGCTATATATTTTTTTACATTTATTGGATCTAAGGATCCAGAAGAATTTCCAAAAGAAACCAACATTCCTCTAGGTTTTAAACAATTAATAGATTTTTCAAAAGTGTCCTTGCCTACACCATCATAAACAACACTAAGCCCTTTGTTTTCAGTTATTTCTAGAACTTTTTTGTCAAAACTTTCCTTATTATAATTTATGACAAAATCGCAACCATTTTTTTTTGCAATATCAACCTTGCTATCTGATCCGACAGTGCCGATTACTTTGCAGTCAAGACTTTTTGCCCACTGACAAAAAATCTGACCAACTCCTCCAGCTGCCGCATGAAATAAAATTGTCTCACCTGCACTAACTTTATAAGTTTTGTATAAAAGATAGTAAGTAGTTAAACCCTTTGTCATGATGCTAGCTGCTATTTTATCGGTTACTCCCTCGGGTATTTTAACAGCAATTTTTTCTGGGATAACTCTCTCATCAGAGTACGAACCTAGAGGAGGAGATGCATAAGCTACCCGATCGCCTTTACTGAAATTTTTTACTTTAGAGCCAACCTCTTCAACAATTCCAGCTCCTTCCATTCCTAAACCACAAGGAAGCTTGATAGGATAAAGACCAGTTCTATGATAGGTATCAATGAAATTTATACCAATAGCTAAATTTTTAATTCTAATATGATTTGGACCAGGTGGACTAATTTTGACATCTACCAATTCTAAAACTTCTGGACCACCATGCTTGTTAATAATAATTGATTTTGGCATTTTAACTTATATAAATTCTTCATGGCTTCAAAAGCAAGACTTTTTTATTCTAAAGAATTAAAAAGTGGCATTATTTCTAAACTTTCAAAAACTCAATCTCATTATATCAAGAATGTTATGAGATTAAACCAAGGTGACAAAATCTCTCTCTTTAATTCTTTTAATGGCGAGTGGGACGCCAATATCCTTGTTCACGATAAAGAATTAACAGAATTTAAAGTTGAAAAATTATCTAGACCACAAGAAAAAGAGAATAATTTATGGTTAGCTTTTTCTCCTATAAAAAAAATTCCACAAGATATGATGATTCAAAAAACCACAGAACTTGGAATTCAAAAATTTATTCCACTTTTATGCGAGAGAAGCGTTGTAAGAGAAATTAATGTTGAAAGAGCAAAAAGAATTGCTACCGAAGCAAGCGAACAATCTAATAGAATTTCAGTTCCTGAGATTTTAAAAATTCAAGATTTAGAAATTTTTCTAAAAAGCTTCACAGAGAATGGGCATCTTATTTTTTGTGATATTAATTGTAAGTCTAGTAATTTAAAAAATATATTATCAAAAAAAGATCCTACTTGTATTTTGATTGGACCAGAAGGAGACTTTTCAGAAAATGAAAGACAATTAATAGTTAATCATAAAAGAACAGTTTCTATCTCTCTAGCCAATAATATTTTACGTGCTGAAACAGCAGCAATCGCCGCAACTACAATTTTAAGTTACAATTTAAATTTTAAGTAATTTACCCTTTAAATCTAAGCATAATTGGCCCATGCAAAAGTGTCGCAAAAACCTATTAAACATGCATTAAGCTCTCGAATATAGTAAATTCAAAACATGAGTAGCTCTTACGCAATACTTCTTGGATTGGTCATTTTTTTGATTCTATTCATTTATTTTGTTTTCTTTTCAGTTTCGTTAAGGTTGGAAAAAAATGAAAATGAAGCTGAAATTGCCGTTAAAAGAAAAGCAGTACCATTTAGATGGAAAGATCTTATAGACTCAAAAAACAAGAAGCTAGGCTGGATTGATCTAGGAAACCATATTTTAGTTATTGGAATTATTTTATTTGCAATTTTTATTATAAAGAATGCCTAGGATTATATGCCAATAACAGTAGCAATAGTTTTTTTATTAATAACAGTTGGATCTGTAGTATTTCACTTTTGGTCACCTTGGTGGTGGACTGAAGTTGCATCAAATTGGGGCGGAATGGATGATACTATAATTTTAACTTTTTGGATAACCGGCTTTGTTTTTGTAGTTATATGCCTGTTTGTTTCATACTGTGTTTGGAAGTTCGCTTATAAGAAAGAAAGAAGAGCAGAATATAAGCCAGAAGATAAAAAATTAGAAGCCAGACTAACTTGGATAACTACTTTAGGTGTAGCCGCATTGTTAGCTCCAGGTTTAGTGGTCTGGAACAGTTATGTAACGGTACCAGAAAATGCTTACAAAGTAGAAGTTTTTGCCTATCAGTGGGGATGGAAATATAGGCTGCCTGGCAATGATGGAATTTTAGGAAAGACAGATATTAGATATATAAATGATGAAAATCCTTTTGGTTTAATTTTGGAAGATCCTAATGGAAAAGATGATCGTTTGGTTGATGGAGACGAGCTTCATCTCTTATTAGATCGACCAGTTAAGTTTGAGTTAAGAACCATTGACGTTCTACATAATTTTTATGTTCCTCAATTTAGAGGTAAGATGGATATGGTTCCGGGAATAATTACCTATTACTGGATAACACCAACCAGAACGGGAGATTTTGAAGTTCTTTGTGCTGAGTATTGTGGTTCCGGACATTATGCAATGCGTGGTCGAGTAATAGTCGATAAGGAACAAGATTACAAAAAATGGGAAGCAAAACAGATAACTTTTGAAAAAATGTTAGCAAAAAATAAAAATAATAATAATTTACAGCTAGCAAAAAGCTCAAAATGAATTATATAAAGGATAAAAAAAATGTCAGATGAATACGAACACAAGATAGAAGCCAAGTCAGATTATGTCTCCGATGCATCGTCGGTTAGTACACCTGATATTGATGCAGTTCCTGAATCAGAGTTACCAGATCAGGATCTTTACCATTCCCACAGTTGGTGGACAACTTATGTTTTTTCTCAAGATGCAAAATATATTGGAATTCAATATGCATTAACAGCGATAGGAACTGGACTTTTAGGCCTAGTATTATCTTGGATAATGAGAATCCAGTTGGCCTTTCCAGGTTTGGGTTGGTTAGAACCCGCTGCTTATTACCAATTTGTTACTATGCATGGAATGATAATGGTAATTTATTTATTAACTGCTTTATTTTTAGGAGGTTTTGGAAATTTATTAATTCCTCTTATGTGTGGTTCTAGAGATATGGCTTTCCCATATGTTAACATGCTTAGCTATTGGGCTTTTGTTGTTGCGGTCTTAGTTTTATTAGCAAGCTTTTTTGTACCAGGTGGTCCGACTGGAGCTGGATGGACTCTCTATCCACCACAAGCAATTACTGCGGGGACACCAGGTAGTGATATGGGGATTATATTAATGTTGATCTCTTTAATATTGTTTGTAGCCGGATTCACTATGGGTGGATTAAATTACATAATTACAGTTTTACAATTAAGAGCAAGAGGAATGACTTTAATGAGATTACCACTTACAATTTGGGGAATTTTTACAGCAACCGTTCTTGCCATGTTAGCTTTTCCTGCTTTATTGGTTGGTTGCTTAATGATGACATTAGATAGTTTAATTGGAACTAGTTTCTTTATGCCAGCAATGGTATCGCTGGGTGAAAAATTAAGCTATGATGGAGGAAGTCCAATTTTATTCCAACATCTGTTCTGGTTCTTTGGTCATCCAGAGGTTTATATTGTAGCCTTGCCTGCATTTGGAATAGTTTCAGATCTTCTATCCGTTCATGCTAGAAAAACAATTTTTGGTTATCGTATGATGGTTTGGGCGATAGTTGGAATTGGTGCGCTAAGTTTCTTTGTTTGGGCCCACCACATGTATGTTAGCGGAATGAACCCATGGTTTGGATTCTTTTTTGCAACTACAACATTAATTATAGCTGTTCCTACAGCTATAAAAGTTTACAATTGGATTTTAACTCTTTGGAAAGGAAATATTCAACTTTCTCTTCCAATGCTATTTTCATTAGCATTTATAGTTACATTTTTGAACGGTGGTTTAACTGGATTATTTTTAGGAAATGTTACAGTTGATGTTCCGTTATCTGATACATACTTTGTAGTTGCTCATTTTCACATGGTAATGGGAATTGCTCCTATACTAGTAGTTTTTGGTGCTATATATCACTGGTATCCATTGATAACAGGAAGAATGATGGACGAAACTCTTGGAAAAATTCACTTTTGGATAACATTTGTCGGTTCATATGCAATTTATTTCCCAATGCATTATCAGGGCTTTGTTGGTGTTCCAAGGCGTTATTTCGAAATTTATGACAGTCCGTATATTGAAACATCTACTTTATTATTAAACCAGTTTATAACTATTGCTGCTTTAATTGTTGGAGCGGCTCAACTTGTATTTTTATATAATTTAATCACAAGTGTGCGTTTAGGAAAAAAAGCAGAAAAAAATCCGTGGAAAGCAAACTCTTTGGAATGGCAAACACCCCAAATGCCTCCTGAGCATGGGAATTGGGGTAAAGAAACTCCAAAAGTTTATCGATGGGCTTACGATTTTAGCGTTCCAGGGGCTAAAGAGGATTATATTCCTCAGAATCAGCCTCCAAGTGAAATAATAGGGGCGAAAGTTGAAAAAACGTGAGCAAAGCAAAAAATATTTTTGGATTATTAGCTGAAAAACCTTGGGAAAAAGGACAAATCGAATCTGATAATAAGCACGAAGGTCAGACATTAAGTTTAAGCAAATATAAGGTAGGTTTAAGAACAATAATGGCTGTTAGCATAGTATTGTTTTCTTTATTTATTGTTGCTTACTCCGATCGTATGCTGGTTAGCGATTGGAAAAATATGCCAGAACCTTGGTTGCTTTGGTTAAATACAGGAATTCTAATTTTAAGCAGTATCGTATTTTATCTGACTGAAAATTATTCAAAAAAAGATTTGTACGAAAGAACGAAAAATGGATTATATTTTATTGGTTTTCTGGCATATGCTTTTTTAATCGGTCAATTGATAGTTTGGTATCAACTTATGAGTACGGGTTACTATGCCACTACAAATGTAGCGAATGCTTTTTTCTACCTATTTACAACCCTACACGGCCTTCACTTAATAGGCGGCATATATTTTTGGGGAAAGACAACTGCAAAATTTTTGAAAAAAAATAATGATAAAAAAGATATAAACCATCAAATTGAAATCTGTGGAACTTACTGGCACTTTCTTCTAGCTGTATGGATAGTGTTGTTCGGTTTAATGTTATCAAGTTAAAGGAGTATAATGTCTGATTCATCACTAGAAAATCTTCCTAAAGGCTGGAAAAGCATACCTAGCGATCTAGGTTCGGATCAAACAGCTTTTAAAGGCGTTCAATGGGGAAAATCCATGATGTGGATTTTTCTATTAAGCGATACCTTTATTTTTAGCTGTTTTTTAATTTCTTACATGAAGGGTAGGGCATCCACGGTAGTTGAATGGCCAAATCCAAGTGAAGTATTCGCATTGGATTTTATGGGTGTTCCAGTACCCCTATTGTTAATAGCTATAATGACTTTTGTTTTAATTACCAGCAGTGGAACCATGGCGCTAGCAGTTAAGTATGGATATGAAAGAAACAAGAAAATGTGCGGATGGTTTATTTTGCTTACTGCTATAGGAGGACTCACATTTGTTGGAATGCAAGCATTTGAATGGTCCAAACTTATTCACGAAGGTGTTAGACCTTGGGAAAACCCTTTCGGCGCTGGACAATTTGGATCTTTTTTCTTTATGATAACAGGTTTTCATGGAACTCACGTTTCCATAGGAGTGATTTTTCTATTTATTTTTTCAAGAAAAGTTTTTAGGGGAGATTTTGATACCGGTAAAAGAGGATACTTTACCACAATGAAATCAGACTATGTTGCTATTGAAATATTGGGGCTTTACTGGCACTTCGTGGATTTAGTTTGGGTTTTTATTTTTGCTTTCTTCTATCTTTGGTAAGGTAAATTATGACTGACAATATAGATACAAATAAAGAAAAAAAAACAACAACACATAAGCTTGGGATTTATCTTTGGATCTGGGGACTATTATTTGTCTTAAGCTTTTTTTCTTACATGGTTGATTGGTATCAATTTCAAGGTTTATTGAGATGGACTTTAATTTTAATTTTTATGTTTTTAAAGGCAGGACTTATCATGGCTTTCTTCATGCATCTTTTTTGGGAACGTTACACTCTTGTAAATGTTTTGTTATGGCCTATGACAGCGATAGCTTGTTTTGTAGGACTGATGGTTGCTGAAGGAAAGTATACCGTTTTTACAAGATTTATTTATTTTGTTCTAGGAGAATAATGAACAAATGGACAATGGATGTTAATTTCAGACACGACCGATTAAAAAAAAATCATCCAACTCTTAAATTAAACAATATTCAATATATAAAAGCTTTATACGATTTAATGAAGCCGAGAGTTATGTCGTTGGCTATTTTTACATGCGTAGTAGGCTTCTTGATTGCTCCTTTTCAAAATGTCGATTATATAAATGCCATACTATCTATTACAGCGGTTGCCCTTGGATCCGGAGCTGCAGGAGCTCTAAATTGTTGGTATGAGGCGGATGTAGACTCTGTAATGTCAAGAACTTGTCTAAGACCAATTCCAACTGGAAAATTAACTAAAAAACAAGGGCTTATTTTTGGTACAATATCATCTTTTATTTCAGTAGGAGCTTTATATTTCTTTTCAAATCTTATGGCAGCTTCTTTGCTGACATTAACAATTTTATTTTATGTTTTTGTTTATACGATATGGCTTAAAAGAAAAACTCCTCAAAATATTGTTATTGGTGGTGCAGCAGGAGCATTGCCTCCGGTAATTGGGTGGTCGATAGCAACAGGAGGTATTTCTATAGAGCCAATTATTTTATTTCTTATTATTTTTATTTGGACACCATCTCACTTCTGGGCTTTAAGCTTGTTCAAGTCCGAAGATTACAGAAAAGCCAACATTCCTATGTTGCCAGTGACATCTGGAATCGAAACTACAAAAAAAAATATACTAATCTATTCTGTACTTTTGCTTCCCGTAGCTTTAGCTCCGTTTTATTTTAAATTTCTAGGTTTAATTTATTTATCATTCTCTTTTCCATTAAGTGCATACTATATTTTCATTTGTTTTAAACTTTTCAAGTCAAAAGGTATAAAATCAGAAAAAATAATTGCTAAACAAATATTTGCTTTTTCAATTCTTTACTTATTTGCAATTTTTATATCAATTTTAGTGGACAAATTTGCTTAAAAAAAAAAATCCAAATAAACTAATTATAGTTCTTTCATTTCTTTTATTTACCATTTTTGTAATTTCAATTTTTTTCTCTCAAAAAAATGATGAGGGCAATCAGATAATTAAACTCAAATTGATTACAAGCGTTCATAAAGATTTACCGTTTAAATTTGAAACAGAAGAAAAAAATATGCTTATTGTACCAGGTGAAGTAAAAACAATTAATTACACAGTTAAAAATTTAAGCAAAAAAAGCATGAATGGAATGGCTACTTTTCAAGTCTATCCCAGTGAATTAAAAGATTTTATTACAAAATTAAACTGTTTTTGTTATGAAGAGCAGACTTTAAAAGGGGGAGAAAAAGAAAAGTACGCGCTAGTTTTGTTAGTTGACCCCAAAGTGACAAAGAATATAAAAGAGGCTATAATCCAATTTGTTTTTTTTAAAAAATGACCATAAATATATTAAATTCTGAAATAGTTAGTTTGTGTGCTGTCTGTATCTCAGATACATCTGGGGGGCAGATTGCTTTATTCGTTATTTTACTTTCATTTGTAGTACTAGGTTTACTAAATTTAACTTGGAAAAAATATTTCAAAAAAGGGCAAAAGTCGTCTAGCTAGTGGAATATATCAGTACCAGAAATAAAAAATTAAACTTTGGTTTCAAAGATGTTTTTTTAAGAGGTTTGGCCCCGGATGGCGGACTGTTTATCCCTAAAAAAATTAAAATTTATAATGAGTCTGAACTTAAAGATTTGAGCAAAATGTCATATGTTGAGCTTGCTACAGAAATAATTTTAAATTTTTGCTCACCAGATATAGAAAAAAATAAATTAAACAAACTAATAGATAAATCCTATAAAAGTTTTGCAACCAAAGACGTTGTTAAAATAAAAAAAATTGGAGACATAAATCTTGTAGAGTTATTTCATGGGCCGACTCTTGCTTTTAAAGATGTTGCTATGCAAGTGATAGGAAATATGTATGATGAACTTAAAACGTCTTCACAAAATAAAATTAACATTATTGTAGCTACTTCGGGTGATACCGGATCAGCTGCTATTTCTGCTCTTAACGATAGAAAAAATATTAATGTTTTTGTTTTACACCCTCATAATAAAATTTCTAATATACAGAGAAAAATTATGACAACAATAGGCTCAAATAATATTTATAATATTGCCATCAAAGGAACATTCGATGATTGCCAAAAAATAGTTAAAGATATGTTTTCTGATAATTCTTTTAGAGAAAAAATTAATATGTCAGCTGTTAATTCTATAAATTGGGCTAGAATAGTTTGTCAGGTTGTTTATTATTTTTACTCATATTTTCAATTTAAAAACAAAAAAATAAGCTTTTCAGTTCCAACAGGAAATTTCGGAGATGTTTATGCTGGATATGTGGCTAAAAAAATGGGCTTACCTATAAAAAAATTAATAGTAGCTACAAACGAAAATGATATTTTACAAAGAGTTATTAATTCAGGCGAGTATAAACCAAGCAAAGTAAAACCATCGCTTTCTCCAAGTATGGATGTACAAGTTTCAAGTAATTTTGAAAGATTACTTTTCGACGTTCTAAACCAGGACGATAATAAAGTATCAAGTTTAATGTCAAACCTTGCATCTAAAGGTTCATTTAAACTCAGCTCAGAAGAAGTAAATATTATAAAAAAAGACTTTTGTGCTGAAAAAACAAGTGACAAACAAACCTTGGAAATTATTAAAAACTTTTCTGATAAATATAATTTTATATTAGATCCTCACACAGCTACCGCTGTAGGAGCGGCCAAAAAAAATAATGATGGTTCAGAAACCCTAATTCTTAGTACCGCACATCCATATAAGTTTTTAGAAACTATAAAAATGGCTACTTCTAAAAAAATTACAATACCATCTCAGTTATCTAATACATTAGATAAAAAAGAAAAATATGATATCTTAGAAAACAATCTTTTAGACGTTAAAAGTTATATTTTGGAGAAATCAAATGAAAGTTAAAATTGGAGACGATCTTCCTTCTGCTTTAGTTTTTTTTCTGGATAATAGTAATTTAGTTCAAAAGAAAGATATAAGAGATTTTACCGTCAGTGGGAAAACAATTATTTTTGGATTACCAGGTGCTTTTACTTCTGTTTGTTCTGCAAAACATCTACCAGGATTTATAAAATCATATGAGAACGCACTTAAAAAAGGAGTACAAAATATTTTATGTTTGTCAGTGAATGATCCATTCGTTATGAAAGCTTGGGGTGACAAAAACAACGTTGGTAACAAAATACTAATGTTGGGCGATCCTTTTTGCCAATTTACAAAGCTTATGGGTTTAGAAACAGACAAATCAGCGAAAGGTTTGGGAATCAGATCATCGAGATACACTATGCTTGTGGATGAAGGAAAAATTAAGAAGATAAGTGTTGAAGAAGATACTGGTCAGTGTGAAATTTCATCTGCAGAAAAATTTTTGGAAGACATTTAATTATTTAGTTGGTAATTGATTATTTTTCCAACCAATTTTTTCTCCTCCGTCTCCTCTAAAACCATCCGAAACATTTGAACAATTATAGCCCGCTTTAGTTAATAACTCAGCTGCTCTTTGAGATCTATTACCTGATCCACACATGATTAAGAGCTGACAATCTTTTTCTATATTTAAATTTTTAAATTCTTCTACAAAATTTTCATTGATAACTGCTCCTTGAAATTGGGAAGATAAAAAATAAGTTTTTAAACCGATTTTGTCACCATCAGGTTTACCAATCTGATCCCATTCTTCTTTCGTTCTCACATCAAGTAAAACACTCTTTGGATTATTTTTTATATAATCTTTAATTTCTTTGCTTGGTATTTGCTTGATCATTTATTTTTTTATAGCTTCCTGAGCAAGTTCGTCAACAAGATTATTATATTTGTCCTGAGCATGGCCTTTTACCCAAATCCATTTTATAGAGTGTTTAGACGATAAATTTTTTAATTTTTTCCACAACTCTTTGTTTTTCACAGGTTTTTTTGATGAAGTTTTCCATCCATTTTTTTCCCACCGCTTAATCCAGATTGTAATCCCATCTCTTACGTAAGTTGAGTCAGTAAAAATTGAAATTTCTGATTTTTTTTTAAATTTTTGAATTGCTTTAATCGGAGCTAAAAGTTCCATTTGGTTATTGGTTGTATTTTTTTCACTTCCAAAAAACATTTCTTTTATTTCGTTGTTAATAAGAATTATAACTGCCCAACCACCTGGACCAGGATTACCTGAGCATGCTCCGTCTGTATATATTTTATATTTCATTTTAAATAAAATAATCCTCAAGATTTTTTGCATTCTTATGAAATTCAAGTCGTTTTAGATATTCAATAGGATCCTTAATTTTTACAACCGCACCATCTACGATATTTATATAGTCAAACACTCTAGTCAGAAGGAATCTTAAAGCAGCACCTTGGGAAAGAACCTTGATAGATCTCTTCTCTTCGTTAGAGATTTTTCTAATTTCGTTGTAGCCTTCTATAAATTTTTTGGCTTTTGTTACGTTAAAACTTAAATTTTGTTTTACTCCATCAAAACATAAAGCATTAAAGCATATCGCGATTTCAAAAGCATAAAAATCATTACACGAAAAGTAAAAATCAATAAAACCAGAAAATTTATTATTTTTAAAAAAAATATTATCGTTAAAAAGGTCTGCATGAATAATTCCAGTAGGTAGATTATTTGGCCAATTTTTTTCAACATCATTCAAATTTGCCTCTATCAATCTTGGAAGATCAGAATGGATTTTGTTACATTCATCTTTCACCTGGTCAAAAATTTTTCTCCATGATTTTACTGACAAATCATTCTGTCTTTTAAAATGAAAATTTTTTGTAATTTCGTGTAATCTTGCAGATTCTCTACCAGCTATTTTACAATCTGATGGAGACAAATTTTTTTTAGCCTTACCTTCCAAAAAACTAGCAATCATAAATTTTTTATTTTGAAAATCAGATATATATGCGTTATTTTTATTCGATATCGGTTTTGGACAGATAAAACTTTTGTTACTTAGCCCTAACATTAATTCAGAAAAAAAAGGAAGATCGTTTTTGTTAACTCTTTTTTCATAAATTGTTAAAATATATTTACCTTTATCAGTTTCTATTGAATAGTTTGTATTTTCAATTCCCTCTTTAATACCTTCAAATTTTTTTAAATTACCCAGACTGTAGTTTGAGAGAATAGAATTGATTTTTACTTTATCTAATTTTGTATAGATAGCCATTTAATTTAACTCTTTTGGTAATTTAAAAACTACTTTTTCATTTGCTGT
Source organism: uncultured Pelagibacteraceae bacterium (assembly GCA_902588585.1). Taxonomy (GTDB): domain Bacteria; phylum Pseudomonadota; class Alphaproteobacteria; order Pelagibacterales; family Pelagibacteraceae; genus Anoxypelagibacter. Next base: position 132,670 of record CACIPQ010000002.1, on the reverse strand, counting down.
TATAACTTCCTCAATAGAAACTTGCATGTCTTTTTTTATTTCTGCAATAAAGTTTTGAACCAACTCTTCCGGAGCAGATGCACCAGATGACAAGCCAATAGTCTTGCAGTTTTTTATTTTGTCTATAGGAGCTTTTTTTCCATCGAAAATGAGCTCAGAATCTTTACACCCTGATTTCTTTGCAACCTCAACCAACCTTGCTGAATTAGAAGAATTTCTACTTCCTATTATAAAAAACATTTCACAATTAGCTGCAATTTTTTTTACCGCAGCCTGCCTATTTGTTGTTGCATAACAAATATCTTCTTTAATTGGGCCCTTTATATTTGGAAATTTTATTTTTAAAGTATCAATAATTTCCTTTGTATCGTCAACTGATAAAGTTGTTTGAGTCACATAGGCCAATGGTTTTGTAAAGTTTAAATTTTTTACCTCATCGACAGTTTCTATAAGTTTAATGGATCCATTAGGTAGCTGACCCATAGTACCAACAACTTCAGGATGATTTCTGTGTCCTATTAAAACAATATCAAAGCCCTTTTTATATAATTGTTCAGTCTCACGATGCACTTTGGAAACTAATGGGCAAGTAGCGTCAACATAAAAAATTTTTTTAATCTTTGCTTCTTCGGGTACTTTTTTAGGAACACCGTGGGCTGAAAATATAACAGGCCGTGTTGAATCTGAAATTTCTGAAATTTCTTCTATAAAAATAGCTCCTAATTTTTTAAGTGACTCAACAACATTTTTGTTGTGAACTATTTCATGCCTTACATACACCGGCGAACCATATTTTTCTAAAGTTTTTTTTACTATTTCTATAGCTCTATCAACCCCAGCACAAAATCCTCTTGGTGATGCTAAAAAAATTTTAAGTTCTTTTTTCATTTTTTTCTATTAAATATTCGAGCAATATATGCGGAAATGTTAATGACGCCAAACCAATAAATATTACTTGGATAATTACATTATTTAGACCATATGAATTTGAAAGATAAACTACTGCCAACAAATACAACAAAGCTGTCACAATTGTTAACGGTAATGCTTTCCTAACAAAGATTTTAACTCCATTTGAAAAACTGTTTTTATCTAATTCAAAAGATATTGATATTATATGTCTTATCGAATGCAGGAAACAAAAATAAATTGTAAAAGCAATTAAAGGAAAAAAAATAAAATTTAAAATAAGAATAGAGAATATATCCAGAAGTAAAATTTCAAAATCTTCAAATCTTTTTTTAAAAATAAAATATACATACCCTAAAACACCTAAACTGAGAGAAATATTAACTATCCAATGTTGATCTTTAATAAAAAACAAAACTTCATTATTTATCAATAAAACTTCAAAAATTTTTAAAGTTTCATCAATATGAAAAAAGAGTGGTGCAAATATTATTAAAGACCCTTTTATTAAATAAAATAACTGATCAAAATTAGAATTCCCTATGTTTAAGAAAGAAGTATCTTCTCTACCAAAATGATAAGAAGCAAGAAGTAAAAAAACTAATAAAGTTAGTGATGCAAAGAAAAACCAAAGGATGATTACTAAAAGTGAGATTAGCGTATAAATTAAATAAAATATTATTTTATTATTTATTTTATAAATTTTTAAAATTTTATTTGCCTTATAGTTATCCATTGCCCCGTGTGATATTCCCACTGATAAAATTAAAAATAAACAAACGAATGAAATTATTAGCTCATTTAAAAATTCCACACTACTTCCAGTTACTAATGTAATTATTAATAATACAATTATTAAAACAGAGAAATAAAATGTATGTTGACCGTAAATCTTTTTAATCATTTTAATTAAAAATAGACTTAATAAATGTCCATTTGGGCATTTTAGAAATTATTGACAAATCTTCCAAAACATTACTTTTATTTGATAAAAATTTAATAGCAGTACTGTAAGAAGCACTGAACATATCTGAAAATATATAGGGCATTTTTTCTGGATGTTTTTTTAAAACTCTTAAAAAGATTTTATCTAAAAATTGATATTTTTTTTCTATTTCGTATTTTTTTGCGTTTTGAATATTTTCAATATTCATTCTTATATATTTACTATGTTCCTGTATATTAAGAAATGTATAACCAGTACTTAATCTTGTCATGCTTCCAGCTGTTCCAATATTTATCTTATTCTTTTCTTTATCATTGATAGGATGAAAAAGAGGAATGGCACCCTCTTCTTTAAAATTTATTTTATAATCTTTTAAACCCAAATGACCAATATAGTTTTTTATTTGAGCTTCGTAATCTTTTAAAGATCTATCTTTTTTAGATAACCAAGTGGTTTCAATCATTGCTTTATTTTTACTAAAAGGCAAAACATAAAAGAAATGAACGTTATTTCTTTGATCACAATCAAAATCCATTAAATTTACAGTGTTGTCATTAAAAAATTCTGCGTTAGTTTCAATTTCAATTCCATGAAAATGTTGCCAAAGATTTAGCGGTGAATCTTGTAATGAAGGCACACTGTTAAATATAAAAGAGCTGTTAATATTTAAATCCTTAATGTTTTTAAAAAATTTGATATTTTTATTTTTTTTTAATTTTTCATTAATTTTATTATAAAAAAGTCCACTATCTATACTCTGATAAGGAAAATCATCACATTTAATAACTTTAGAATCTAAAGGTGTTTTTATAGAAAATTCTTTCCAATTTTTCTTAACACAGTCTTCAAAATTGTGAGCACTAACTTTCCAAAAAGACCAAGTTTTATCTCTCTTGTATTCTGTTCTTGGCTCAACAATTGCAAGTGTTTTGTTATTTAGTTTTTGATGAAGATCCAATTCATAAGCCAGTGATAAACCAGCACATCCGCCACCAATAATTATATAATCAAATTCTTTCATTTAAACCTATATCTTCATCAATCAAATTATACTCATTTTCTTTTTCATATTTTCTTGGTTTTATAAAAAAAAGTATTATTAAGTCTAACAAAGAAAAAATTGTTTGAATTATTTTTCCAAAATTTGATACATAAATTTTTCCAGCTTTTTTATAACTATCAATATCTTTTTTTTGTAAGATTTTTTTCCCTATTTGTCTATAAACTCTTCTGGCAACAACTATTGAAAAACGACAATTAAAAGGAATGTCTTTTATACCAACAAAAGAGCTATCATAAAAAGAATCAGCTTTGGAGATGATATTTTTTATATCCAACATAGTATCTTTTGAATTTTTTATTAAATAAAATCTATTTTTTTTTTCATCTTCAACAACATCTCTTGAAATATTTGTTAGTTGCATTCCAATTCCTAAATCAATTGCTCTTTGTAGGGACTCTTTTTTATTTACACCCAATATTTTTGCCATCATTAAACCCACTGTTCCAGCAACTCTGTAAGAATAAATCAATAATTCTTTTTCTGTTTTTATTCTAACTTCTTCTTTAAGATCAGACTCTACACCATCAAATAGATCGTCCACTATTTTTTTTGAAATATTAGATTCATTCATTAAATCCCACATATTTTTTATTACAGAATCTTCTTGGTTTTTTTCTTCAAATTTTATTTTAAATTCTTCAAGCTCTTTTTTTTTGATTTTTAAATCAATATTTTGATCCGCAATATTATCTATTGTTCTACAAAAATCGTATAATTTAGAACATTTAAAATAAATTTTTTTTGGCAAAAAGAACCCAGACCAATTAAAAGATTTAGCATAAATTGACAAATAATTTTTTGTAGTTATCATAAAATTTTATCCAAAATTTTTGCAGACGATAGTACGCCTGGAACACCAGCGCCCGGGTGAGTTCCAGCACCCACAAAATAAAGATTTTTAAATATTTCTGATTGATTATGAAATCTAAAATAGGCAGACTGCATCAGTTGAGGTTGTACAGAAAATCCTGAGCCATGAAGTGTTGATAATTCTTTTTCAAAATAGTCTGGAGTTAAATAGAAGTCTTCAACAATATTATTTTTTAAGTTAGGCAAAACTGTTTCGCTCATTTTTTTAATAACTAAGTTTTTAAATTTACTTCCCTCTATTTTCCAATTAATTTTAGAAAGATTATTTGGCACGGGAACCAAAACATAAAAAGCATCATGATTTTCAGGTGCCATATTAGGGTCTGTAGCAGAAGGTCTGTGCAGATAAAAACTTATATCTTCAGATAAAACTTTTTTACTAAAAATTTTATGCAAATGTTTTTTATAACTTTTTCCAAAATATATTGTATGGTGAGCCACATTCTCATATTTTTTTTTACTTCCAAAGTAGTATACAAACAAACCCATTGAGTAGTTCATTCTTTTTAATTTTAAATTAAATAAAAAATTATAATCTTTTTTGTTTTTGATTAGATTTCTATAAACATATGGAGGATCAGAGTTACATATTAGGTAGTTACAATTGTGTATTTGGCCTTTACTTTTGATACCGGTAACTTTTTTTTCTTTTATTACTATTTCTTCAATCTCAGAATTTTTGTATATTTTAATACCCTCTTCTTTCATTAAAGTTTCCAGCGCATCTATTATTTTACCTGTTCCGCCAATGGCATAATGAATTCCCCATTTTTTTTCTAAAAACAAAATTAAAGTGTAAATCGAAGTGGTAGTAAAAGGATTACCACCTACTAGCAAAGGGTGCATACTCAACACTCTTCTAAGTTTATCATTTTTAACAAAATTACTTACCAAAGAATATACTGATTGATAGCTTTTTAGTTTTAACAAAGAAGGGACTTGTTTAGACATGAAGAAGAAATTATTAAAAGGTACAGAAGCAAGCTCTGTAAAACCCTTATCAAAAATTTTTGAAGTAAAATCCAATAATTTTTTGTAACCATCTATATCTACAGAGGATACTTTTTTTATTTCATTTTCCATTGCTTTTTCATCACCCGAGTAATCAAATTTAGAACCATCATTAAAAAGAAATCTGTACCAAAGCTTTAAAGGAGTTATACGAACATATTTTTTAATATCTTTACCAAACAAGCCAAAGAGTTCATCTAACAAATGTGGCGCGGTTATAACTGTTGGTCCTGCATCAAAAATAAAATTCCCTCTTCTAAAAACTCTTGCCCTACCACCAAGATCAGGGTGTTTTTCAAAAATTGAAACATCGTAACCTTTTGATTTTAGTCTAAGAGCCGAGGCCAGGCCGCCAAAACCTGATCCAACAACAATAACTTTTTTTGTCATATGTTTGGATCTTACTCTAGATAGATTTGTTTTTTAAAATTTTTTTTGCTTCCTCAACGCTTGAAATATAAATTTTATCAAGCTTTTTCTTATCAATTGAATTTTTAATGATTTTTTCAAGAGCTTGAATGGCTATATCTACTGAGGAATTTTTAATATCTTTTATTGCTTGCATTTTCATTTGCTTAATTTTCTCTTCTGCCATTTTTTTTCTATTTTCAAAAATATTATGAAATTCCTCATTTATTTTTATTATGTTTTTTTCAGATTCATTCTGAGCTTTTTTGATCAAAAGATTTACTTCTTGTTTTGATTTACTTATTTTAGTTTCATATTCGCTAAGAATATTTTTTGCCTCATCTTTTAATTTTTCAGCTTCGTCTATTTCTTTTTTAATTTTTTTTATGCTTTCATCTAACGAATCGTAAATTTTTTGCGGCACTTTGAGGTAGAATAATACTCCAACAAATATTACAAAAGATATGGCAACCCAGAATGTAGCGTCAATATTCATACTTTTTAATTTTTATATCCTTTTGTTATTTCTGAAACAGTGGCTTTTATGCTGCTTTTGTTAAGATCTTCTCCAAAAATATCTTTTATTATATTTGATACGATTTCTTCAGAAATTAAATTTACTTTGCTTGAAGAATTTATTTTTAATTTTTGAATTTCCTTTTCTGCATTTTTAATCTCTTTTTGTATTTCTTTTTCAACTTGCTCCTTTTTTGTTTGAATATCCTCATTTAGCTTTTTTCTACTATCAAGCAGTATTTTTTTAGCACTTAACTTGGCCTCTTCGATCAAGACATTATATTCTTTTAGTTTTTTGTCAGCTTCTTCTTTAAGAAGATTTGCTTCTTCTATATCTTTTCTTATTTTGTCTTCCCTTGCATCTATATTGCCTTTAATTTTTGGTATAAAAATTTTGGCTATCAAAATATAAATTGATGAAAAAATTATTGCTAACCAAAAAACTTGGGAAGCCCAATAGGTAGGGTCAAGCTGAGGCATCCCAGACTCAGCCGCAAAAAGATTGTTTGCGGCAAATAACAGAAAAGTTAAAAAACCTACAATTTTATTCATTCTCTTTCTTTTTCCCTTTTAATTTAATTAAAAAGCAAAAAGTATTATTAGAGCGACAACTAATCCAAAAAGACCAGTAGCTTCAGCCAAAGCAAATCCCAAAAGTAAATTTGGAAATTGTTTTTGAGCAGCTGATGGGTTTCTCATAGCACCAGATAGATAATTACCAAATATCAATCCAATACCTACACCAGCTCCAGCCAAAGCAATAGCGGCTAATCCTGCGCCGATCATTTTTGCTGCTTCTAGTTCCATTTTTCCTCCTTCATTATTATTGTTAGTGATGTAAATTTAATGCGTCATTCAAATAGATGCATGTTAAAATTGCAAAAACATAAGCTTGCAAAAATGCCACTAATATTTCTAATCCGGTTAAAGCAATTGAAAAAGTTAGTGGTAGCCATCCTGCAACCAATCCAAGACTGATTACAAATCCACCAAAAACTTTTAGCATAGTATGACCTGCCATCATGTTGGCAAATAATCTAACGGATAAACTGATTGGTCTACTTAAATATGAAATAATTTCAATTACCATTATTATTGGCAACAAGACCGCAGGAACACCACTTGGTACAAATATTTTTAAATATTTAAATCCATGAATTACAAAACCCAAAATAGTTACACCAACAAAAATAAATACCGCAAAGGCTAAAGTTACAATTATGTGACTGGTAACAGTGAAAGAATATGGCAGCATACCAATCATGTTGCAAAACAATATAAAAATAAACAAACTAAAAATAAAAGAAAAATATGGCTTTGCTTTTTTACCAGCGGTGTCGCTGATCATCTTAGCAACAAAATTGTATAACATTTCTGATATTAGTTGAATTTTACTAGGAACTATTTTTTTCTCTTTAGTTCCAAATAACAAAAATATTAATATCAACGCGGCACTGAATAACATAAAAAGACTAGCGTTTGTAAATGATAAATCTATTCCACCTATTTTTATTTCTGGTCCAATTTTGTGGACATTAAATTGATGCATCGGATTTGCGGCCATAACTTAACTCCTATTTTTTTTGCATTCTTTTTGCAGCCTTAATTACATTCAAAATTCCAGCTGCAGAACCAAAAATAAAGAAAACAATTATTAATATTGGTTTAGTACCAAACCAGTTATCCAAAATAAACCCAATAATTACTCCAACCGCAACTGCGGCAACAAGTTCGGTTCCAAGTTTAAATGCATTTCCAAGAAAAACCCCTTTTTCTCCGGAGTCTTTTATTTCTTTATTTTGCAATTTTGATTTTGCAATTTTAAGGCGAGTTTCTAAATCTTCGGGATTATTCATTGGTCATTAAGCAACCAGCTCTTCTGCTTTCTCTAAATTCACTGCTACTAATTTACTAATTCCCTTTTCAGGCATTGTGACGCCGTAAAGCCTGTTCATTTTTGACATAGTCAATGCATGATGCGTTATGATTACAAATTTTGTTTTCGTAATTGAATTTAGCTCATCTAGCAAGGAACAAAAACGAGATACGTTTGCATCATCTAATGGAGCATCGACTTCATCCAACACACAAATTGGTGATGGGTTTGTTAAAAAGATAGCAAAAATCAAAGATAGAGCAGTTAAGGCCTGTTCCCCTCCGGACAAAAGTGTGATTGATTGCAATCTTTTTCCAGGTGGTGAGACAAGCATTTCCAGGCCTGCCTCAAGAGGATCGTCAGAGTCGACAAGTTCGAGTTTGGCATTACCTCCGTTAAATAGTTTTACATAAACTTCGTTAAATTTTTTATTTATTTTTGAGAAAGCATCCAGAAGTCTTTCACGACCTTTTTGGTTTAATTCATTTATACTTGATTTTAATTTGACAATTGCTGAGACCAAGTCAGCCCTATCATCCTCCATTTTTTTAATTGTAACTTTAAACTTTTCTGTTTCTAAATCTGCCCTTAAGTTTACAGAACCTAATGCTTCTCTACTCTTTTTCATTTCCGCTAACCTTTTTTCTTGCTCATCAACAGAAGGTAATTGGTCAGGATTATCAAAACCAGTAATTGAAAGTAAATTATTGACATTTTCTACTTTTAGTTCTTTTTTAACTACATAAATTAAATCCATTTTTCTTTGATCAATACCCTCAACCGTAGCTTCAAACCTTGCCTTATTTTCTCTTAAAACAGCGAATTTTTCCTGCACAGATTTTAAATTTTCATTAATAGAATTATACTTTTCTTCTGCGTTATGTATTTCAATTTCCAGTTCTTCATTTTGTTTTTTTGTATTTTCTAAATTTTGTAGGTTTTGACCTTTGCTTATAGCAATTTTTTCAGGATTTTTTTGATTCTCTTCTAATTCTATTGATATTTTTTTTCTTCTGTCTGCCAATTCTAAAATCATTTTTTCAGAATTGAGTTTTAAATCTTTCCAATTTTCTAATTCTTGATCAATATTTTTAATTCTTTCTTTTCTTTTTATCGAATCACTTTTGATCGTTTCATTTTTTCCAAAGTATATAGCGTATTCTTCTTGAGATGATGTGATTTTGTTAACCAGAGTCTTTAATTCTTCAAAAATATCTTTTGTAAGTTTTCTGTCAGAGTCTATATAGGTTTCAATCTCACTTATTAAATTATTTAAATTTTTTTGAAGCTCTTTCAATTTATGATTTGCTGAATCAAGATCTGTTTTAGAACGTGACTCTGTTTCAAAAAGTTCTTTTTCTGTTTTCAGCAGTTCATTTTTTTCTTCTAAAATTCTTTTTTCATTTAGTGACGAATCAAGCGATATGCTTTTCTCTCTTTCCAGATCAGAGTCGATAGTCTTTATATTCCCCAAGAGTTTATTATTTAAATCTTTAATTCTCTTTTCTTCTTCCTCTAAATTTGTTACTTCCAAATTTATTTTTTGAAGTTTAGAAAGATTTTCAATTTTTTTATCTTTTAACGGTTCAAGTTTCTTATTTTCTTCTTCAACCAAACTGTTGTTATGTTGAATTTCTATTTTTATAGATTTTATCTCATTATCTATTTCAACAGATTTTTCTTTAATTTCATTTTTTTCTTTTTCTATATCCTGAATTTTTAAATAGTATAATCCCGCCTCAATAGATTTTATTTTTTGTGAAATTTCTCTATATCTTGTTGCTTCTTCAGCTTGTTTTTTTAAATTATCCAATTGTTTTTCTTGTTGTTTTTTTAATTCATCTGCTCTTTTCAGATTGTTTTCTGCAGCATTAAGTCTTGTTTCTGCCTCATGTCGTCTTATGTGTATACCAGAAATTCCAGCAGCTTCTTCAAGAACAGATTTTCTTTCAGAAGGTTTTGCAGTTACTATCATTCCTATTTTGCCTTGACTAATCAGAGATGGCGAATGTGCTCCGGTTGATAAATCTGCAAAAAAAGTTTGTGCGTCTTTTGCCCTAACTTCTTTTCCGTTCATAAAATATTTTGAGCCCTTTTCGCGCTCAATTCTTCTTTTAATATGAATTTCGTCTAGCTCTATGTATTGACCCTGACCTTGTTTGCTAGAATTATCTATAGTTATAGAAACTTCAGAAATATTTTTTTGTGGTCTATTTGAGGTTCCAGAGAAAATAACGTCTTCCATTCCAGAACCCCGCATGCTTTTAGCTGATGTTTCTCCCATGCACCATCTTAAAGCCTCAACAATATTTGATTTGCCGCATCCATTCGGCCCAACAATTCCAGTTAGTCCTTCCTCAATAAAAAAAGTTGTTTTATCAAAAAATGATTTAAATCCAGATAGCTCTAATTTTTTAAACTTCATAATTTATTATAGAAATTTTTTTATTGCCTTTTTAAAATCATTATAATTATGCTCTCCTTCGTATTTCTTTTCATTAATAAAAACAGTTGGTGTTGATTTTATTGAATACTTCTTGTTTCCATTTATTTTTTCTTCCAAAATTTCATCCTCTAATTTTTCACTATTTAAACAATTACTACTTTTATCATCATTTAAGTTGTAATCGTTTGCAATTTTTATCAATTTTGTATTAATATTGTTAATATCCGAACCACTAGCCCAACTATCTTGTTTTTCATAAAGTTTGCTTAAGAGATCCAATCTTTTTTCTTTGTTTTCAACACACCTTAGAACTTTTTCAGCATTGAAGGCTGCCAAATCTAAGGGAAAACCATGATGTTCAAACCTAACATTATTTGTATCAATAAATTCTTTTTTTAGCTTATTAAAGATTTTAGAATGAAAATTTGCACAATGAGGACAGGTTAAAGAAGAAAAAACTTTAACAGTTACTTTTGCTTCGTCACTTCCAATTGAGATTAAAGACTTATTTTCAGATGCATTTACCTGAAAATTATTGAGCAGAAATATAAATACTAAAAAACAAAGTAATGAATTAATTTTTGGCATATAGTTTTTATTTCTTTTTGCTAAAAACATTTATTAGATTAGTAAGATTCTTTTTTAAATTAGAATTTCCAATTTTTTCAACTTTTTTTTGAAATATGGCTTTTTGATTTTCACTAAGATCATATTTTCTATTTTTAGTAATTTTCTCTTTGATTAAAACAAGTTTAATATCCTTTATAAATTCATACCCAAAAAAAGTATTTATTTTTTCAATAATATCTTTTTTGCTATATTCCACAAGAATCTGATCACCGTGAAAAACATTTAAAACCAAGGTTCCATTTTTAAGTTCTCTGCCTGTTTTGACAGATTTTGGATAACAAACACTGGAAATTTTTTTTCCAACTAAATTAGACCAATTGTAGATTATACTAGAATAGTTGTGACCACCTTTTTTTAGAATTGTTTTTAAACCACGTGGCAATGAATTTGATACCGTCTTAATCCCTTGAATAGAGTACATTGATTTATTAATATAGGGTTTTTTATCATGCATATTAAAACTAATTTATCAAAAAAAATAATTACTTGGTATGATAATAATAAGCGATCTTTGCCTTGGCGCGTATCATTTAATTCATCTAGAAAGCTTTATTACAGATTATTAAGCGAATTTATGCTGCAACAAACCCAGGTAAAAACCGTGATTCCTTATTTTGAAAAATTTACAAAAGAAATTAAAACTTTAAAAAAACTTTCTACAACTAGTGAAAGAAAAATTCTAAAACTTTGGGAAGGATTAGGCTATTACAGAAGGGCAAGAAATTTACTTATTACAGCAAAAATTATTGTAAACAAAAAAAAATCAGTACTACCCAAGACTTTAATTGATATAAAAAAACTTCCAGGAGTAGGGGATTATACTGGAAATGTTTTATTAGCCCTGGTCTATAATCAACCTCGTTTTGCTTTGGACGGCAATGTTAAAAGAGTTCTATCTAGAATAATAAATAAACATGAGAGAAAACTAGATTTTGAAAAAATGGTTAAAAAAAATAAAAAACAATTATTTTACTCAAAAAGAAATTCAGATTTAGTAGAGGCAATGATGGAGTTTGGAGCTTTAATTTGTAAACCCAAAGAACCTAAATGCGAAATTTGTCCTATTAATAAAACCTGTAAATTCCACAAATCTGGTAAATATGTTAAATTAACAGATACAATTAAATCAAATAAAAAAAGTTATAATATTTTTTGTTATCTTAACAAAAAAAAACAAATTGGCTTAACAAATAAAAATAATTTAGGTTTTTTGAAAGAATATAATCTTCCAATAATTAAAGAAAAATTAAAAAAAAATAAGTTTAAAAGCTGGAATTTTCTTTGTAATTACAGAAATTCTATCTCAAACAAAAAATTAGACATTGATTTATATTATAAATTTTCAAATAAAATACCAAAAAACCTAAACTGGTATTCTATGCACGATAATAAAGAATTTATACCAACATTTACTAAAAAAATATTTGAACAGGTAGAAAATTTATATTAATGAAAAAAAAAATTGCAATAATTGGATCTGGAATTGCTGGTCTCACAGCAGCAAACCTATTAAAAACAAACTCTAATTTTGAGGTAATGGTTTATGAAAAAGAAAGTACATTAAGTCTAGAAGAAGGTTACGGAATACAATTGGCTCCTAATAGTATTTCAATTTTGAACAAAATAGGTTTTCGCAATATAGATAATAATAATATTTATAATCCATCAAAATTGAATTTCTATTCGGCCGAAAATAATAAAATTTGTGATTTAAATTTAAATAGATTTGATTTTGAAACGGTTAAGTACACAACATTAAAGAGATCCACTTTGATTGAATTTTTAAAGAATAAATTATTTGAAAATCATATGAAGTTTGGAAAAGAAGTAAAAAAGATTTCAAGAATTAAGGGCAAACTACTAATTAATTTTATAGACAACACCAATGATTTAGTAGATTTTATAATTGTTTCAGATGGTGTTTTTTCTAAAACAAAATCAATAATTGAAAATAAAATTATTAAACCCCGTTATAGCGGATCTATTGCGATTAGAGCGGTAATAAAAGCTTCTGAAGATTTTAACTACGAAAGTCAAAATATATCATTAGTGATGTTTCCAAATTCACATATCGTAATTTATCCAATCAACAAAAAAAATGATCTCAACTTGGTTTGTATTGTAAGGCAAAAACTTGTTAAAAATATTGACATCCAATCAGTAATAAAAAAAGAAATACTGAATAAAAATAATAATTTAGAAAGTTTATTTCAAAGTTCTCTAAATTCATGGCCAATTTATGTAACCAACAAACCCACAAAATCAATTTATGAAAATGTGTTTTATTTGGGAGATGCTTTTTATACATTTATCCCAACAATGGCACAGGGTGCAGGACAATCTATTGAAGGAGCAAACGAATTATTTAATTTATTATGCGAAGGTTCAGAAAAAATACAAAGTCTTTATTTTGAAAAAAGATTGAAAAGAACTAAGTTAATTAATACCAGGTCTAAATTAAATTATTTTTCTTTTCATTTATCAAGCCCGTTTATGATTAGGACTAGAAACTTTATGTTAAAAAAGATTACAAAAAGTGAAAAGTTTTTAAATAGTTATTTAGGAAATATTTATCAAAAAAACTAAGAAACTGGTCTCAATCTTTCTCTTAAATCATCAATTGGTTTTAAATTATCGCCTGACTGATAATGCCAGTAGGTCCATCCATTACAGCTTTCTGCGCCTATTATTTTTGCAGCAACTTTGTGAATAGATCCTTCTGTTTGTTGACATTTTAAACTTCCATCAGCCATAATTTTTGCATTATATTTTCTTTTGTGATCAAACAATAATGTTCCCGGTTTGATTAGTCCCATTTCAATTAAAGAGCCAAAAGGGATCCTGGGTTTAGATTTATTATTTTGAAGTGTATCCAGGCAATCATCTTCTATAATGTTTGTTTTATTTATTCTTTGATTTGCAGCTAAAAAGTATTTTTTATCCTTCTCTATACCAAAATATTGTCTACCCAATTTCTTTGCAACGACCGCGGTAGTTCCTGTTCCTAAAAATGGATCAAATATTAAATCGCCCTTATTTGTTGTCGCTAATATAATTCTATGTAGTAAAGCCTCAGGTTTTTGAGTTGAATGAACTTTTTTTCCATTCTTTTTTAATCTTTCTTTTCCGTTGCAAATAGGCAGTGTCCAATCAGATCTCATTTGCAGATCATCATTAAAACATTTTAAAGATTGATAATTAAACGTATATTTAGATTTTTTACTTTTTGAGGCCCATATTAAAGTTTCGTGCGCATTAGTAAATCTTGTTCCTTTAAAGTTTGGCATCGGATTGTTTTTTCTCCAGATTACATCATTTAATAACCAGTAATTTAAATTTTGCAAATGATAACCCAATCTAAAAATATTGTGATAAGTACCGATTACCCAAATACTACCATTGTCCTTTAAAATTCTTTTGCATTCCTTTAACCAAGTTTTGCAAAATCCATCATAATCCTTAAAGCTTAAAAATTGATCCCATTTGTCATTAACTCCATTGACCTTGCTATCGTCAGGTCTTTTTAATTTTTCTCCTATTTGCATATTGTAAGGAGGATCGGCAAAAACTAAATCAAAGCTTTTATCTGGAATCTTTTTTAATATTTCTAAAGAATTTCCATTTACAATCTTGTTAGTAAATTTTGACATTATTGAATTCAACCCGAAATTGAATCCATGGTCAATTTTTTTTTTTAATGAAATTGAGTCTATAGTGTGTTGATGATTCCTATCTGGACAAGATATTGTATACGGGTCTATAACTTTTTCTATGGTAGTTCGTAACCCCAAATTTTTTCAATGCCCCAAGGTGCTGCCAGGTGCCGTAGCCAAAATTTTTGTTCCATCTGTATTGTGGAAATTTATTTCCTAATTTTATCATATAAAGATCTCTATAGACTTTTGCTACAATAGAGGCTGCAGAAATACATTTAATTTTTTGATCTCCTCTGATGATTGTCTTAGAATTTTTTAACTTTTTTGGCGCATGAGTTCCATCAATTAGAAAAAGATGAGGTTTTTTCTTTAATTTTTTCGCAGCTCTTTCCATCGAAAGCAATGTAGCATTAAAGATATTATACTTATCTATTTCATTTACAGATGCCGAACCTATGGCATACCAGGAGTTTTTTTTTATATGCTTTGCAATTTCCACTCTGTCTTTAAATGATATAGTTTTTGAATCTCTTAAAAATTTTTTATTGATATTTTTTTTTAAAATAAGTGCACAGGAAATAACAGGGCCAGCCAAACAGCCTCTCCCAACTTCATCTACACCTGCAAGAATTTTATTAGCCATTAAATTTTATTTTCAACTCAGACATTTTTTTTTTGATCATTTTTAAATCTTCCCAAGCATATTTTTTTTGATCTGGTTGTCTCATGAGAAAAGCGGGATGGAACGAAGCAATTATATCCGGGTTAACGTTGCCAATTTTTTTGCTTACCCATTTTCCTCTAGCCTTAGAAATTACAACTTCGTTGCCTATAAGAGCATTCAATGCGGTACTGCCAAGCAACAAAAGAATTTTAGGATTAACTAACTCTACATGTTTAATAAGAAATGGAAGATATCTTTTTATTTCTTCATCTGTTGGTCTTCTATTCAATGGAGGTCTAAAATTTACTACATTTGAAATATATACATTTTTTCTATTAAGCTTGATTGCATCCAACATTTTATCTAGAAGTTTTCCAGCTCTACCTACAAATGGTTTTCCTTCCTTGTCTTCATTTGCTCCTGGTCCTTCACCTATAATCATTATTTTAGCAAATGGGTTTCCATCAGAAAAAACCAAATTTGTTGCACTTTTTTTTAATTCACAGTTTTTAATAGAGTTAATCTTTACCTTAAGTTCTGCAAGTCGAGACAACTTGTCTTTAGAGCCATTCGTTAAAGTTTGATTAATATCTTTTTTATATCTATTTAATGATTTATTATCATATACCAGTTTGTTATTAATAAGTTTATGATAAAGTTTTGTTCTATTAATTTTAAAATTAGATTTTTTCATTATATATGAAATTTTTTTGCTTTATTTTTAAATTAGCATTATATACTTTTATTTTTTTAGGTATATCCAATTCATCGTATTCAAAAGCATTAAATTTCAATCAAGACGCTAAAAATATTTCTAACTACTTTTCTGGCATGATATCTTTCAATAATTTTGATTATTTCAGTTCTGAGAAATTTTTTAATAATTTAAATGAATCTGGCAGAAACAATCAAAACTTTTCATCTCGATATATTCAATCTTTAATAAATCTTGAAAAGTATAATGAGGCTTATTCTTACTCAAAAAAACTAGAGAAAAAAAATTCATCAAATTTTGAAAGCAATCTTATTCAAGGTCTGTTTCAATTTAAAAATAAAAACTATAGCAAGGCAAAGATTTACTTTGACAGACTTAACCCAAGTTTTGAGCATAGATTAACTTTCGAGCCTTTACAAAATTCATTAAAAAATTGGTCAGAAATTTCCGCATCAAACAAAAGAGAAAACATCGATCTTATTAAATCTATGTCTGATAAATACGGCAGATTCAAAAATGTACAAGAAGCTTTTGCTCACTGCTATTTTGACACCTCCGATGTAGAAAAAAAATTTAATGAAATTATTAATAACGAAAAAAATAATTTTTACAGGTATAATTTCTTTTTTGCCAACTATTTAATTAGAAAAGGAGAACATAAAAAGGCAGAAAATATTATAAGTTTAACTTCAAAAAATTTTCCTAGAAATTTATTAATAAATCAGTTTAAAGAAACTTTAGAAAAAAAAGAAAAAAATAAAAATGAATTTAACTGCAAAGAATCTGACGGCATTCTTGCAGAAATATTTTATGCTTTTGCAAACGCTCTTTCCACACAACGTCATTATCAGCTGTCAAATTTTTATATTAACCTTTCAAAATATTTGAACCCAAATTTTTTGTCTTATAATGGTTTACTTGCTGAAAATTTTGCTAATTTAAAAAAATATGATGAAGCTAAAAAAACATATAAAAAATTATATCCTTTAGGATCCTATTACAGATGGAATTCCAGCAAGGAAATTGCTTCAATATTAGATGCTCAAGACAAAAAAGTAGAATCTATAAATTTTTTATCTAAATCTTATAAAGAGATTGATAAAGATATTTATAGAACTTTTGATTTGGCAAATTTTTTGAGAGGCGATGATAGCTACGAAGAATCAATAAAATTATATTCAGAAATTTTGTCAAAGATTACAAGGGATCACAAACTTTATCCAAGAGTTTTGGATAGGAGAGGTACAGCTTATGAGAGAATTGGAAAATGGGAACTTGGTGAAAAAGATTTAATGCAATCATTGGAAATACTTCCAGACCAAGCATACACAATTAATTATTTAGCTTACACTTGGATTGAAAAAGAAAAAAATACCAGAAAAGCACTTACGATGTTAAAAAAAGCAAATACTTTAAAAGAAAATGACGGCTACATCACCGACTCTTTAGGTTGGGCATTATATAAATTGAATAATTTTCCAGAAGCCCAAGTATATTTACAACATGCAATTACTTTAATGCCAGAGGATCCTATCGTTAACGATCATTTTGCTGACTGTTTGTGGATGAATAACAAAAAAATTCAGGCAAGATACTACTGGAAATATGTTTTAACTTTAGAAGATACTAAAAAAGAACTAAGACAAAAGATTGAAAATAAATTATTGTTTGGCGTAGAAAAAAGTTAAAAATACCATTTTATGACCAAGACAATCTTGAAATCTTATTCTAAAATTAATTTGTTTCTAAATGTCGGAAAAAAAAACATAAGAAGCAAACTTCACAATGTTCAATCTCTAGTTTGTTTAATTAATATATACGATACAATTGTGATTAGCAGAATTAGAGCAAACAGGGATATAGTCAAATTTTCTGGAAAATTTAGTAGTTATGTACATAAAAAAAAGAATTCAGTTACAAAATGTTTGTTACTATTAAGGAGTAAAGGAATTATAAAAAAAAATCAAAATTTCAAAGTTACAATTCAAAAAAATATTCCAGTTTTTTCTGGACTTGGTGGAGGTTCTAGTAATTCAGCTACATTGATTAAGTATTTTGGTAGTGGAAGAAGGTTTTATGAAAAAGACATCTCTAGTTTTTCAAGAAATTTAGGATCAGATTGTAGATTGTTTTTTGGGTCTAAACAAATTTTTCAAAAAAATATAAATAAAATAATTAATATTAAAAAAAAATTAAATTTTTATTTAGTTGTGGTTTATCCTTTTTTAAAATCATCAACAAAAGAGGTGTATTCGAAAATAAAATTTTCTAAAAATTTAAAACAAAAGAGTTTTGATGGAAACCGCTTTCAATTAAAAACTATTGACGACTTAAAATATGAAGAAAATTTTTTAGAAAGAATTGTGATTGGAAAGTTCCCTGTAATACAGAAAATTTTGTATCAGCTGGAAACTATGAGAAATTGTCAATTTTCAAGAGTTACTGGATCTGGTTCTGCATGTTTTGGCTTATTTTTAACGAAAAAAAGTGCAGATCTAGCTTTAATAAAAATTAAAAAAAAATTTCCTAAATTCTGGTGTGTTGTTGGTAAAACTATTTAAAATCGCTTTTTTATGATATATCAAAAATTAAATTGGGGCGTAGCCAAGCGGTAAGGCAGTGGTTTTTGGTACCACCATCCTAGGTTCGAATCCTAGCGCCCCAGCCAGATATATATGAAGTTTTTATCAAATATAGAAAAACTATTTTTTCCTTTTTATAAATCAAAAAATATAAATAAAATTTTTGGTGTATTAAACTCAGACAGTGAAAAAACCCAAGCCATGTTTGTTGGGGGCTGTGTCAGAAAATATTTGCTTAATGAAAACATCGGGGATATTGATATAGCAACGATATTAACTCCAGAAGAAATAATAAAAAAGTTTGAAAATTCAAATGTAGAAGTCAAAAAGACTGGGATTGATCATGGTACGCTAACTCTTGTTTTGGATAATCAACATTTTGAAATTACTACCCTTAGAAAAGATATCGCCACAGATGGCAGACATGCAAAAGTATCTTTCACAGATAGTTGGGAAGAAGACTCTAAAAGAAGAGATTTTACAATTAATGCTATTTATCTAGATCAAAAAGGTAAATTATTTGATCCACAGTCTGGAGTTTCTGACTTAAATAAAAAAAAAATAAAATTTATTGGTAATCCCGATGAAAGAATTAAAGAAGATTATTTAAGAATTTTAAGATTTATAAGATTCTCAATTGAATATTCAAACTTTGATTTTGATAGGGAGATCTTAAAGTCTATCCAAACAAATTTAAATGGTATTACTAAATTGTCTAAAGAAAGAATCTATAATGAGCTTAATAAGATTTTAAAATTAAAAAACCTTGAAGAAGTTCATAAAAGTAAAATTTTGCTTGATATTTTTCAATTAGTTTTTCCTGAGTTTAGATATATTGAAAGAATTAAAAAGTTTTCAAAAATTAGAAATATAAAAGAAAAGTTACTAGAAAGAGATGTTATTTTGGCATCACTTTTAGTTGATGGATCAAATAATCATGAATATTTTTCTCACAAATATAATGTTTCTAATGAAACCAAAGATTATCTTGATTTCTGTGCAATTAATTTAAAAGAGGCAGAGAAAGATAAAGATTTTTTTAGAAAAAATTTAAAAAAGCATATTTTTTATAATAATAAAGATAAAATTAAATCTTTATTTTTGGTTTATTATATTACAAAAAAAAATCTTAATCATAAAGAACTTGCTCCTATGCTTTCAAAAATTGACAATATGTCAATTCCAAAATTTCCTATTACGGGGAATTATTTATTAAGCAGAGGAATAAAAAATGGTAAAAAAATTGGTTTGTTACTAAAACAAATTGAAAAAAAATGGATAGATAATAATTTTGCTCTAGATGATAAAGAACTAAGTGTTATGTTAAAAAAGAATATATAAATTAAATATATTTTACTTCTATTATCTCAAAATTTTTCTCACCCGAAGGAGTTTGAACAGTCACCAAATCTTTAATCTTTTTACCGATCAAAGATTTTCCCATTGGAGACCTAAAATAAATCAAATTTTTATTAATATCGGCTTCGTCTTTACCAACAATTTGAAATGATTTATTATTTTTTTTCTCTAAATCTTTAATTGTTACTGTTGAACCAAAAATAACTGTACCAGTATTTTCTATTTTTGTTACATCGATTACATTTGCTGTTGCAATAACATTATTAATTTCTAAAACCCTGCCTTCAATATGACCCTGTTGTTCTTTAGCTGCGTGATATTCAGCATTTTCTTTGAGATCACCATGAGCTCTGGCCTCAGCAATAGCAGCAACCACTTTTGGTCTTTTATTTTTTTTTAAATCTTCTAATTCATCTTGAAGTTTTTTTAATCCTAGAATTGTTATTGGTTCTTTTTCCATTTTTTTTATTCAAGAGGTGGAAGCGACATAAAGATAGCGTCAATATTTCCACCGGTATTTAAACCAAATTTTGTTCCTCTGTCATATAATAAATTAAATTCCACGTACCTTCTTCTTTTTAAAAATTGATCATTTTTCTGTTTTTTGTTCCATTTCATTGCTGCTTTTTTATTAATTATGTCTTTAGAAAGCGAAAGAAAGCATATTCCAAGCTCTCTTACAAATTTAAAATTTTTGTTCCAGTCTTTATATAGGTAATCAAAAAAAATTCCTCCTATTCCTCTCGGTTCTTTTCTGTGTTTTATATAAAAATATTTATCACACCATTTTTTGTAAATATTGTAATTTTTTTTATTTTTTCTACAAAGCTCATTTAACTTTTTATGAATAAAAGAGCTTTCTTTACTGTCTTGAAAACTAGGAGTTACATCCATTCCTCCACCAAACCAACATTTGGAAGTAACAATAAATCTTGTATTAAAGTGAATTGCAGGTACCCTAGGATTTTTCATATGGGCCACAACCGATATTCCAGACGCCCAATAATATGGATTATTTTCTGCACCAGGAATTTTAGATCTAAAATTTTTTGGAAATATTCCTTGTACCTTTGAGAAATTTATACCTACCTGGTCAAATATTTGACCATTCTTTAAAATAAAATACTGTCCACCTCCATCTTTTGGATTTTTTTTGTTCCAAATTTTTTTTTTCAAAGTTGAAGGTTTAATTTTTTTTCTTTTCGCAGCTTTTCTTTCAAGTTCTTCAAATTCTTTACACACCTCTAGTTGCAGGTATCTAAACCATTCAGATGCTATTTTTTTTTGTGTTTCTAAATTTAGTTTCATTTAAAATAACTTTCTTGTTTATAAGGCTAAAACTTAACATTTTTGGGGTGTTTTAATGTGTCATTCTGACCCGGGTAGGTTCTATAAATTAGTCTTAATTGTAAATAATAAATGATATTATAATTTCATGGATAAGCCAGAAAAAAAAAACAACAGACGAGATTTTCTTTTTACAGCAAGTTACACAATTGGAGCCGTAGGATTAGGAGCAACTATTTGGCCACTTATAGATCAAATGAACCCAGACAGCTCCGTCAAAGCCTTATCGACTACAGAAGTAGATATAAGTCAAATACAACCTGGAAAATCTATAACAGTTTTGTGGAGGGGAAAACCAGTTTTTATTAAAAGAAGAACAAGCGAAGAAATTTCTGAAGCACAATCAGTAAGTTTAGATGAGCTGCCACATCCTGAGAAAGATCAAGACAGAGCAAAAAAACCTGAGTGGTTAGTCATGTTAGGAATATGTACCCACCTTGGGTGCGTACCTTTATCTGATAAGGGAGAATATAATGGTTGGTTTTGTCCATGTCATGGATCACATTATGATACTTCAGGAAGAATTAGAAAAGGACCAGCACCAACTAATATGGAGGTCCCTAAATATACTTTTATCGACGATAATACAATTAAGATTGGATAAAAAAAATGAGTGAAAATTACGTTCCAAGTTCGAAATTCGGTAAATGGTTTAATGACAGACTTCCGTTACTAACATTAAGCAAACATTTAACTGACTATCCAACACCAAAAAATTTAAATTACTGGTGGACCTTTGGTGGGATTTTAACTTTTTGTTTAATTTCACAAATAATCACAGGAATTGTATTAGGCATGCACTATGTTGCTCATGCCGATATGGCATTCAACAGTATAGAGCATATTATGAGGGATGTGAATTATGGATGGCTCATTAGGTACATTCATAGTAATGGCGCATCAATGTTTTTCTTAGCAGTTTATATTCACATTTTCAGATCACTTTTCTACGGGTCATACAAATCCCCAAGAGAAATAATATGGATACTAGGAATGTTGATTTATCTTTTAATGATGGCAACTGCTTTCATGGGCTACGTATTGCCTTGGGGTCAAATGAGTTTTTGGGGAGCAACTGTAATAACAAATTTATTTAGTGCAATTCCCTTGGTTGGAGAAAGTATAACTAACTGGTTGTGGGGCGGATTTGCCGTAGACAATCCAACTTTAACAAGGTTCTTTAGCCTTCATTATCTTTTTCCTTTTTTAATTTTAGGTTTGGTAGTGCTACATATTTGGGCATTACATGTACCAGGCAACAATAATCCAGTAGGTATAGATATTAAAAAACCATCAAAAGATACCGTTCCATTTCATCCTTACATTACAATAAAGGACTTGTTTGCCTTACTAGTTTTCATGATAATATTTTCAGGTTTTATATTTTTTGCACCAAATATTCTTGGTCACAGTGATAATTATATTGAAGCAAATCCATTAGTTACACCCAAGCATATAGTACCAGAGTGGTACCTTCTGCCTTTCTATGCAATTTTAAGATCAGTGCCAGACAAATTAGGGGGAGTAATTCTATTATTTGCATCCATTTTTATTTTAATAGCACTACCGTGGCTGGATAGTAGTAAAGTTAGATCTGCAATTTTTAGACCAGTTTATAAAATATTTTTTTGGATACTCGTCATTGATGTTCTTGCCTTAGGTTATGTAGGGGCAATGCCAGCAGAAGGACTGTATTTGTTAGTGGCAAGAGTAGCCACAATATATTATTTTGCTCACTTCTTAATTATACTTCCTATTTTAAGCAGGATTGAGAAAACCGAGCCAGTACCACTTAGTATAACCGAACCAGTGCTGGGCGGTATGCCTAAAACTGAAATGATTAGAAGTGATAAAAAAAATGTGTAATACGCAGACAAAGTCTAGAACAATATTTCTGTCGCTGATTTTTTTATTATTTGCTTTCAATCAAGCACAATCTGAGGAAAAGATAAAACCATTAGAAGTTGATTGGACCTTTAAAGGTATCACTGGAAAGTTTGACAGAGCATCATTACAAAGGGGATACCAAGTCTACACAGAAGTCTGTGCTTCCTGCCATTCAATGAACCTTCTTAGCTATAGAAACTTAGGTGAAAAAGGTGGTCCAGAATTTTCAGTAGATCAAGTCAAAGCAATTGCAGCAAATTTTGAGGTCGAGGATGGTCCAAATGATGAAGGAGATATGTTTACTAGACCAGCAAGACCTTCTGACAAGTTTGTGTCCCCCTATCCCAATGTTCAAGCTGCCACAGCTGCTAATGGTGGAGCATACCCACCAGACATGTCTGTTTTAGTAAAAGCTCGTAAAGGTGGTTCTGATTATATTTACTCGGTCTTAATGGGTTACGAGGAGCCTCCACAAGGTTTAGAATTAGATGATGGGGTGTACTATAATAAATATATGGACGGTCAAAAAATTAAAATGTCAAATCCATTATCAGAGGGAATAGTTTCATACTCAGACGGAACAAATGCTACAGTGTCTCAAATGGCCAAGGATGTAACAACTTTTTTAACCTGGTCAGCTGAACCTCATTTAGAAACAAGGCACAAGCTTGGGCTTAAGGTTATTATATTTTTAATTATATTTACTATTCTAGTATATCTGAGCATGAGAAGATTATGGTCAAGGATTGACTCTGAAAAATAAGACATCACCGTCCTTGACAGAGTAGTCTTTACCTTCCAATCTAAGTTTCCCATTTTCTTTTGCCTTCTCAAAACTTCCGTATTTTTCAAAATCTTCAAAAGAAACTGCCTCGGCTCTTATAAAGTTTTTTTCAAAATCAGTATGTATAACACCCGCTGCTTTTGGTGCTATTGTATTTTTTTTTATAGTCCATGCTCTTGATTCTTCAGGTCCAGATGTAAAAAAAGTATTTAAATTTAGTAAATCATAACCAGTTGTTATGAGCTGATTTAGACCGGTCTTTTCTAAACCTATATTCTTCATATACATCTCTTTTTCTTCTGTCTTTAAATCAGTGATTTGATCTTCTATATCAGCACATATAATTATAAATTTTTCATTTGGGTACTTCTTTTTTATAAGATCAGTATAATTGTTTCCACTGCTCACATTTTTTTCGTCTACATTACAAACTATTATGTAGGGTTTTATAGAAATTAGGCCAGTTTCTTTTAATGTTTTTTTACTTTCAATATCATCGTATTCTTGTAAATCCTTACCGTTGTTAAGCTTATCCAAAGCAGTTTGTAGTAATTTTATTTCCTTCTCAGACAATTTTTTTTTCATATTTTTTTGAAGTTTTTTTTCCAAAAGGTTTATATCTGAAAGTAATATTTCTGTTTTAATTATTTCAAGATCATTTAATGGGTCAATTTTTTTATTAACATGCTGTATTTTTTCAGAGTCAAAACATCTAACAAGGTGAACTATTGCGTCAACTTCTCTGACATGCGATAAGAATTTATTTCCTAAACCTTCACCTTTAGAAGCTCCTTTCACTAGTCCAGCGATATCTACGAAAGTGATGTTTGCGTATATCTTTTTTTTTGACTTTGATAGAGAAGATAAAGTATCTAATCTTTTGTCTGGAACATCAACAATTCCAATATTTGGATCGATTGTGCAAAAGGGAAAATTAGCAGCCTGTGCATTTTTTGAAGATGTTAAAGCATTAAACAAAGTTGATTTACCCACATTAGGCAATCCAACTATTCCACACTTAAATCCCATCCAGATTTTGATTTACCTTGCTTGAGAAAGTATCCATTTTTTTTTCAATAAGTGTAGGAATTAATTTAACTATATTGTCAGTTATATCTTTGATCCTTTCTTCCTCGTTTTCATTAAAATCTTCCAAAACGTGGCTGTCTACTTTCTTCCCGTTTTTTGGATGTCCAATTCCTATCCTAACCCTTGAGTATTCTTTTCCAATTGATTTATCTATTGATTCTATTCCGTGATGGCCCGCGCTACTTCCTCCAAATTTAGCTTTTACTTTTCCTAAGTCAATATCCAGATCGTCATGGAATACAAAAACATCTTTTGCATCTATTTTAAAATATTCTATTAATTCTTTAATACAGGTTCCTGAATTATTCATAAATGTTAGAGGTTTTATGGCATAAACTTTTTTATTATCAATATTACCTGTTGTTAAAAGTCCTTTAAACTTAGGCTTTTGTTTTGAAAGACTAAATTGTTGATTGATTGCATCAATAATTTTAAAACCAATATTATGTCTGTTGTTATTGTTGTTTGGACCAGGGTTTCCTAAGCCTACTAATAAAAGCATATAAATTTATTTTTTTTCTTGTTTCTTTTCCGCACCAGGTTTTGCAGCAGGTTTTTTATCACCGCCCGCTTCTTTACCTTTTTCATCTTTCTTAGCAGCAGTTTCACCTTCTTTTGTCGGCGTTGCAGCTTCTTCACCTTCTGCG
Source organism: uncultured Pelagibacteraceae bacterium (assembly GCA_902588585.1). Classification (GTDB taxonomy): domain Bacteria; phylum Pseudomonadota; class Alphaproteobacteria; order Pelagibacterales; family Pelagibacteraceae; genus Anoxypelagibacter. The sequence goes on along the minus strand of CACIPQ010000002.1, from coordinate 107,265 downwards.
GCTGGAGCAGCTTCGCCCTCAACACCTTCTGCAGGGGTTTCTTCAGCTGGTTTTTCTGGCTCTTTAACAATCGTTGGAGCGGCAATAGTTGCAACAACAAAATCTCTATCTGTTATAGTTGGTTGTGCATTTTGGGGTAGTTTAACTGACGAAATTTTTATACTTGCTCCGATCTCTAGATTAGCAAGATCAACTTCAATATTTTCTGGAATGTTTTCTGCATCGCAGCTTAATTCAACTTTTCTTCGTACAATATTTAATACTCCTCCACTTTTTAAACCCGGACAATCTTTGTTATTCTTAAAAATAACTGGAATTTGTAAAATAATTTTTGAGCCTTTGGCAACTCTCATAAAATCAATATGTATAGGTCTGTCCGAAATAACATGGTAAGCAATATCTCTAGGAATAACTTTTTCAGTTTTTCCGTCAATATTTAGGTCTATTATTGTAGAAAGAAAAGATTCTGAATTTATAATATCTTTAACAAGTTTTTCTTCAACGCTTATATTCAAATTTGGATTCTTACCGCCATAAAGAACTGCCGGTATAAATCCTTTAGTTCTTAAAGAATTCAGATCACTAGTGGTTTTTGAGTCTCTCTTAGTAGCTTTTAAGTTATTTATCATTTAGGTGTTGCAATTTATAACTCAACTTTGAAATAAAACAAGCGCTAATTGAATAGACTGGATACCGATGTTGAATTTGAAATCCTTTTTATGGCCTCTGCCATGAGTTGAGCAATAGATAAAACTTCTATTTTACTAGCTTTCCTTATTTTTTTTGAATTATCTATACTATCAGTGATTATTAATTTTTTAATTTTTGACTTTTGAAGTTTATTTACTGCATCACCACTTAATACCGCATGTGTGACAAACACATATACATTCTTAGCTCCTTTTTTAACTAGGGCATCAGCGGCATTTACAATTGTTCCTCCACTGTCAATTATATCATCTACTATTATGCAATCTTTATCTTGAACATTACCAACTATATTCATAACTTTAGATTTTCCAGGTTCTGGTCTTCTCTTATCAATGATTGCCAAGTCAGCTTTTATCTTTGTTGCTAAACCTCTTGTTCTTTCAATTCCACCTGCGTCAGGTGAAACACATATAAGATTTTTACTTTTTATGTTTTTTCTGATGTATCTTGCAAATATAGGAGTAGTAAATAAATTATCTACAGGCATATCAAAGAAACCTTGAATTTGTCCAGCATGTAAATCCACCGTAACAACCCTATGTGCGCCTGCATTCGTTATTAGATTGGAAACAAGTTTCGCAGATATAGAGGTTCTAGGAACAACTTTCCTGTCTTGTCTTGCATATCCAAAATATGGAATAACAGCGGTAATATTTTTTGCAGAGGATCTTCTCAATGCATCAATACAAAGAAGAAGCTCCATCAGATTGTCATTTGCCGGTGTTGCTGTGGCCTGTATTACAAAAACACTATTGCCTCTGATATTTTCATTAATTTCAACATAGATTTCGCCATCAGCAAATTTTTTAATATTTGTATTAACAAGTTTTAGCTTGAGGTGCTTTGATATACTCTTACTTAATGAGGGGTTGCTTGTTCCTGATAAAATTTTCATTAGGACACTTTCCTTATACATCCATTGGATGATGGTTTCAATTAATTTTGTGAACTAATTTTCTTTATAACCGATATGCATCTTCCGTAGTCATTCTCCCCTAACTTTTTGGCCCTTCTATGGCTAAAGTACTCGCTCTTCATGGCAAAGCTATCAAGGTCTACATTATATATTCTGGAAACACCACAATCTTTAAATTTTTTAATTACAAAACCTCTTAAATCAAAATTAAATGAATTATTTTCATTTTTTAAAAAAAAAGAATCATTATCTTTCGATTTTTTTTTGAATACTGAATAAAAATCTTCCTTTACCTCATAACTCTTTTGAGAAATGCACGGACCTATGGAAATATCTAGCTGTTTTATGTTTCCTCCGATCTCATTAAGTTTATTCAATGTATTCTCAATGATACCGTTTATTGCCCCTTTCCAACCGGCATGAATGCAGCCAATAATCTTTTTATCCTTCTCATAAATTAAGATCGGAGCACAGTCTGCAGTTAATACACATAAAGCAAGATCACTACTTTTGGTCAGCATCGCATCAGCCTGGATTCTTTCTAAATTATTTTTATTTTTCACAATTTCAACTTTGTTACTATGCGACTGATTCATAAGAACTAATTGTTTTTTTTCAATATTGAAATTTTTTGCAACTATCTCTAAGTTTTTTTGTACATTTTCTTTTTTGTCTTTACTTCCAATTCCACAATTAAGACTTTCATAAATACCTCCAGAGGTACCGTTCTTTCTAGAGAAAAAACAGTGTTTGATGTTATTATTATTTTTCAAATTATTTGAGTAAAACATTATTTAAATGCCAATGAAAAATTACAATTTTTGTTTTTTGTAAAAATTACTTTAAAATTTCTTCCCATCATAGACGGATCAATTAATCTTTGAATTCTTGAGTATAAATCTAATTTTTCTTTGTGTCCCATCTTATTGCTAGCAATCTCAACCCTTTCAATGATTCCCATTTTTTGAAGAAATTGACTTTGATTTATAACATCTTCAACGATTAACCCATTGGTATTAAAATATTTTCTATACAAATTAAAATTGACCAAAGAAGTAATATCCGCATTTCCAATATTTTTTTTAATATTATTAAATCTGTGGTTCATTATAGATTGCAAGGTGTCAATATTGTTTTCAGTTTTGTAACCATAGTCTATAAACAGGGCTCCACCATTTAACTTTTTTATTTTATTACAGACAATATTTAACTCTTTAAAACCGTATTCGGGATATTCAATAATACCATCTCTTTTAAGAAGCTGATAGTTTTTGAGTTTATTAATCTGTTTTTTTAATGCCTTTTTAAATACAAAATCAACTTTGTTTTTTTTTAAACAGGCATATTTCTCATAAATATGATTATTAATTTTTCTAAACTGTTTGATTGGTAGGGCATCTAAAAATTCGTTACCAAAGAATACCACTGGATTTTTTTTAATTTTCTTTAGGTCATTTATCCACTTAACTTTTTTTGAGAATATTCTTTTTTTTTGTATTTTTCTAAGTTTGTCGCTTTTTTCATAAAGAAAGATATTAATAGCACTAGAGACCTCCGGAAAATTTTTTAGAGATGTTAATAATGCTAAACAAAAATCACCATTTCCCGGTCCCAGTTCAACAAAATTTATATTTTTTGGTTTCTTTAAATTCTCCCAAAAACTAACTAGCCATACAGCAATCATCTCACAAAATACCCTAGATATATTGGGGGCAGTTACATAATCGCCTTTAATACCGAAAGGATTTTTCTTTTGATAATAACCAAAATTTTTATCATAAAGTACTTTTTCTAAATATAAATCAAGAGACATTGACTTAGATTTATCAAAAATTTTATCTATTTTTTTCATCATAAAAAACTTTCGATAAAAAAAAGAATCCATATAGCACCATGAAAATACTTAAAATTGAACCTACAGTAAAATAACTAAAAATATAACCAATATGGGTGTCTGGCTCTCTAAATTGTTCACAAACAATTCTAAACAAACCATACATAATTAAAAAAACACCGGAGGCAAAACCAAAGTATTTTTTTTTAAAAAAGATGAGTATATTTAATATAGAAAAAAGCAAAACACCTTCTAATAAAGCTTCGTAAATTTGTGAGGGATGTCTTAGAACAGTGTCCACATTTGGAAAAATAACTCCCCATGGCTTTTCAGTTGGAATTCCATATAACTCTCCATTAATAAAGTTTGAAATTCTTCCTAAAAAAATTCCAATAGGCGCCACACACGAAATGGTATCAAAATAAACTTTATAATTTAAATTATTCTTTTTTGAAAAAATATAGGCACAAACGGCTACCCCTAAAAGACCTCCATGGAAAGACATTCCGCCTTTCCATATTTTAAATATCTCAGAAACATTTTCTAGATAAAAAAAAGCATCATAAAAAAGAACATAACCAAGACGACCACCAACGATTATACCGATAATTAAGTAACCTATTAAGTCGTCAAATTTCGATAAGTAAATTGTATGATTATCCTGGCTAACTTGTTTTTTTAGAATTATTTTGCCATACCACCAGCCTATCAAAATACCAAAAATGTAAGCAAGGGAGTACCAACGAATTTGAATAATTCCAAAATCAATTAAAACAGGATCAAAATTATGGACTATCATCTTTGATTTAATTTATCACAATTGAAATTAAATTACTTATAATTTAAGGTGAAAACATGAACAATCCAGAAAAATTTTTTAAGATGATGTCAAGTTTAATTGAAACAGGGGTTCTAACCTCTCAAGATCTAGCAAAAGGACTTCTAACCTCAGCGAAGTTTAACAAAGAGAAATTTGCAAACAAGTTGGATTTAGTTACCAGAGAAGAATTTGCTGTTCTTAAAAAAATAATTGAGAAACAGCAGAAAGAGATAAACGTATTGAAGAAAAAAAAATCAAAAAGGTAAAGAGATTTTAACCAACAAACCTTTAAATCTGCTCTCAGACAAAGAAATGTTTCCACCGTGCGATTTAATTATGTCCTGAGAAATTGATAGACCCAAGCCTACACCAGATTTATTTAGTCCTCTACTTTTGTCTACTCTATAAAATGGCTTGAAGACATTTGTGTATTCATATTTGGGAATACCTGGTCCGTTATCTTCCACTATAATAACAACTCCATTAAGAGACTTTTTTATTTCAATCAAAATTTTATCTCCATATGCAAGTCCATTTTCAATAATGTTTTGAATACATCTTTTTATAAGATTTCTTCTTCCCTCAATTACAATTTTTTCTGTCGATACTAACTCGCATCTTTTTTTTTCATAATTTTTAAGCATTTCTTGAATCATATTATTAATATCAATTTTAACTGAACTTTCTTCTGATTGAGATTTGGCGTACTGTAAATAATCGTTCAACATTTTTTCCATCTCATCTATGTCTGCCGTCATTTTTTTTGCTAGATCTTTTTTATCCATCATTGCCAATTGAAGCTTTAATCTTGTAAGAGGGGTTCTAAGGTCATGGCTTATGCCAGACAGCATCTCTGATCTTTGAGCGAGATGTTTATTAATTCTTTTCATCATTCTGTCAAATTCATAAGTAGCTTTACGAATTTCTAAGGCTCCTGAAGGTCTTAAATCATCAATTGTTTCACCTTTTCCGAATCTTTCAGCTGCTTTTGATAATTTGACCAGAGGGCGTGTTTGATTTTTTAAAAAAATTAGGGCTATAAAAATTAAAAGTAAAGAAGGTACGGTTAGCCACAAAACAAATACTCGAACTGAAGAAGGAGCTATTTTGTCTTTTGGAAAAAAAATTTGAATAACTTCGCTCTCTGTTTGAATTCTTAAGTCAACCAATTCAATATATGTAACTGTATCGAACCAGTAATTATTGTTACCAAAAACATGTTTCATTTCTCTTCTCAGAGATCTATCCATTGGACTAAAGCGTCTATCAGATTTTGTTTTTGGAAGTTCTTCGCCAGCCTTTATATTAATAACGAAATCAAAGTTCTTTTTATATATATCTGTAAGCTGTTTAATATTATTTTTGTTTTCATTAGACTTGTAAACATCAAACAAAGTTTCAATTTCACCAACAAGCGATCTAGTCATTCCTTTATTTGCCTTGATCCAAATACTATCAAAAAAAACTATAGAAATTGTTAATTGCAAGATAATTATAGGAGCAGCCACAATAATTAATGCTCTATAAAACAATCTTTTTGGTAATATTTTTTTTAATAAATTATTTAATCCAAAGGACATAGCCCGAACCTCTAATTGTTTGTAAAAATTTTGGATTTCTAGGGTTTATTTCTATTTTTTTTCTCAGCCTTGTAATCATTACATCAATAGATCTTTCTTTTGATATTTTTGCAATTTTTCCAATTTCAGAGCGTGAAAATATTCTACCAGGGGAAGAAAGCATTTTCATTAAAACTTTTTTTTCTGACAAATTAATTTTTTGAACTTTATTCTTTAATTTTATAATCATTTTGTTTAAATTTAATTCTGCTTCACCAATTTTACTTGATAACAAGGTATTAGGATCAATGTTCATTTTTATTACATTTTTTACTCTAAGCAATAATTCTTTCGGGTCAAAAGGTTTACCAAGATAGTCATCAGCACCAAGTTCTAAACCGTGTATTCTGCTTTCAACCTCTCCTTTTGCTGTTAATAATATTATTGGTATATTTTTTGATTCTTTTAATTCTTTTGTGAGTTCGTAGCCGCTTTGACCTGGCATCATTACATCTAGTATTATTAAGTTAAAATTAAAAGTTTCAATTTTTAATTTTGCTTTTTCAGCATTTTCTGCCGAAGATACTATAAAGCCTTTTTCCGATAAAAATTCTTTTATCAAAGATCTTATCTTATCATCATCATCAACAACCAATATATGAAATTTATTTTTTTCCATTAATTATTTTTTTTAAAACTTCTTTAAATTTTATTACAGATTCAGAATCTGATTCCTTCAAAGCATTAAATATACGTTTTTTTTGACTTTCAAAAACTTCTTTGTAAAATTTTTTTCCATTTTGATCTAAGTACAAAAGCTTTCTTCTTGTGTCACTTGAATCTTTAATTTGTTTTATAATTTTTAAATGTTTTAAGTCTCTTATGACTCTATTTAAACTTTGTTTTGTTATTTTTAATTTTAATAGAAGTTCATTTACACTTATACCTTCGTTTCTTTCTATTAAATGTAAAGTTCTATGATGTGCTGGGCCTAGGGAGTTTTTTTTTAAAATTTCTACTGGATCAGAGAACGTTTCTCTATAAGCATAAAGAAGCAATTGTATGCAATCTTTAATTTGTTCATCCTTTAAATAAAGTAAATCTTTCATATTTTGGTCAGATATGTTGACTTATTTTATCAACAATTATACTTTTTTGTTAGAGAAAAATTATTTAATTTAAACCCAATGGAAACAATTCCTTACGACAAGAGATCAGGAAAAATTTGGTTCAACGGAGAATTAGTTGATTGGAAAAATGCCAAAGTTCATCTTTTAAACCACGGGCTGCACTATGCGAGCTGTGTTTTTGAAGGAGAGAGAGTTTATGATGGAGAAATTTTTAAACTCGAAGAACATACTGATAGATTATTTCATTCTGCAAAAAGAATGGGAATAGCTATGCCTTATAACAAAAAAGAAATAAATAGTGCTTGTCAGGAAATTATTACAGTCCAAAAAATTAAAAATGGTTATGTAAGACCAGTTGTTTGGAGGGGAAGCGAAATGATGGCTATCTCCGCACAAAAAAATAAAATACATGTTGCTATTGCATCATGGGAATGGGGCTCATATTTTGATCCAAAATTAAAATTAAAAGGAATTAGACTTAAAACTTCTTCCTGGCGAAGACCTTCTCCAAATTCTGTTCCTTGGGACACAAAAGCAGCTGGACTTTATATGATATGTACATTGTCCAAGCACGACGCAGAAAGCAAAGGATATACAGATGCTTTGATGTTAGATCATGAAGGCAATATTGCAGAAGCTACAGGTGCTAATATTTTCTTTAAAGATAAAGACGGATCTTTACACACTCCTACACCTGATTCTTTTTTAGACGGAATTACTAGAAGATGTGTGATTGGTATAGCCAAATCAAAAGGAATAAAAGTTGTGGAGAGAAAAATTAAACCAGAAGAAATGTCTGTTTTTTCCGGATGTTTTCTGACTGGTACTGCCGCAGAAATAACACCGGTTTCTCAAATAGACAAATTCAATTTTACAGTCTGCGAAGTAATTAAAGGCCTATCCCAAAGCTACCAAGATCTTGTAAGAAAAAAAGTTGCAGCCTAATTTTTTTCTGCCTCAATCAATATAGACCACGCAAGAAATTTGAAAAATGGAATTTTAAATAAGATTTGGTCAGCTTTAGACAAGATAAAAAATATTTTTGAATCTTTGGGAGATTTATACAATGAAAGAAATAATAAGGTAAAAAAACCGTAGTAGTTAATTTTGACTTTACTAAAAAGGGTTCTAAAATATTTAATATCATTAAATGTTAATGGGTGTTCATCTGCTGATCTTGAATTTGGGGTAAGCTTTCTATACAAGTTTATTGCTGGATTTGTTCCTAAAGGTTCAATAAAAATAATATTACCGTTTTTTTTAAGTAATCTTTCTATTTCTTTAACAGCATCATTTAATTTCAAATGATGTAATATCCCAACCCCATAGATTAAATCAAAACTATTTGAATTTAATTTAGTATTTTCACAATTTTCCACAATATAATCTACCATTTTATGATTTTTACTTTTTGCAACTTCTATAGCTTTTTCAGAAATATCTATTGCTGTAATTTTAGATGGATTAAAGTTTAAAACTTTTTCGGTATAAACTCCGTTGCCGCAACCAAAATCTAAAACTTTTTTACCTGGAGTTTTATTCTGTAATAAAATTAAAAAATCATCATATAAGTTGTGTAAGGCCTTATAGTATTTGTTTTCAGACCTTGGACTACCTGATGAATGAAGTTTGTTATGAAATTCTTTCTCTCTGATGTTAATCTTTGATAAAACCATGGCTATTTATTTTCATCATCACTAATCGCACTGCCTATGCCTTTTCTTAAATAATCATATCCAGTATATATAGTTAAAAATGCTGCAATCCAAAGTAAAATGATCCCAATAGTTTGCGCATTGTAGTCTTGAAAATTAATAATTTTATTTCCAGTTTCTCCAGTTAATAGCATTGCTATAGAAAGCATTTGTACCAAGGTTTTGAATTTTGAAAGACTAGAAACCGGCAAACTCTTCTCTCTCTTTTTTGCTAAGAATTCTCTTAATCCTGATATTAATATTTCTCTAGTTAAAATAACTATAGCGGCAATTACCTCATAGTTTTTTATAATTCCATTCATAACCAATAATACCAAAGCTGCTGCTACTAAAATTTTGTCAGCAATAGGATCTAAAAGTTCACCAAGTTTTGACTCCTCTTTGTATAGTCTTGCTAATAATCCATCCAGGTAATCAGTAAAGCTTGCCAAAACAAAAAGAAAGAAAGGAACTAAATCACCAACTACACCCGGTATGAAAAATGACAATACGAAAATTGGAACGATTATAATACGACCAATAGTTAAAATATTAGGTATCTTAATGTTCATAACTAATCCTCATGAAAAAAATTATGAATTTTTTTTGCAATATTTTCCTCAATTCCTTCGACAGATTTTAAATCTTCAAAACTTGCAGACTCTACTAATTTTGCAGAACCAAAATGATTAAGCAAGGCTCTTTTTCTGTTTTTTCCAATTCCAGATATTTGATCTAGAAGAGATTTGCTAAGATTTTTTCTTCTTTTAGATCTGTGAGCGCTTATAGCAAATCTATGAGCCTCATCTCTAAGTCTCTGTAAAAAAAATAAAATAGAGTCATTCTTTTTAAATTTAATAGTTTTTCCTTCGTGAAAAAAAGTTTCATCACCTGCATTTCTATTTTTTCCTTTGGCTATAGCAATAATTGGTAATTGATGAAGTCCCAGATCATTTAATACTTCTCTGCTTACGGAATATTGGCCTTTTCCTCCATCGACTAGAACTAAATCAGGAAGTGACAGAGTATTTTTTTCTTCTTTTAATGCTCTAGAAAATCTTCTTTTTAATACTTCTTTCATCATGCCGTAGTCATCCCCTTTTACAGACTCTGATTTTATATTAAATTTTCTATACCTCTTTTTAAGAAAACCTTCTTTTCCAAATGCAATTAAAGCACCAACAGAGTCAGATCCTTGAATGTGGCTATTATCATAAACCTCTATTAGATTTATATTAAATCTTAACGAAAATTTATCAGAAAGATCATCAATAAGCTTTGAGTTACTCTCTGTTTGTAAAATCTTTTGAGTAAGCGATTCTTTCGCATTTTTTTCAGCTAATCTTGATAAAGTTTTTTCATCTTTTGTTTTAGCTAGTTTAACTGATATTTCTTTTTTTTCTCTTTTTGAAAACGTTTTTTCTAACAAGAGGCTGTCCTCTATATTAGCATTTACAAGTATTATTTTAGGCACACTTTTATTTTCATAAAATTGACCTATAAATGAAGATAAAATTTTTTCTATTTTTTCATCTGGATCATGTTTTGGAAAATATGCTTGGTTGCCCCAATTTTGTTTTGATCTAAAAAAGAAAACCTGAACACATGTTTTACCGGATTCTTTAAAAATAGAAATTACGTCAGCTTCTTTTAAATTGGTCTCCCTAACTTTTTGAGAAGATTGAATTTGAGTTAACGCTTTAATTCTATCTCTAATAATGGCGGCTTTTTCATAATCTAGTTCTTTACTGGCTTTTTCCATTTCTTCAGAAAATTTATTTTGGATTTGGTGTGATTTACCAGAAATAAAATCTACAGCATTTTCTACTAAACTCCCGTAGCTTTTTTCACTGATATAATTCATGCAGGGCGCTGCACATCTTTTAATTTGATACAAAATACAAGGGCGTTTTCTATTCTTAAAAACAGTATCGTCACAAACACGTAGCAAGAAAACTTTTTGTAATATTTTTATAGTCCAGTTTGCTGAACCGACAGATGCAAATGGACCAAAATAATACCCATTTCTACTTTTTTTTCCTCTTAATTTGGTTAATTGTGGCCATTTATCTTTATGTCCAATGTAGATGTATGGAAAAGATTTATCATCCCTTAATAAAATATTAAATCTTGGTTTGTGTTTTTTTATTAAATTTGCTTCTAACAACAAAGCTTCACTTTCGCTTGTAGTTGTTGTTGTTTCTAGATTTTTTGTTAGAGACAACATTCTTTCAGTTCTAATAGGCAGGTGACTATCAGAAACATAACTTTTTAAACGATTTGGAATATTTTTGGCTTTTCCCACATAAAGAATTTCACTTCTTTCACCTAACATCTTATAAACCCCTGGATCTTTCGTAAGGTTAGGAATTTTTTGTTTTATAATTTCTTTTCCTTTATCAAGACTCATTGAATTTACTTTTTTCGATTTCTATTCCAACTGAAGAAGTATTTTTTAAAATATCTAATTTTTCAATTCGTAGTTTAACTTTTTTAACCTTTCTGTTCTCAAAAAGTTTTAATAATATTTTTTCTGCTAATGTTTCCAATAACGGATAATGTTTTTTATTTGTAATTTTTTCTATATTTTTAATAACATCTTCATAATTAATAATGCTTTCTAAATTATTATCATCAGGGGCTACATTAGGGTCGGTATCAATATTGACATTGAATTTTACCCTTTGCTTTTTCTTTTTTTCAAAATCATGAATTCCCACAGATATTTTTAGAATTAAATTTTTAACTAGTATCTTTCGTTTGTAGCTAAAATGTTTCTTGTCTTTGAATTTTATAATTTTCATTCTTTACCTTTTATTATGTCAGGAGTTTTCCAGCCTAAACTTTGACCACTATCTACGCTTACAATTTGTCCAGTTACACTATCATTTTCAATAAAATACTTTACCAAATTACAAATATTATTTACATCAACTTGTTTTTGAAGAATTGTAGATTTCCACTGTGATTTAAAATGCTTTTCAGATTGTCTTTTATTTTTCATAGTTGGCCCTGGAGCGATACCGTTGACCCTTATATTAGGAGCAAACTTCATTGCAGAGATTTTGGTAGCAGCAGCAAGCCCATATTTGCTCACCGAATATGAGAAAAAAAATGGTGTTAGTTTAAAAATTCTTTGATCAATAATATTAATAATATTGCCAGGTTTATTTTTTGTTAGTTTAAAAAACTCTCTCATTAATATTGATGGAGACTTTAAGTTGACCTCCATGTGTTTTTCCCAAGATTTTGAACTAAAATTAGATATATCGTCGTTTTCAAATATTGAAGCATTGTTGATTAGACAGTCAAGACCTCCCATTTGCTTTTTTGCTTTTTTAATTAATTGAGCAACTTCTCTTTCTTTATTTAAGTTAGATTTTAAAAGGTAGGCGTTTATTCCTAACCCATCTAATTCTTTTTTAACTTTTTTTGCTTTTGAAGATGATGAGTTGTAATGAATTGTAATATCAGTAGCTTCTTCAGCTAGCGATTTTGCAATTGCAGCTCCAATTCTGGTCGCACCACCGGTTATTATTATTTTTTTTGCTTCCATTTTTTAATATTCTTTCTGGCCTTAGTTCCTGGCATACCCATAGTTGATCTGCCTTGAGGATGTATCTTTTTTTTAAGATTATACTGGGAAATCTTAGGATTCAAATTTATTTCTAAATCACTAGCCTCTAATTTTCTTATCTCATCTCTAATTTTCGCAGCTTCTTCAAATTCTAGATTAGAGGCTGCTTCCTTCATTTTCTTGTTTAGTGCCTTTAAATGTTTTTTTAAGTTTCCACCAACATTTGATCCTTCACTTACTTTGACATAATCTTTTTCATATACAGATTGTAAGATATCATTGATTTCTTTTTTTACTGATTCCGCGCTTATATTGTTTTTTTTATTGTATTGTTCTTGTTTCTCTCTTCTTCGATCTGTTTCTTTAATGGCTTTATCAATACTTTTTGTAACTTTATCTGCATAGAGAATAACTTTTCCGTCAACATTTCTTGCGGCTCTACCGATAGTTTGTACTAATGATGTTTCAGATCTTAAGAATCCTTCTTTATCTGCGTCCAAAATTGCTACCAAAGCACATTCTGGAATATCTAATCCTTCTCTAAGAAGATTGATCCCAACCAAAATATCAAAAACACCCATTCTTAAGTCTCGAATAATTTCAATTCTCTCAAGGGTTTCTATATCTGAGTGCATATATCTAACTTTAAGTCCATTTTCATGTAAGTACTCAGTTAAATCTTCGGCCATTTTTTTTGTGAGTGTTGTAACCAAAATTCTATAGCCTTTATCAATAATTTTTTTTGATTCATGAAATAAATCGTCCACCTGAGTTTTTGCTGGCCTAATTTCTACTCTTGGGTCGATTAGACCTGTAGGTCTGATAACTTGATCAATGTATTGATTTTTAGTTTGTTTAAGTTCCCATGGACCTGGTGTTGCTGAAACAAATACAGTTTGGGTTCTCATCGCATCCCATTCTTCAAATTTTAGTGGTCTATTATCCATACACGAGGGCAATCTAAAACCATATTCTGCAAGAGTGCTTTTTCTTGTGTGGTCTCCTTTATACATACCATTTAACTGAGGAACGGTTACATGACTCTCATCAACAAACACAATTGTATTATCTGGAAAATATTCAAAAAGAGTAGGAGGTGGTTCCCCTCTTTTTCTGCCCGATAAAAATCTTGAATAATTTTCAATTCCAGCACAAGTTCCCGTAGCCTCTATCATTTCCAGATCAAATTTTGTTCTTTCTCTTAGTCTTTGTGCCTCAAGAAGTTTGTTGTCAGCTTTATGTTTTTCAAGCGTTACTTCCAATTCTTTTTTTATTTCTTTAATAGCCTGGTCTATAGTTGGCTTGGGTGTGATGTAGTGACTATTTGCATATAATTTTATAACTTGAAAATCGTTTGTTTTATCACCAGTTAAAGGGTCAAATTCTTCAATCTTTTTCAACTTATTTCCAAATAAAGTTAATCTCCAAGCTCTATCTTCCAAATGAGATGGAAATACTTCTAAGTTTTCTCCTCTTACCCTGAAGGTTCCTCTGAAAAAATTTTGATCATTTCTTTTGTATTGTAAATTTACAAAAGTTTTTATTATTTCATCTCTTTCATATTCGTAGTTTTTTTTTAGGGCCAAAGTCATCTTGCTGTATGCCTCAACCGAACCAAGGCCATAGATGCATGATACGCTAGCAACTATAATAACATCGTCTCTTTCGAGTAATGATCTTGTTGCGGAATGACGCATCCTGTCAATCTGTTCGTTAATTGAAGCTTCCTTTTCAATGTAGGTATCTGATCTAGGAACGTAGGCTTCTGGTGTGTAGTAGTCGTAATAAGAGACAAAATATTCAACAGCATTGTCCGGGAAAAAACTTTTCATTTCTCCATATAACTGAGCTGCTAAAGTTTTATTTGGTGCAAGTACCAAAGCTGGTCTATTTGCAGATTCGATAACTTTTGCCATTGTAAAGGTTTTACCCGAACCCGTCACACCTAACAAAACCTGCTCATTTTTTTTATTCTTTAAATTTTGAAGTATTTTCTTTATTGCCTCTGGCTGGTCACCAGCTGGTTTGAAACTACTTTTGATTCTAAACTTGATACCACCCTCTAGTTTTTTTCTAACAGGGGCACTATTAGCCTCTAAATCAGCTATTTTTTCTTGATAAGTATTTTGCATTTTATGTTAATAATAACAAAATATTATAAATTTCAATGAGCATAGTTTCCAATAGTTTAAAACGAATAAAACCGTCCCCAACCATAGCTGTGACCTCAAAAGCAAGGGAAATGAGAGCAGCCGGCAAAGATGTAATTGGATTAGGAGCAGGAGAACCTGATTTTGATACGCCAGACAATATTAAAGAGGCGGCTATTCAGGCTATTAAAAAAGGTGACACTAAGTATACAGCCGTAGATGGAACTCCAGCACTTAAAAAGGCTATCAAAGAAAAATTTTCTAGAGAGAATAATTTAACTTATGAACTAGATCAAATCTCAGTTGGAACTGGAGGAAAGCAAGTACTCTATAACGCTTTCATGGCTACGTTGAATCCAGGTGACGAAGTAATTATCCCGGCACCATATTGGGTGTCTTATCCAGACATGGTTTTATTAGCTGGTGGTAAACCTAAAATAGTAAAATGCTCTGAAAAAAATGAATTTAAAATAACTCCAGTGGAACTTAAAAAAGCTATTAATAAAAAAACTAAATGGTTAATTATTAATTCCCCGTCTAATCCCACGGGATCTTGTTATACAAAGGAAGAGATACAAGAGCTATCAAAAATTTTAATTAAAAATAAAAAAGTTTTTATTTTAAGCGACGATATATACGAACATATAACTTACGATGGATTCGAATTTTTTACCATTGCACAAATAAAATCTTTAAAAGATAGAGTTCTAACCATGAATGGAGTAAGTAAATCTTATTCAATGACAGGATGGAGAATAGGTTACGGAGCTGGACCAAAAGATATAATTAAAGCTATGGCTAAAATTCAGTCTCAATCAACAACAAATCCATCTTCTATAAGTCAAGCTGCAGCAGTTGAAGCTTTAAATGGAACACAAGATTTCATTAAAACTAGATCTGAATCATTTAAAGAGAGAAGAGATTTTGTTGTTGAAAACTTAAATAATATTGAAGGATTAAGCTGCTTAAAACCTAATGGTGCTTTTTATGTATTCCCAAACTGTAAAAAATTATTAGGAAAAAAAACAAAATTAAAAACAGATAAAGATTTTGTTGAAAAATTACTTGAAAAGTCAGAAGTAGCAGTAGTTCAAGGATCCGCATTTGGATTGGATGGATATTTTAGAATTTCTTATGCCACTTCAATGGATAATCTTAAAAAAGCTTTAGAGAGAATAAAATCTTTTTGTGAAAGTTTAAACTAATCCCAGTCTAACTACTGATCTAGCATTCTCTGCCATACAACCTTTTGCAGGTTTAAATTTAAAACCTAATAATTCTTCTGCATAAGTTGTATCAGTTTGCATTAAAATTCCTAGATCCGGTATCATTGTTTTAGCACTTGAATCTAAATAACTTATTAATTTAACCATAAAATTTGGCAGTTCTTTTTTGGGAAGTTTTTTTGCATACTCAGGCATCGCTTCGGCCATCAATTGAGATAACTCAACTAGTTTTTTTACTTCTTTTCCAACAATTAATCTTCTTCCACCGACTTTTTTATTTCCTATACAGGCAACATGTGCTTTTGCTATATCTTTGACATCAGAAATTAAAACTGCAAATTTTGGTGCTCCTGGAAATTTACCTGACATAAATTGTCTAACATATTCTATTGATGTACCACCTTTTTTATCTAAAGCATCACCAAATACTCCGCCAGGATTAATTGCCGTTAATTTATTTTTTAATCCTTTACTCTCCATAAACTCCCAAGCAGTTCTTTCTGCTTTTGTTTTTGACAAAAAGTAGTCACTCACACCCTCTATCCAGTTTTCATCAGTCCAATCATTTTCTCCAAAAGTATAGGGATTGCTTCTGTTAGGTTTTCTAAACATTGCAACGATTGAGGAAGTTTTAATTATTTGTTCCACACCAGCATTTACACCAGCGTTTAATACTCTTAATGTCCCATCAACAGCAGTGGGCAATAAACTTTCTCTATTTTTTGAAACTTTCATGGGAAATGGAGAAGCAATGTGAAATATATATTTACATCCTTTTGCTGCCTCATTCCATCCATCATCTTTGAGAAGATCCAACTCAACAAATGACAATTTATCTATTGGAGCATATTTACTTATAGTTTCTTTTGTTTCCTCAATTAAAGTATTGTTCCTTACTGTTCCTAAAACCTCGTAGCCAGAATTTAATAATTCTATTGCAGTATGTTTTGCAATCCATCCGCTTATTCCTGTTAGTAAAACTTTATTGCTCATTTTGATGACAAATGTTTTTCAGCTTCAAGTGCGGCCATGCATCCCATTCCGGCCGCAGTAACTGCCTGTCTAAATATTTTATCCTTAACATCTCCTGCTGCAAAAACACCAGGTACATTAGTCACAGTAGAGTCTGGTTTGGTAACTATATATCCCTCTTTATCCATATTTAACTGACCTTTAAAAAGCGAGGTTGCTGGATCGTGTCCTATAGCAATAAAAAGCCCATCTACTTTTAGCTCAGAAGTTTTATTAGTTTTTACGTTCTTAATTTTTATTGCTTTAACTGATTTTGGTTTTTTTTCTCCAATTACGTCTTCAACAACGCTATCCCATATAATTTCAATCTTTTTGTTTGCTTTTAATTTTGCTTGAAGCATTTTTTCTGCTCTTAATTCATTTCTTCTATGAATGAGTTTTACTTTAGATGCAAATTTAGTTAAAAACATTGCCTCTTCTACGGCTGCATTACCACCTCCCACAACTGCCACTTCTTTTTCTTTGAAAAAGAAACCGTCACATGTTGCGCAAGCGGAAACACCAAATCCCCTAAATTCTTGCTCAGATTTTAAATTTAACCATCTCGCTTGTGCACCAGTTGAGATTATGAAGCTGTCTGCTGTATAAACCTGACCACTATCGCCTGTTGCTGTAAAAGGTTTTTTTGATAGATCTACTTTGCTTATATGATCTTGGATCATTTCAGTCCCCACCGCTTTTGCTTGGCCTTTCATTTCTTCCATTAACCAAGGACCTTGAATTACTTTTGAGTAACCAGGAAAATTCTCTACATCTGTAGTTGTAGTTAATTGACCGCCTGGTTCAGATCCAAATACCAATATTGGCTTTAACATAGCTCTGGCAGCATAAATAGCAGCCGTGTAACCAGCTGGACCAGATCCTAAAATTAATACTTTAGAGTGCTTTTTCATTAATAAGGCTCATATAGGTATTTTTAATAAAATTTAAAGCTTAAACTTTTATTCAAAAGTATCGTTATACTGTTGATTAACTCTTACAAAGGTTGTGCACTTACTTAATTGTTTTAAAGATGGAGCTCCTACATAGGTGCAACTACTTCTCAATCCACCTAAAATATTTAAAACTGTATCATTTATTTTTCCACGATATTTTAATTGGACCTTTTTACCCTCACTACTTCTATAGTCTGCGTGGCCCCCGTAATGTTTGTTTAGAGCTGTTTCAGAACTTGAACCATAAAATTCTATTAATTTTGAACCATTCTTTTTCACAACTTTTCCACCACCCTCATCATGACCCGCGAACATACCTCCTAGCATCACAAAATCAGCTCCTCCACCAAATGCTTTAGCTACATCCCCTGGGCATGTACAGCCTCCGTCGGCGATAATATGAGCTCCTAATCCGTGAGCAGCATCTGCACATTCGATGACAGCACTTAGTTGTGGGTACCCTACACCTGTCTGAATACGCGTGGTACAAACACTTCCTGGACCGATACCGACTTTTACAATGTCAGCTCCAGCTAAAACTAGCTCTTGGGTCATATCTGCAGTGACAACATTTCCTGCAATTATAGTTTTAGTAGGATATTTCTTTCTAACTGAACTGACAAATTTACTGAAATGATCAGAGTAACCATTTGCAATATCAATACAGATAAATTCAAAAAAACTGTATTCTTTCAAAATTTCGTTTAGCCTTTTGTAATCCTCATCACTTGTTCCGGTACTGAGAACAACATGAGGAAAGATTTTCTTAATAGAGGAAAATTTTTTTATTGTTTTGGAATTATGCTGTTTAGTTAAGCAAGTCATAATTTGATGTTCAGCTAATTTTTCTGCCATTTGAAGTTCCCCAACACCATCCATGTTAGCGGCCATCAGGGGAATACCGGACCATTCATGATTGCTATATTTGAATTTATACGTACGCTCGAGCTTTACATCTTTACGGCTATGCAAAGTACTTCTTTTTGGCCGAAATAGAACATCGGCATAATCCAACTTGATATCTTCTTCAATACGCATATTTCCATTGAACATGTATAAAGGTTTGTATTTAAATAAAAAGCTATTCCGTTTTTTATATGTGGATAAATAAAACTTAGAAATATATAAGGTATCTTATGTTAAAGCTCAGAGCCCTTCTTTTGACCCAAGGTATGCATGGTATGATAAGCCAGGTTGAAGGTTTGGCAAAAGCCCTGGGTTTAAAATTTAGGCATGAAACCATAAAACTTAAGAAAATCTGGGATATTGTTCCGCCAAAATTTACACCAGTATCTGAGAGCATTTTAGCAAATAGGTTTATTTGCGATTCAAAAGTAGTAATTTCTTGCGGAAGAAAAAGCGTAGTTCCCTCTATTTTGTTAAAGAGACGGTTTAAAAAAGAAATATTTACAATTCATATTCAGGACCCAAAGGTAGGTCTGAGTAATTTTGATTCTATTATTTGTCCAGAACACGACAATTTGGATGGCAATAATGTTATTAAAACCAAAGGAGCTATACATTATCTTACCAATGATGAAATTAAAAAAAACATAAATTATTTAAACCCAAGAGCAGAAAACAAAAAAATTGTTACCCTTATTCTTGGAGGCCCAAATAAATATTATGGTTTTTCAGAAAAGCAAATGACCTCTACATTTGCAAAAATAAAAAATTTGTTTGTTTACTCAAAATATAAATTGATTGTAATTCCGTCGTACAGAACTCCAGAAAATATCTTAAAACTTGCTTTTAATTACTTTAGCGATAATCATTTGGTAGTAAAAGAAAGAGACAAAAAAGCCTATTTATCGTCACTTGGTCTTGCAGACATTATAATTGTAACTTGCGATTCAACATCAATGATTTCAGAGGCTGCTATTACAGGCAAACCAGTATATGTTGCACAAATGAAAAATAAAAAAAATATTCATAGATTTCAAAAGTTTTATAAATTGTTCAAAGATCTTGGTATAATTAGGGATCTGGATGATAAAATTGAGCATTGGACTTATAGCGGATTAGACGAAGTTAATCGTGCCGCATCTATGGTAAAAGAAAAAATGAAAAAAAATGGAATTATTTAATTCATTAAAGTCAAGATTGGAAACTTACGACAAACCTTTCAAACATTGGGCTATAAACCAACCTTTGACAGAATTGGCCATAAAAGAGGTTTGTAGTGCTGAAATTGCCAACCCTATTATCGATGGTCTTAAATACGATGGAACAAGAGCTATCGACGGAGGTGAGGGCACATATAGAGAAGGCATTAAGTCTGGAGGTAAAGCTAAAAAATATAGATGTTTTGTAACGAAAGAAAACTCAAAAAATTTTCCTGAATTAACAAATTTTATTAATGAACTTTGCTCAAAAAATGTACAACAGTACATAGGCGAACTAATAAAAAAGGATTTATCAAACTCTTTTGTAAGAGTAGAGGTAATTTGTGACAGAACTGGATTTTGGCTTAAGCCACACTGCGATATTAAAGAGAAATTATTATCATCATTAATATTTGTTAATCCCTTTAATGAATCAGAAAATTTAGGAACTGACTTTTATGATGAAAAACTTAATAAAGTCAAAACTGTCCCTTACAGAAATAATTATGGTTATTTCTTTACTAGCGGGCCAAATACTTGGCATGGAATGGAAAAAAAAGAGATCAAAAAAGAAAGACGCTGCGTACAGGTTAACTATGTTTCCTTTAAAACTGACTGGAAAGTGAAATCCTAATTGTATATGATTGGTGCTGGAGGAGGAAATATGTCAACATACGAATGTTCAAAATGTGGGATGTCAGTCAATGCTACATGTGGAAAATGTAATGCTCCATTAGCTAATGACAACTTAAAGCTTGATGGCGGGAAACAGGTTCAAATTTCTAAATGTCCGAATAATCACGGAAAAATAAAATCTCCATTATGCTGCGGTCAAGATATGGCCTGCAGAACCTAATTATCTTGTAAAGCTCTTACTTTTATAGGATATTTTTTCAGTGACTCAATAGACTCTAAACAGGCATTTGCGGCAGCCATTGTAGTAAAGTAAGGAATTTTATTCATTAAACTCGACCTTCTTAGACTAAAAGAATCCGATATCGAATTTTTTCCCTCTGTGGTGTTAATTACTAGAGCAATATTTTTTTTATTTAACTTTTCTACTATATGCGGAGATCCTTGACTAACTTTGTTAATTTTTTTGCATTTGATCCCATTAGACATTAAATATCTTGCTGTTCCAGAAGTAGCACATATCGAGAATCCTAATTTTATTAACTTTTCTGCATTATTTAATATTTTTTCTTTATCTTTATCTTTTACAGAAATAAAAGCGATTCCCTTTAAAGGAATTCTATTATTGCTTGCAATTTGACTTTTTGCAAAAGACAAACCAAAATTTTTATCAAACCCCATTGCCTCACCAGTTGATTTCATTTCTGGACCTAAAAGTACATCTACCTCAGGAAATCTATTGAAAGGAAATACAGCTTCTTTTACCGCAAAAGTATTTTCGTTTTTTCTTTTTAAATCAAAATTAGACAGTTTTTCACCTGCCATTACTCTGGATGCTATTTTAGCAACAGGAAGGCTTGTAGCTTTTGAAACAAACGGTACAGTTCTACTTGCTCTTGGATTCACTTCTAACACATAAACTTCGCTACCTTTAACTGCAAACTGAATATTAATTAGACCAACCACCTTTAAAGCAATAGCCAACTGTCTGGTTTGCTTTTCTATTTTATCGATAATTTCTTTGCCTAAAGTGTAAGGAGGCAGTGAACACGCAGAGTCCCCAGAATGTATACCAGCCTCTTCAATGTGTTCCATAATTCCAGCAACAAAAACATTATTTCCATCGGATATTCCATCTACATCAACTTCAGTTGCTTCATTTAAGAATTTATCAATAAGAACAGGATTTGATCCCGATACTTTAACTGCCTCATCTATATATTTCTTTAAATCTGACTGACTATAAATTATTTCCATGCCTCTTCCCCCAAGGACATAGGATGGTCTAATAACAATTGGAAAACCTATTTTACTAGCAATCTTAAATGCTTCATCCTTATTTTTTGCAATACCACTATCTGCCTGTTTTAAATTTTCTTTAACAAGTATTTCTTTAAATCTTTCTCTATCTTCTGCAAGATCTATGGAGTCAAATTGAGTACCTAAAATTGGAATACTATTTTCTTCAAGAGTTTTTGCCAATTTTATAGGGGTTTGACCGCCAAATTGGGCAATAACACCAAGTAGTTTTCCATTTTTCATTTCTTTATTTATTATATTTAATACACTCTCCTCTACCAAGGGTTCAAAGTATAATCTGTCACTAGTGTCATAGTCGGTGGAAACTGTTTCTGGATTACAATTAACCATAATTGTCTCATATCCTTTTTCTTTTAAAGCAAAGCTTGCTTGACAGCAGCAATAGTCAAATTCTATACCTTGTCCAATTCTGTTTGGACCTCCCCCTAATATTATGATTTTTTCCTTATCTGTTGGGTTGGACTCGCAAGCAGCCAAGTCACCCGCTAACTTTTGATAAGTCGAATACATATATGGAGTTTCTGATTTAAACTCAGCCGCACAAGTATCAATTTTTTTAAATACAGGAAACACATCTAATTTTTGTCTCTGTTTTTTAACTTCATTGACAGTGGTCTTAGTTAATTCTGCAATTTTATCATCAGAAAATCCTATAGATTTAATATAAGATAGCTCCTTAGTTGTTTTTGGTAAGCCATATTTTTTTAATTTTCTTTCTTCTTTAACCAACTCAGATATTTGTTCTAAAAACCAAGGATCAATATTTGTAAGTTTATAAATATTATTAATACTAACTTTTCTCCTTAAAGCTTCAGCAACGATAATAAGTTTGTCAGGTAAATTTTGGCCCAACTTTTTCTTTAATTCTTTAACTGATAATTGTTCAAGTGAGTCCAATCCTTTATAGCCAATTTCTAATGAAACCAACCCTTTTTGAAAAGATTCTTTAAAGTTTCTTCCTATAGACATCGCTTCTCCTACTGATTTCATAGAAGTCCCTAGTTTAGCTTTAGCCGATTTAAATTTTTCAAAAGTAAATCTTGGAATTTTTGTTACAACGTAATCTATTGTTGGTTCGAATGATGCGGGAGTTGTCCCGGTGATTTCATTTGTTAGTTCATCAAGAGTATATCCAACAGCTAATTTTGCAGCCACCTTTGCAATTGGAAATCCAGTAGCCTTTGAAGCTAAGGCTGATGATCTAGAAACTCTTGGATTCATTTCAATGATAACCATTCTTCCATCTTTTGGGTTAATAGCGAATTGAACATTAGAGCCACCAGTCTCAACACCAATTTTTCTCAAGCATTCAATCGATGCATTTCTCATAACTTGAAATTCTTTGTCAGTTAATGTTAATGCAGGTGCAACCGTGACAGAGTCACCAGTGTGTATCCCCATTGGGTCAACATTTTCTATCGAACAAATTATAATACAATTATCTTTTTTGTCTCTAACAACCTCCATTTCAAATTCTTTCCATCCTTCAAGGGACTCTTCCACCAAAACTTGATTCTCAGGAGATTCTGCAAGACCAGACTTTATTAAATCAAAGAATTCTTTTTTATTTTTTGCAATACCTCCGCCTGAACCACCCAAAGTGAAAGAAGGCCTTATGATAGCCGGTAAACCAATTTTTTTCAGAACCTTGTTTGACTTACCAAATGAATTAATTATTTCTGATTTAGGTAAATCCAAGTTTATTTCTTTCATAGATTTTCTGAACAAATCTCTATCTTCTGCTCTAGATATTGCTTTGGCTTTTGCTCCAATTAACTCAACTTTATTTTTTTTTAATATTCCTTTTTTTTCCATTAATATCGCTGTATTCAGTGCGGTTTGTCCACCCATGGTCGGCAAGATTGCACATGGCTTTTCTTTTTTTATTATTTTTTCTACGATCTCGATTGTAATTGGTTCTATGTAGGTTCTGTCTGCGACTTCTGGATCTGTCATTATTGTTGCAGGATTAGAATTAATTAATATTACTTTGTACCCTTCGTCTTTTAAAGCTTTACAAGCCTGGGTTCCTGAATAATCAAATTCACATGCCTGACCAATGACAATTGGACCAGCTCCTATAACTAAAATTTTTTTAATATCTCTTCTTTTTCCCATTTTTTTTAACTACTATTATATTTTTCAAAAATTTATTAAATAAATATTTACTATCCTGTGGCCCGGGATTTGCCTCCGGGTGATATTGTACTGAAAATACTTTTTTTTCTTTTACCTCTATACCTTCAATACAGTTATCAAATAGAGATTTATGAGTAATTTTTACTGAACTCGGAATTGATTTTGGATCAACTTCAAAACCATGATTTTGACTTGTGATTTCTACCTTATTTGTAGACAAATCTTTAACAGGATGATTAGCGCCTCTATGACCAAGTGACATTTTTTTTGTTTTTGCACCTAAAGCTAAAGACAATAATTGGTGGCCAAGACAAATACCAAATATAGGAATTCCATTAGTAATTAATTTTTTTATTATTGGTATGGCATATTGTCCCGTTGCCGCTGGATCCCCAGGGCCATTGGATAAAAAAATTCCATCTGGTCTTAATTTAATTATTTTCTCTGCTGAATAGTTTGCCGGAACAACGGTTACAGAACAATTGATATCTGAGAAGCATCTAAGTATGTTTTTTTTAATACCGTAATCTATAGCAACAACCTTATATTTATTTTTTTTATTTTTTGTATATCCTTTTTTCTTGTCCCAAGATTTTAGAGAAGACCAATTATAAATATTTTTACAGCTAACTTTTTTTGCTAAATCCAAACCTAAAAGTCCATTCCATGATTTAGATTTATTTAAAAGTTTTCCTAGATCATGTTTGCCTTTTCTTGAAAATTGAATGGTGCCTTTAGGCGCACCTTTATCTCTTATGTAATTTGTGATTACCCTTGTGTCCAACCCAACAATGCCAACTATTTTTCTTTTTTTTAGCCACTTATCTAGCTTTTTAATAGATCTATAATTTGATGGTTCAGTAACATTCGAATTAAACACAACTCCTTTAACCCAAGCCTTTTCTGCTTCATTATCCTCCGGGTTTGTTCCAACATTCCCAATATGAGGAAAGGTAAAGTTAATAATTTGATCTGAATAAGAAGGATCCGTTATTATTTCTTGGTAACCAGTTATTGATGTATTAAAACAAACTTCTCCAACTGCAATGCCCTCATAGCCTATACCGTTGCCAGAAAACTTGGTGCCATCTTCAAAAACTAAAATACCTGTAGAAAAATTATGTGAATTATTTTTTTTTCTGTTTATGAACTGTCTCAAATACAACTCATGAGTTAAAGAAAAACCTTTTTAATAAGGTTTTGCGCTTTATATGAAAAAGGCTAACAGTCGTCAACCCCATTCTTTTTTCTTTTGAAGATAAAATGTGATTAAAGTAAGTTCAAAAGTCATATGTCCCTTCAAACCAAAATAGAGACTAAGCTAAGCGAGGCTTTAAAAGCAAAAGATAAAAAAACCTATTCTACTTTAAGATTAGTGGTTGCGGCCATAAAAGACACAATGATTGCTAAAAAAATTAGAGATAAAAAGATTTTGCCAGATAACGACTTGATAGGCCTTCTCAAAAAGATGGTAAAACAGAGAAACGATTCTTGCGATGCTTACAAAAAGGCTGGGCGAGGGGAATTACTAGAAAATGAAATGTCTGAAATTAAAATTATAAACGAGTTTTTGCCAAAACAGTTAAGCGAAGAAGAAACAAAAAAAATTTGTCTTGAAACAATGAAGAAAGTTGGTGCTAGCTCTATTAAAGACATGGGTAAAGTAATGGGGGCACTAAAAAAAGAATATTCCGATGTTTTGGATTTTTCAAAGGTGAGTCAAATTATTAAGGAAACCCTAAAATAACATGAAGTATCCCAAAAATTATTTGGAAGAAATTAAGTTGAGATTAAAAGTTTCCCAAGTGGTTGGCAAAACAGTCAAACTGAAGAGAAGAGGAAAGGAGTTTGTAGGTCTATCTCCTTTTACTAGTGAGAAAACACCATCTTTTACCGTAAGTGATGAAAAAGGATTCTATCATTGTTTTAGTTCAACAGAACACGGAAACATATTTGATTTTCTTATGAAGACACAGTCTTTAAAATTTGGTGAGGCGGTAAGGCAATTAGCTGCAGAAGCTGGAATGCAACCTTATAGATTTACAAGTTTTGATTTGGAAAAAGAAAAGAGATACCAGACGTATAAAAATATTTTAAAAGATTATAACGATTATCATCATAAGCTTATTTTTGAAAAAAATTCTGCAGCAATGAATTATTTAAACAAAAGAGGAATAGCAAAAGATACAATTTCAGAGTTTCAGATAGGTTTTGTTCCTGATAATTCAGATTATTATAGTCATTTATCTAAAAAATTTAGTGAACAGGAAATTCTATTAACAGGCCTGTTCTATAAGAATGAAAAATATAATAAATTTGTAAACAGATTTCATTCAAGAATAATATTCCCAATAAAAAATATTGTTGGAGATACGGTTGCTTTTGGTGGAAGAATTATTAAAGACAAAAAAACAGCAAAATATATAAATTCGCCTGAAACAGAATTTTACAAAAAAGGCAGACATATATTTAACTTAGATAAAGCAAAATCGGCTCCAAATAGAAATGAAGAAGTGATTATTGTCGAAGGGTATATGGATGTTATTAGAATTTATTCATCTGGTATAAAAAATGTTGTTTCAAATTCTGGAATTGCTTTAACAGAAAACCAAATAAACTTGGTTTGGAAATTTTTTTCTTACCCAGTAATTTGCTTAGATGGGGATTCTAGTGGGCAAAAAGCAGCTTTACGTATAGCAGAGAATCTTCTCCCTTTCATAAAAGAAAATAATAAAATTGGTTTTATAACACTATCAGACGGAATGGATCCAGATGATTATATAAAGGAGAAAGGAAAAGAAAATTTTGAAAAACTTATAAAAAACAATCTTTCGATAGAAGAATTTATTTGGAGGATGTATCTGAACAGTCTTGATAGATCTGATCCCTTTGCCACAACAAAGTTTGAGAAAAAATTTAGAAATTTATGTCAGTCTATTGGAGATAAAACTCTTAAAAAGTATATCTTAGAACATTATCTAGAAAAAATTAGAAATTTAACTCCTTTACAAAAATTTGTTAAAGGTAAAAAAATAAATAATCATAGAATTCTCAATGAAACTAAAAAAATATTAGTAGCAAAAGATCATCTTACCAAGGAAGAAATCAAGGAATATTCTATATTATATGTTATGTATAATTATCCGAAAATTATTATACCAAGAGTACCAATTTTTAAAGAAATTGAATTTTCTTCTAATAGTTTAAATACTTTAAAATCAGAATTATTGGATCTTATATCTAAAGATAAGTTTGATGAAAAAAATGTTATTAATTTTAAAAAAAAATATTCAAGTTTAATTGACAATATAAATCAAAATGCTGTTATAAAAAATATTTTTTTAAAAAAAGATGAAAATCAACAAATCGAATTATTAAATGAAATACTTAAAGAACTTAACGAAATCAAATTTTCAAAAAAAATAGATGATCTTGAAAAAAAACTCATCAAAGAATTTGATGAAAAGTCCTATTCCGATCTAATGGAACTGAAAAGTCAGATAAACAAGGAATAAATTAGGTATAGATTTTTAATAATTTGCCTCTATATATAATGAAGCGCTAATAGAAGATTCTATGAAGACTAAACTTATCACAAAATCGTTTGAAAGACTTTTAGAAAAAGGTTTGCACAGAGGTTTCGTAACCTATGAAGAACTTGGAAAGTCCCTAGGAAAAAGGAACAGCTCTCAAGAAAATTTAGAAAAAGCATTAATTATTTTATTTGATAAAAAAGTTACTCTCGTTGCCAAGAAATCAGATTTCCAAGCTGTAAAGAAAAGAGACTCAAGCCAAGCTGAAGGTGAAAAATCTACAGACAAAAGTGACGATCCAATAAGAATGTACCTACGTGAGATGGGCGGAGTTGAACTCCTTTCAAGAGATGGAGAAATAGCAATAGCAAAAAGAATTGAAGCTGGAAAAAATGTTATGATAAATGCTCTTACCCAAAGTCCTTTAGTAGCAAAAAAAATATTTGAGTGGAAAGAACAGTTAGAAAAAAATGAATTATTAGTACGAGATATAATAGACATAGACTCAACATATGAAGATTTTGAAAATGATGAAAATGAAGAGAAAAAATTAAAAAAATTAGATAAAAATAAAGACAAAGACAAAGACAAAGATAAAGATAAATTAAAAACAAAGAAAACAGAAGGGCAGACAGAAGAAGGAGAAAAAAGCGAAGAATATACAGATCAAAATGATGAATTTAATGTTTCTCTTGCCGCAATGGAAGAAGAAATAAAACCAAAAATAATATTATTAATTCACAATTTATCAAAAAATTATGCAAAACTAAAAAAATATCAAATTGAAAAATTAAATTGTATTTTAGATTCTAAAGAATTATCTATTTCTAAAAATAAAAACTTAAAGAAAATCCAAAGTATTTTAGTTGAAGATTTTAAAAATCTTCAGTTAAGCCCCTCAATTGTCGAAGAATTGGTCCAGTCTCATTACAAGGAAAACAAAAAAATATTATCGCTGGAAGGCGTGATTTTAAGACTTGCAACAGATAATAAAATTTCTAGAGAAGAATTTGTAAAATATTATGTTGGAAATGAAATTAATTCAAGATTTGAATCTTTTTTAAAAGAAAATAAGACATGGAAGAATTTTTTTAAAAAACACAAAAAAGAATTTACAGAGATAAGAGAAAGATTAATTGAATTTAGTAAAAAAATAGAACTATCTGTTGGTGAATTTAAGTTGTTAGTTAAGAGAATTCAAAAAGGAGAAAGAGAATCAAGGGTTGCAAAAAAAGAAATGGTAGAAGCCAATCTTAGATTAGTTATTTCGATTGCAAAAAAATATACAAATAGAGGACTTCAATTTTTAGATCTGATTCAAGAAGGAAACATTGGGTTAATGAAGGCAGTTGATAAATTTGAATATAGACGTGGTTATAAATTTTCAACTTATGCAACGTGGTGGATCAGACAAGCTATTACAAGATCTATAGCTGATCAGGCGAGAACTATAAGAATTCCCGTTCATATGATTGAAACCATAAATAAAATTGTAAGGACACAAAGACAAATTTTAAGTGAATTTGGAAGAGAGGCTACCCCGGAAGAATTGGCAAAAAAATTAGCAATGCCATTAGAGAAAGTGAGAAAAGTTTTAAAAATTTCAAAAGAACCAGTTTCACTTGAAACTCCAGTTGGCGATGAGGAAGATAGTAGTTTGGGAGATTTCATAGAGGATAAAAATGCCTTACAGCCTTTAGATACCGCAATAAGATCGAATTTAAGTGAGTCAACAACAAAAATTTTAGCATCTTTAACACCAAGAGAAGAGAGGGTTTTGAGAATGAGATTTGGAATAGGAATGAATACTGACCACACTTTGGAAGAAGTTGGTTTGCAATTTAATGTTACTAGAGAAAGAATAAGACAGATAGAAGCAAAAGCTTTAAGGAAACTTAAGCACCCAAGCAGATCCAAGCAACTTAAAAGTTTCCTAGAAAAGTAATAATTTTTCCTTGTTTATATAATCGTTTATACACTCGCTATACACCGAATGAGCCTTATTATTTGGATGATAATCTCCTTTTATTAAATAATTTTCAGTTAGAGGAAAATTACAATCTACAAAATTGATATTGTTTTTTTCAAAGAAATTATCGTATTCTTCAATATTAGATTTTAAGTTTACTACAAGAAATTTTGAATTAAATTCTTCAGAGATATTTTTCATTTTTAGAAAAATTTTTCGTGCAACTTCTTTTTGTTGTTTTTTTCGCCTTTTAGTAGTGTGTTTCATAATGGTTTTTTCGACAAGAGCAACCAAAGATAATTTTTCTCTTAATGGTAATTGTAAATATCCTGATGGTTTATGGAACACTAACTCTTTTTTTTTATTCAGAGTTACAAAAGGTATCTTTGGTGAATTAGTATGACCAGTCTTAGAATATTTGAGCAATAACTCTAGCCACTCACCACGAGCAACATTTCTATATTCGTGATGATCTATAAAGGCATAAATTATTAAACTCGGATTTTTATTTTGATTCAATACTTCTTCTAATAATAAATAAGATTGAACACCGCTGTACCCAGACTGACCATAATTTTTTATGTTAAAATTCTTTAATTTTTTTTGCAGTTTATATGAAAAAGTTTCGTTATCATTTACACCCCAGCCTTGAGTAAAAGAACCGCCAACTATTATAATCTGTTGATCACTTGAGTTTTTTCCAGAATATCTATTTCCGTTATTCAGAATGGTTAAAACCGTATTAATTTTGTATTTTTCAGAAGCAATAATGTCATAGACGCCCTCTTTTGATTTCCAGCCAATATTTTGATCAAAGTCAAAAATATTTTGATTTTTTGATGAAATATAAGTCCATGGGGTAAATCCTAGAATTCTTAAAAAAAACTCAACGAGAATTAAAGAGAAAACAAAAGATATTAAAATTAGTGATAATTTTTTAAATAATGTATTATGCATTTATATTGATTAAGTAAAATCCAAACAAAACATGAATTTAATAAATTATACAAAACAATATTTCGAGTCAAAGATTTTAATATTTCTGCTTTTAGCAATCTATCTGTTATTTGGGATTTTTATTTTTAAAGATTACGGTATTTCGTTTGATGAGAATATAAATAGACTTAATGGCTTTGTTTCTCTTAAACATATTTTTGAAAAGTTTGGCATAAATATTAATTTAAATTTATTTATTAACAATTTACCCAATCTAACAAACTATGTTGATAGAGCCTATGGAGTTGCATTTGATTTACCCTTGGCAGCTATTGAAGTAATATTAAATTTAAGCGACTCTCAAGAAATTTATTTATTAAAACATCTAATAAATTTTCTAGTATTTTTTTCATCTACAATATGTTTTTATTTTTTGCTTCAATATATTTTCAAAGATAATATTATTTCTTTAATTGGTTTATTATTCTTAATTTCATCTCCAAGAATTTTTGCTGAAAGTTTTTATAATCCCAAAGATATAATATTAATGTCCTCATTTGTGTTCGCTATTTTTTTTAATATCAAATTTCTCCAAGAAAAGAGCAATAAATATATTATTCTTGGATCTTTATTTTCAGCTTTTGCGACAGATATAAGGGTAATTGCAATGTATCTTCCGGCTTTAACTATATTTTTTTTATTTTTTAACGGAGAAAATAAAAAAGATGTAAAAGTAAAACTTATTAAATCATTTAAATATCTAATATCTTTTTCAATTTTTTTTATTCTGTTTTGGCCCTGGATGTGGGATGGCAATATTTATAAATTAATAATTTCATTAAAAGAATTTAAAAATTATCCTTGGGAAGGTGAAGTTTTATATTTTGGAAATTTTTTAAAAGCAAAATTTTTACCGTGGCACTATTTTTTTGTTTGGTTTTTTATAACAACACCAATTATGTTTTTTTTAATAATTGCCTTAGGCTTATTTAGATCATCTTCAATTTTTATAAAAAACTTAATTAATGTAGAAAAAATTAGTTATAATAATTTATGGAAAAATAAAAACGAAATGATATTAGTTTTCATTTTATTTATTTTTTTAATACCAGCTATCTCAGTTGTTGTTTTTAATTCAACTTTATATAATGGATGGAGGCAATTGTATTTTCTCTATCCTTCTTTAATAATTTTAGGACTTTATTTCTTAAATTATTTAAAGCATTTGAAAAATAAAAAATTTTTTAAAATTTTTACTATATTTTTTACTATTCAAATATTATTTAATGTTTTTTATATTTTTAAATATCATCCCCACCAGCATGTTTATTTTAATTTATTAAGTAAAAATTTTATTCAAAGTAACTTCCCCCTTGATTATTGGGGGTTATCAAATCAAAGAACTTTAGAGAAAATTTTGAAAGGGGATAAATTCAATTATCCTTTGAAAATTTCCTCAGCTAGTTTCACTGATTTAAATAAAACCAAGCTAATAATGGATAAAAATTTAAGAAAAAAGTTTGTTTTTATTGAGGATAATCATGATAAGGCGGACTTGATTTTCACAAACTACTATTATTTTGTTAGACCAATTTTTAATAAAAAAAGATATAATATCCCCAATCACTTTAAATCTTATTATAAATTTAAAGTTGACGGCATTACTATTAATGAAATATTTATTAATACAAAAAAATTAAATAATTAAATGAAAATTTTTTTAATAAAATCTATCGTAATTTTTATTGGCTTATTTTTACTGTTTCAAATAACTATCGGTTCTGTAATTAATAATTTTCAACAGGAACTTGAAAATCAAATTTCGAATGAAAAAATTATTTTAATGAAAGATAAAGTTAGAGAAGAGATGAAAAAAGGAATTGAAAAAGATAGAATATTGAACCCTGATGATGCTCAATTGTTGGGAAAATTTCTTAACAAATTATTAAAAGAAATAAATCAAAATTAGGGATTTGACTTTTCCATTTATTGAGATATCCATATTACTATTGGGCCTGTAGCTCAGCTGGTTAGAGCAGTACACTCATAATGTATTGGTCCCAGGTTCGAATCCTGGCGGGCCCACCAATTACTCTGACATCATTCCAAAGAGCCACAAAGATATAACAATATACCAAATCATTTCTTACTTATTAATAAACTCTTCTAACTTACTAAATAACGCATTCAAATCATTATCGTTTGTACTGAGTATAGAAGCAAATTCTTCTTTCTGTGTTCTAGCCAAGCTTAATCCTTCAACTATTAAATCTCTTATTAAAGGATTACCCGAATCTTTTGTGTATACTCTCCAATCAATTTTAACTTCAGGCTTTTTACTTGTTTTAACCAGCATAGTTTTAACAATTGTATATTTTTCGTTTACAACTTCAGCTGATAAAACAGTAATTTTGGGATCAGAATAATCTGTTAACCGTGAAGTAAAAGTTTTTAAAAAATATTTTTCAAATAATTCTTCGTATTTTTTTAACTCTTCTGAACTTATTTCTTTTCTTTTTTTTCCAAGCGTATAATAGGCCAGACCTTTTATATCTACAGTTTTTAAGGCTATATCTGAAAGCTTTTTTGCCTTTATTTCCTGGGTAGAACCACTGCTTAAAATTACTTTTGCCTCATCTATGATTTCGTTAATAAATTCTTTGGGATCAGAACTATAAGCTATGGCCTTAGATTGTGCAAAAATCGATATTAGAAATAATAAAAGAAAAGATATAAGTACTCTTTTCATACTAGACTTTTACTGGTTATCTATTTCTTCCCAATCGCTGTCATCTTGACCTTTGTCCGCGATCGGGGAGTTATTTATTTTTTGGGCTCTGTTTTGTAGATATAAACTTTTAACTGACGCATAGAAATCTATTGAATTTTTTTCTAAGCTATCAATTGATTCAATGTTTTTTGATCTAAAGTCTACAGCGTCCGTTCCTTTATAAATATAATAATTGTGTTCTTGTAAATTGTCATTGCCAACAAACACATCTGTTTCAGTGTTGTGCGTTAGTTGATATATTGGATCAATAAAAACATTTCCCACAAGTCCTACCGCATCTCTTGTTGTGGTTGGACCTAATATAGGTAATACAAAATAACATCCGGTATCAGCACCCCAAACTCCCAAGGTTTGACCAAAATCTTCTCTGCTTCTCTTTTCTAATCCCATTTTTGATGCTGGGTCAAAAACTCCTAAAATACCAACCGTGCTATTTACAACAAATCTTCCTGCTGTATTACCAGCGCCTCTCAAATCTCCTTGCAAAACATTATTTGATAACGTTAATAATGATCGTAAATTTCCTACAAAATTGCTAGAGCCTGTACGTATAGGAACGGGTAAAGCTCTGTAACCTTTAGCTATTGGCTTAAAAATTACTTTATCCAAGGCTTGATTAAATTTTAGTGTACCTCTACTGAATTTTTCAAAACATTCGTTAGCACTATACTTCTCCTTGGCAAAGGTGTGCGATGAAAAAGTCAGCACCAAAGCTATTGCGCATACTATTATTTTTATACGTTTTTGAACCATTTTTTTATGATATATATGTTTTTTATGGAAATTGCCAAATTTTATTCTCCAAATTTTAATCAAAAAAAACGCAGCAATAAAAGTATAAAATTAATTATAATTCATTATACAGGAATGCAATCAGAACGCGAATCTATTAAAAGACTTACTTCACTGCAATCAAAAGTTAGCTGTCATTATCTGATTAACAGAAGAGGAAAAATTTTAAGATTAGTTAAAGATCAAAACATAGCTTGGCATGCTGGAAAATCAATGTGGGGAAAATATAAAAACCTAAATAAAAACTCTATAGGAATTGAGCTTGTAAACAAGGGTCACAGATATGGCTATCAGGCTTTTCCCAAAATACAAATAAAAAAATTGATTGATCTTTGCAGAAATCTCAAAAGAAAATACAAGATTAAAAACAAATTTATTCTAGGGCATTCGGATATTGCCCCGTTAAGAAAAATAGATCCTGGTGAAAAATTTCCTTGGGGTTATTTATCATCAAAGGGTATTGGGATTTATGCTCTGAAAATAGTAGGGGAAAATAGATGGGAAAAAAATGATAATATTGAAAAATTATTTAAGAACCTAAGGAGAATTGGTTATCGTTATTTAAAGAGGAAATTTAAAAATAAAATAATAAAAAACTTTCAAAGAAGATATAGACAAAATAGGGTAGATGGTATTTTAGACTTAGAAACCCTTAAAATTAGTGAAATTTTAGCCAAAAAATCAAATATAACTTGATTTTTGCTACACAGGTATTATAGCAGTAATCGCTAGGCAATTGGATTGTCGCCACTTTAAATTAGTGGAGGAAAGTCCGGGCTCCATAAAGACACGGTGCCAGCTAATGGCTGGCGAGGGTGACCTTAGGGATAGTGCCACAGAGAATAGACCGCCTGATCAAGGCAAGGGTGAAACGGTGTGGTAAGAGCACACCGGTTTTTTGGTAACAAAAAACGCACGGCAAACCCCACTGGGAGCAAGACTAAAAAGAGATGACACTGCGTAAGCTAAAAACAGTCTTTAGTTAGTCATCAGGGTTAGTCGCTTGAATTTAAGTGCGAACTTAAATCTAGATAAATGACATCTTAAATGACAGAACCCGGCTTAAAGATTGCCTAGCTTTTCCGTCCTAAATGTTCATGTTTTGTATCTACAAAAACTCTGCGATCAACATTCAACGGTTAATAAATAGGTATTGACTATACTTTAATATACCCATACTATCCCATGAATTCCCAAATACGAGATAGTTGGGAGATTTAGGGAGAAAGATGAAACATGTTTTTGTCAAATTACGAGAACAGATTAGACAAAAAGGGAAGGGTGTCCGTGCCATCTAGTTTTAGAGCTTATCTAAATTCTATGGGATACAACGGATTTATTACCTATCCTTCTTTCAATCATGCTGCCCTTGACGGTTGTGCACAAGACAGAATTGAAAAACTTTCAGAAAGCATAGATTCATTAGGACCATTCGAAGATAAAAGAGATTACTTTGCAACATCTGTTCTTTCAGAAAGTATAAGCCTAAACTTTGATAGTGAGGGCAGAGTATCAATTCCAGAAAAATTATTAAAGCATGCCAAAATTAAATCCAATGTTGTTTTTGTAGGTTTAGGAAAAGTTTTTCAAATTTGGAATCCTAAATTATTTGAAAATTTCAAGTCTGTTGCAAGAAAGAAATCTTATATTAATAGATCAGCTTTAAAGTGGGACAATAAATTTAAAAAGGAGGGAGTATGACGATTAATATTGGTGGTGGAGAACTAAAAGAATTAAAGCCAAGGATTTTAGTAATGGGAATTGGCGGAGCAGGAGGAAATGCAATTAATGCAATGATTGAAGATGGGATGCAAGGCGTTGAGTTTGTGGCCGTTAATACAGATGCTCAGGATCTCAAAGTAAATAATGCTGATGCGAA
This sequence comes from uncultured Pelagibacteraceae bacterium, assembly GCA_902588585.1. Lineage (GTDB taxonomy): Bacteria > Pseudomonadota > Alphaproteobacteria > Pelagibacterales > Pelagibacteraceae > Anoxypelagibacter. Next base: position 71,584 of record CACIPQ010000002.1, on the reverse strand, counting down.
AATTCAAATAGGAATGAATTTGACCAAAGGTCTTGGTGCGGGAGCAAAACATGATATTGGTCAAGCTGCAGCTGATGAATCTTTAAATGAAATAGTAACCTATTTACAAGGAGCCAATATGGTTTTTATTACTGCTGGAATGGGTGGAGGAACAGGAACTGGCGCATCACATGTTATTGCAAGAGCTGCTAAGGAATTAAATATATTAACAGTTGGTGTAATTACATTACCATTTTCTTATGAAGGACCAAAAAGAATGAGAAGAGCTATGGAAGGATGGAGTCATTTGAAGAGACATTTGGATGCATCAATTGTTGTTCCAAATCAAAACCTTTTCAAAATTGCTAATGAGTCCACAACTTTTGAAAAATCTTTTTCATTATCAAACGATGTTTTAAAACATGGCGTTAGAAGCATAACCGACCTAATGGTTAGACCAGGATTAATTAATCTAGATTTTGCGGATGTTGAAACTGTAATGAGTTCTATGGGCAAAGCCATGATGGGAACTGGCGAGGCAGATGGAGAAAATAGAGCTATAGCAGCAACAGAATTAGCTTTAAACAACCCTTTAATTGATGATTACTCTTTAAAAGGTGCCAAGGGATTACTTGTAAATATAACTGGTGGAGAAGATATTAAGTTGTTTGAAGTTGATCAGGCAGTGAACAAAATAAGAGCAGAAGTTGATCCGGAAGCAGAGCTTATATTTGGAGCGATCAAAGATGAAAACTTAAGCGGAAAAATGAGAGTATCTATTGTAGCCACGGCTCTAGATGGAGAAGCTCCAGAATCAAAATCCGTTGTTAATATGGTTCACAGAATTCATAATAGAAATTCCGGATATTCTGAAACCAATACTTCAACTACTAGCAATATACCGGAATCACCGAGTCTGGATTCTATTCAGGGAGCGACAGCTTTAAAGCTAGATAATGAAGTTCAAACTAATCCTGAAACTTTAATTACAAGGGAAAATGAATTAAACAAGGAAACAAATGTAGATCCAGGAATATCTCTGGATAACGCAGCCTATTTTGAAAACAATCTAAATTATGACCATAAGCATAAAGATGAAGAGTTAGAAGAAGTCGTAATTGATAACATTTCTGTTTATGAGCAAAAGTCTAATAATATTCCAGAGGCAGATGCCTCCCAGGATGACGGTGTCCCCCAATTATTTTCTGATGAAGAAAATTCTGTAGCTTCATCAGAAGATAATGCAAATGAAACTTTCAAAAACGAAGAAGAAGAATTTGAAATACCTGCGTTTTTGCGCAAACAAAAGTTTTAAAGATTTTAGGAAAGATGAAAGATCTTTCATCTCCCAAACTGCTAACACATTACCCGGTAATGTTAGATCAGGTTTTAAAAATTTGTGAGCCAGAAAAAGGTGGAAATTTCGCTGATTGTACATTTGGCTCTGGAGGTTATAGCAATGCAATATTGTCTTTTCCAAAAACCAAAGTTGTTGCTCTAGATAGAGACTCTGAAACCCAACAATATGTTAAAAAAACTGCAAAGTTTTACAAGGATCGTTTTTCATTTCATACTAATAAGTTTAGTGAATTAAATAAGGTCGTTGAAAATAAAAAAAAATTTGATTTTATAATATTTGATCTTGGCGTTTCTTCTTTACAAATTTTTAATCTAAATAGGGGTTTTTCTTTTAATTCAAAAGGCAAAGCTGATATGGGAATGGGTTTAAATACAATTACAGCTCATGAAGTTTTAAACAATTTTAGCTTAGACACTTTAAATGATATTCTTAAATTTCTTGGGGAAGAAAAAGATAGCTTTCGAATTGCGACGAATATTGTCAAAGAAAGAAAAAAAAGACCAATTTCGTCTATCCCGGATCTTGTAGAAATAATAAAAAAAAGCAAAAAGAAAGACTTTAAGAAAAAGATTAATATTTCAACCCAGACATTCCAGGCTATTAGAATTTTTGTAAATAAGGAATTAACAGAGTTAATAAATGGTTTGATAAGCGCAACCGAAGCTATCAAAGTTGGAGGAAAAATAATTGTTATTACTTTTCACTCTATAGAGGACAAAATAGTAAAATTTTTTTTCACAAATTATTCAAAAAATAAATCTAGATCATCAAGATATTATCCAGAATTATACAAGGAAAAACCTTTATTTGAAAATTACAGGAATCAAATTATCAGACCGGGTCAAAAAGAATTAAAAGAAAACAATCCCTCAAGATCTGCAAAACTGAGATTTGCAACAAGGAGTCAGGATGATTTCTTTTATCCAAAAGAATTTAAAAAAAAATTTATGAATTACCTCAATTTGGAGAATAAACATGTTTAAAAAATCATTGATAACTTCTCTTAGTATTTTTTTAATTTTAATGATTTTTACATCTACAGTTAAAAATAGAACAAGAAGTTTAGAAAAAAAAATCAATAAAACCAATAAAGAAATTGTTGTTTTAAAAAAACAATTAAGTGATGCAGAAACTGATTTTGTATATCTTTCAAGTCCTGCACAACTTAAACAATATTTAATAGTTCTCAAAAAAAAGGACTATTCTACCTATGATTATTCAAAAATATTTCATTCTACAAACCAATTTTTAAGCCAAAGTTTAAAAGAAACTAAATTAATTAAAAAAACTTTACATGAAGGAAGATAAAAATAAAAAAACGAATAAAAGAAGTTTCTATTTTCAAGACTACGATCATTATATAATTAATAAAATTAAAAATGAAAAATTAATTATAAATCAAGATAGAGTTTATTTACTTTTTTTTGTATTTTTTTGCTTAATATTTATTTTTGCAACTAAAATTTTTTTTATTTCTTTAAAAAATTTAGAATCAAAAAATTATGTTAAAAACTATCCAGTTTTTCAAACTATTAGGAACGATATCCTAGACAGAAATGGAGATCCAATAGCAAGAAATGTTCTAGTTTATCATGCTGGTATAAAACCTAATTTAATTAAAGACAAAAAAAAATTTTTAATAAAAATAAAATTACTTTATCCTGAATTAGACTATTTAACTTTTGAAAATAATTTAAAAAAAAATAAATATTTTTATTTAAAAAAAAATATTTCTCAGGATGAAAGAAACAGGCTGTGGTCTTTAGGCGAGAAAGGTTTACTGTTTGAAACAACGCAAACCAGGATATATCCGCATAAAAATTTGTTCAGTCACGTAGTTGGTCAAATAGATTTAGATAATAACGGAATTTCCGGTGTAGAAAAATATTTTGATAAAAATCTTAAAAATGCTGAGGGTAAATCATTGAACCTCTCACTTGATATAAATTTACAGTATTTAATTAGAGAAGAACTTCTTCAATCAATTTCGGATTTTAGCGCAAAAGGTGCTGCAAGCGTATTAATGGATGCGAAGACTGGCGAGATATTATCTCTAATCTCTTTGCCAGATTATAATTTAAATAAACGTCAAGAAATTAAAGATAAAAATTTTACCAACAAGATAACAAAAGGTGTTTTTGAATTAGGTTCGATATTCAAAACATTTACAATAGCTTTGGCAATGGAAAATGGTCTATTTTCTCCGAACACGGTAATTAAAAATATTCCTGATGAAATTAAATGTTCAAAATATACTATAACAGAACATGATGAAATGCCGGGCAACTTAAGTTTAAAACAGATTTTAGTAAGATCTTCAAACATTGGAACTATAAAGGTAGCCAGAAAAATTGGGGAGAGTAAGTTAAGGACATTTTTAGAAGATCTTAACTTGTTGAATACAATTGACTTCGAATTAGATGAAATTGGGTCTCCTTTAAAATTTTCTTGGAATAAATGTAAATTAGAAACAGTTTCTTATGGTCACGGTATAACTACCACTCCATTACAAGCTGTTGCCGCTTATGCTTCAATTTCGAGCGGAAACCTAGTTAGCCCAACATTGGTTAAAAATAAAAGTTTTAACTTAGAAAAAGTAAGAATAGTTGACTCTAAAACCAGCAAACAAATCAATTCTATCCTAAGGGAAGTTGTAACAAATAATAATGGTACTGCCTCACTAGCAGAAGTAGACGGTTATTATGTTGGCGGGAAGACCGGTACAGCAAACAAAAATATTAATGGAAAATACACGAATAAAAAATTAACTTCTTTTATATCAGTATTTCCAACGATAGATCCAAAATATATTCTACTGGTTTTGCTGGATGAACCAAAGGCAGCACCTCAACTGGTTTATAATTATAGAGGAAAACAAATTTCAGGTATCAAAAGAAATGAATCTGGCTGGAATTCAGCTTATGCGGCAGGCAAAATTATAGAAAAAATTGGACCTATTTTAGCCATAAATAAAAACGATTTTCATGACAACTATGTTGTTAAAAAATCTGATTGATAACTCAAGCTCTAAAATTGGTAACGAAATAATTAAGGGGATATCATCAGACAGCAGAAATGTAAAAAAGGGAGAGATATTTGTTTCTATCAAAGGAAATAAGTTTGATGGAAATAAGTATATAGACCAAGCTTACCTCAAAGGAGCCAAAGTTATAATTTATTCAGGATTCCTAAAAAAAAAATATAAAAACGCAAAGTTAATAAAAGTTAAAGATACCAGAACTAAGCTAGCAGAGATTTCTTCTAAATATTATAAGAAAAAACCAAAAAATATTATTGCTGTAACCGGTACAAATGGAAAAACATCAATATCAGATTTTTTTCATCAAATTTTTAGAATACAAAAAAAACGAGTAGGATTACTAGGAACTCTTGGTTTTAAAAAAAATGATCGTTTAAAAAAAAGAGAGCTTACCACTTTGGATTCATTGAATTTACATAAAGATTTATATGAAATGAAAAAATCTAAAATAGATAATGTTATAATTGAGGCTTCCAGCCATGGCCTTAAACAAAAAAGATTAGATTTTTTGAATGTTAAATCTGGAATTTTTACAAATCTAAGTCATGACCATTTAGATTACCACAAGAATATGAAAGATTATTTTTCTTCAAAATTGATTTTGTTTAAAAAAATTTTGAAAAAAAAAACTACCATAATCACCGATTCTGAAATTAAGCAATACAATATACTAAAGAGCATACAAGAAAAAAGAAGTTTAAAACTTCTTAGCATTGGAAATTCAGGAAACACCTTTAAAATTTTAAATCATAAAATTTTCAATAATTTTCAGTTTTTAAGAATTGAATACAATAAAAAAATTTATAATTTAAAGATAAATTTATACGGCTCAATACAAATAAAAAATTTATTAATGGCTATTTTGGCTTGTAAAAATTGCGGTTTAAATATTCAAAATATATTTAAAAGAATAAAAAAAATTAAAAGTGTTGATGGTAGATTAGAGCTAATAAAAAATTTACCCAATCGATCAAAAGTTTTTTTAGATTATGCACATACCCCAGAAGCATTAAGAAACGCCATACTTTCTTTGCAAGAGCATTTTCAAAAAAAAATTACTGTTGTTTTTGGATGTGGCGGCGAAAGAGATAGATCAAAAAGAAAATTAATGGGTAAAATAGCCAAAGATCTTTGTGAAAAAATATATGTTACAGATGATAATCCAAGAAATGAGAGCTCTAAAAAAATAAGAAAAGAAATAATAAAGGGCACTAAAGGATCTAAAATAAAAGAAATCCCAGGTAGAAAAAAAGCAATTATTCAGGCTCTAAAAAATTCAGATCCATATGAAATTATTTTAATAGCCGGCAAAGGACACGAAACATATCAGGATTTAGGAAAAAGAAAAATTTTTTTTAGTGATAAAAAAATTATAAGAAATTTTAATACTAGAAAGATCAGTGAGAAAAAAAATGATTTAAAATATAACAGCGCTATTATAAAAAAAGTTTTAAACAATAAAAAAAGCTATTTTTTTGATGGCGCCTCTATAAATTCAAAAAAGATAAAAAATCAAAACTTGTTTATTGCTATTAAGGGAAAAAATAAAGATGGACATAACTTTTTAAATGAAGCAATAAAAAAAGGGGCAAGCCATTGCGTTGTATCAAAAAATATTAAGAAAAAATATAAACTTATTAGGGTTGGCAGTACTATGAATTTTTTAAAAAGTTTAGCACAAAATAAACGTGACGTATCCTCTGCTAAATTTATAGCTGTTACGGGAAGCGTAGGGAAAACTACTGTAAAAACGATGTTGGGAGATTTATTAAACAGATATTCAAAAACTTATTTCTCACCACAGTCATATAATAATCATTACGGGGTTCCTCTAAGCTTATGCAATATTGAGCCCAAACATAAATTTGGAGTTTTTGAAGTCGGGATGAGTAATTTCAAAGAAATTTTTAGACTTTCGTCTATGGTTAAGCCAGAAATAGGAATAATAACTAATATTTCAGAAGCTCATTTGGAAAACTTCAAAAGTATTCGAGATATAGCAAAAGCAAAAAGTGAAATTATTTATAATATTCAAAAAGATGGAACCATTATCCTAAACAAGGATGATAAATTTTTTAATTATTTTAAGAAAATTGCAAGAAAAAATAATATTAAAGTAAGGTCTTTTGGTTATTCAAAAAAAGCCGATGTAAGATTTTTAAGTTTGAAAAAAAGTAAAAAAAACTACAATCTAAAATTATCTGTAAATCGAGAAAGTATGTTATTCAAAATTAATAGTGTTAATAGGAATTATATAATGAATGCACTCTGCTGCGTGGCCGTTTTGAGTGACTTAGGTTTAAACTTAAGAAATATAAAGAATTTTTTTAATACACAGAAACCTTTAAAAGGAAGGGGAAAAATTAAAAGGGTTAATAAATTTGGCAAAAGCTTCTTTTTGATAGATGAAAGTTATAATGCAAACCCTTTATCCGTTAAATCTGCGGTAGAAAACTTTTCAAATATCAAAAAGAAAGGTAAGAAAAAATATTTCCTTTTTGGGGATATGATGGAATTAGGCAAGAATTCACATATTTACCACAAAAAGATCTCAAAATTTATAAATAATAGTGATATTGATAAAACTTTTGTTTATGGAGAAAGGGCAACCAAGGCATATAAATTTTTGAGAAAAAATAAAAGAGGAGAAATTATTAATAATTTTAAGTCATTCGATAATACGATTTCAAAGATTTTACAAAATGGAGATTTTTTAATGATCAAAGGTTCAAACGCAACTAAGTTATACAGAATATCGGAAAGTTTTTTGAGGAGTAACTAGAATGCTTTATAGTTTTTTAACTTCACTAGTTGATACTTTTTCTTTTCTTAATGTATTTAAATACATTACTTTTAGGATTGGATTATCAGTTGTTACATCCCTCATCATCATTTTTTTAATTGGAAATCCTCTAATAAATTATTTTTCAAAAAAACAAATTACTGGACCAATCAGGCAAGACGGACCAATTGATCATATAATAAAAAAAAGTGGAACACCTACTATGGGGGGACTTATGATTTTGATTGGAATTATTGTAAGCACTCTTCTGTGGGCAGATCTAACCAATGTTTATATATGGATAGTGCTCTTTGTTTGTACAAGCCTTGGCTTGTTGGGTTTTGTAGATGATTATCTAAAAATCAAATTTAAAAATTCTATAGGAATTAATGCAAAAATAAAATTTTTAGGACAGCTTTCAATTTCTTTAGCAGCAATTATAACTTTAATTTATTTTACAGATCATGAAACTATTTCAAATTTATACTTTCCTTTTTTTAAAAATTTAGTTTTAAATATGGGATTGTTTTTTATTCCTTTTGGTATTTTTGTAATTATCGGCTCTTCCAATGCAGTAAATTTAACAGATGGCCTAGATGGCTTGGCCACAGTACCAGTGATGTTAGTTGCATTATCTTTTTCTTTAATTTGTTATGTGGTTGGAAATACAATTTTTTCAAATTATTTACAGATCCAATACATCGCTAATGTTGGAGAATTATCAATTTTTTGTGGTTCTATCGTTGGATCATGTTTGGGCTTTCTTTGGTACAATGCACCACCTGCAAAAATATTTATGGGTGATACAGGCTCTTTATCTTTAGGGGGTTCTATAGCTTCAGTTGCAATAATAGCAAAACATGAAATTGTTCTTGCAATTGTAGGAGGTTTATTTGTTCTTGAAACGGTTTCGGTTATTATTCAAGTAGTTTCATTTAAATTGACCGGCAAAAGAGTATTCATGATGGCACCCATTCACCACCATTTTGAAAAAAAAGGTTGGGCAGAATCAACAGTAGTAATTAGATTTTGGATAATCGCTATTATTTTGGCTTTGGTAGGATTAGCTACATTAAAATTACGTTAATTAAAATTAATGAACATATCTTTAAATTATTTACGTCATAAAAATTTTGCAATTTATGGCCTTGGAGTAACTGGTCGTTCAGTAATAGATTATTTTAATAAATATGATTTCAAAAACTTTGTTGGATGGGATGATGACAACCAAAAATTTAAAAAATTTTTAGGCTCCAAATACAAGAGAATGAGAGGTGATTTTTTAAAATTAATCAATTTTGTTGATTACATTATAATTAGTCCCGGCATTGATATAAATAAAGCAAAACTAAAAAAAATTTTGTTAAAAAATAGACACAAAATCATTACAGACCTAGACTTATTTTATTTATTAAATCCAGATTTAAAATCGATAGTTGTTACTGGAACAAATGGAAAATCAACAACCTGCAAAATTATTGAACACACTCTAAAAAAAAATCATTTTAATGTCAGTTTAGGAGGGAACATAGGAAGTCCAGTTTTAAACCTTAATTTAAAAAAGAATCCTTTAATAGTTATTGAAGCCTCATCTTTTCAGCTAGCTTATTCAAAATTTATCAAACCTGATTATGCATTAATTTTAAATATAACTAAAGACCATTTAGATTGGCATGGATCAATGAGTAATTATATTCAATCAAAATTAAAAATTTTTTCACTTCAAACAAAAAATAATTTTGCCTTTGTTAACAATAAAGGTTTATTAAAAAGATTTCGAAAAAATAAATATATGAGCAAGGTAAAATTTATAACACCTCGAGAGTATAAAAAAATTAAAAATAAGATTAAAAATAATTATTTAAATTCCGAGGTAAATGAAGAAAATATGAGTTTTGTTTATGCACTTTCAAAAGTTTTAAAAATAAAGGAAAAATCTTTTATAAAATCACTTAAATCTTTTAAAGGATTGGCACACAGACATGAGATTTTTTATAAAAAAAATAACAAAACTTTTGTTAATGACTCCAAAGCAACAAGTTTTGAAGCTAGCAGATTTGCTTTAAAAAATAATAAAAATATTTTTTGGATTGTAGGTGGACTTCCTAAAATAGGAGATAGATTTCAACTAGAAAAAGTAAAAAAAAATATTATAAAAGCATATATTATTGGAAAACATGTAAAACATTTTACAAAATTTTTAAAAAACAAAGTTAACTTTAAATTATGTAAAAATTTAAATAGTTCTGTAATTTCAATATTTAAAGACATTAGAGATATAAAAGAAAAAAAAATTACCATTTTATTGAGTCCAGCCAGCGCATCTTATGACCAATTTAAAAATTTTGAAGAAAGAGGAAATAAATTTAAAAAATTGATTAAAAATTATGCAGGAAAATACTATTAAAAACTTTTCTCCTAAAAATTTTAATTTTAAAAAATATTGGAGAAATATAGATAAGCAAATTCTTGCTGGATTTGTTTTATTATTTATTCTTGGAATATTTTTTTCTTTTTCCTCTACCTCGATTTTGGCAGATGAAAGATTAGATAGGGAACATTATTCTTTTTTTCAAAAACATCTTTTATATGCTGCTGCGTCTTTTAGTTTAATGATTCTGATTTCCTCACTGAGTAATGAATTAATTAATAAAATAATATTTCCTTGTTTTTTACTTTTTTTTATAACTTTATTGCTTGTACCTTTTATTGGGATTGAGGTTAAAGGAGCAAAAAGGTGGCTTAACCTTTATTTTTTTAATTTTCAACCAATTGAATTTACAAAACCTTTCTTTATTCTTTTTGTTTCACAGATTATTAGTTCAGGTCGAATTAAAAATTTAAATTTTTCACATTTTATATCTTTTTTATTGTTATCAGCCATTATTCTTTTGCTTGTCGAACAGCCAGATCTGGGACAATCCGTATTAATATTTTGTACTTGGCTTTCATTAATCTTTATATCGGGGATGAATATTTATTTTATTACTACACTTGTAATTTCAGTGATTATTGTTTTTTTCAGTCTAGTAGCCCTAGCACCAGAAAAATTTAACTATATTATAAATAGAATTTCTTCTTTCCTAGATCCATCTAAAGGAGAAAATTTTCAATCACAAAAAGCAATTGAAGCTATAAGGCAAGGAGGTATCAAGGGACAGGGAATGGGGGAAGGAATATTAAAAGAATCAGTTCCAGAGGCTCATACTGATTATATCATCGCAGTTATTAGTGAAGAATTTGGATCAATAATTTCTATACTTATCATATTAATTTTTCTTTTTATTGCTCTTCGTATAACCAAGATAATTATTGATTCCAAAAATAATTTTTACAAACTATCTCTTTGTGGTCTTGTTTCTTTGTTAATTTTTCAGACCTTTATTCATGTTGGTGTTAATGCAAATTTATTGCCAACAACTGGCATGACACTTCCTTTTTTAAGTTATGGAGGCTCTTCTTTGATTTCAAGCGGAATAATTGCAGGGATTGTTTTAAACTATACATCTTTAGGGATTAAAAACTAAATGGATATAGAAAAAAAAAATATTGTTATAGCAACAGGTGGTACAGGAGGTCACATATTTCCATCAGTAAGTTTGTCCAATTTTTTAAATAATGAATATGAAATAGATTTCATTACAGATAAAAGAGGCCTTAAATATTTAAGAACTAATAAAGACTTAAGAATTAACATAATTAATTCAGGTACAATTTTTAGCAAAAATATATTTAAAATTATTTTAGGTTTAATAAAAATTTTTTTTTCTATTATTTCCTCATTTAAAATTTTAATTAAACTAAAACCCAAGTTAGTTGTTGGGATGGGAGGATATTCCTCTTTTGCAGTTTGTTTATCAGCCTATTTATTAAAAATTCCAATATTAATTTATGAGAATAACTTAGTCATTGGTAGAACAAATAGATTTCTTTTACCTTTATCTAAAAAAATATTGATTTCAACAGAAAGCATTGAAGGTATAAAAAATAAATATAGCCAAAAGATATTTTTTTCTGGATACTTCTTGAGAAAAGAAATTTTTGAGACAAAGAGACAGGATTTAAAATTAGAAAAAGAACTTTCTATTTTAATTATAGGAGGTAGTCAGTCAGCAAAAATTTTTGGAGAGTATTTTCCTAAAGTAATCAAAGAATGCTGTAATAACAATATTAGATTTAAAATTTATCAACAGTGCTTAGATTATCAGACAGAGGAACTTAATAAAATTTATAAGAGTTTAAATTTAGATTTTGAACTATTTACATTTACAGAGGATTTAACGAAATATTACGAAAAAGCAGATCTTGCAATTACCAGATCAGGAGCTTCATCGCTGGCAGAGTTGGTGAATTTAAATATTCCATTTATCACTATACCTCTACCTTCCTCAGCAGATAATCATCAACTAAAGAATGCAATCTATTTTAAAAGCAAGGGGTATTGTTTTTTGTTAGAACAAAAATATATCTTTGAAAAACTTTTTGAAATGCTTAAAGATCTAAACAAAGATAGGAATCAATTAGTTTTAATGCAACAAAAAATGAAAGAACATTCGGATCGAAAATCTCTTTCTAAAACAAAAGAATTAATTAAAAAGGTTTTAAATGGATAAATCTAAAATTGGACCGAGAGAAAGAATTCATTTTGTTGGCATAGGAGGTATAGGCATGAGTGGTTTGGCTCAGGTAATGAAAGATATGGGTTTTAATGTTCAGGGAAGCGATCTGACTAACAGCAAGAATGTAGAAAGATGTAAAAAAATTGGTATTAGAGTTTTTGCAAAACACAAAAAGAAAAACATTAGAAATGCAACAATTATCGTAAGATCTTCAGCAATAAAAAATAACAATCCAGAAATTAAAGCTGCAAAAAATAAAAAAATAACTATTTTGAAAAGAGCTGAAATGTTAGCCCATGTTGTTTCATTAAAAAAAAATATTGTAATAACTGGATCTCATGGAAAAACTACTACCACATCATTAATTTCAAAAATACTTTATGAGGCTAAATTGGACCCAACGATTATAAATGGAGGTGTAATAAATTCTATTAAGAGCAACGCTAGATTTGGAAAGGGAGATTGGGCAGTGTTAGAGGCCGACGAATCTGACGGAAGTTTTTTAAACTTCCCGGTTAATTATTCGGTGGTTACCAATATTGATAAAGAGCATATTGATTTTTATAAAAGTTTTAATAATTTAAAGAATGCTTTTTTAAAATTTTTAAACAAAACACCAACGATAGGTAAAGCTTTCTTATGTATAGATGATAAAGAAATAAAAAAAATAATTCCAAGAATTAAAAACAAAAACTTTTTAACTTATGGCTTTTCTAAAAAAGCTAATTTTCGAATTTTTAATGCAAAATACAAAAATAATTACTCAGTTTTTGATTTAAAGATATCCATCAGTGGTTTAAAAAATACCATTATTAAAAAAGTAAGGTTAAACTTAATTGGTCCCCATAATGTTTTGAATTCTGTAAGTGCTATTGCTCTATGTCTGCATATTGGAATTAGAATGGATGTTATAAAGAATTCTTTAAGGAAATTTACAGGAATAGAGAGAAGGCTGACAAAAGTTTTTCAGATTAACAAAAGAGAATTTTTTGATGATTATGCACATCATCCTACTGAAATCAAATCAGTTTTACAGAGTGTAAGAATGACACATGCTAATAGAAAAATTATTTCTGTATTCCAACCCCATAGATATTCTAGATTAAAATTTTTAAAAAAAGATTTTTCTTCATCATTCAAAGACTCTAATTTAGTTATACTATGCCCAGTCTATTCAGCTGGAGAAAAAATTGACAAAGGATATGACGAAATTGAGTTTGCAAAATTAATTGCGAAAAACTCTAAGGTTCAAGTGATAACAATAAAAAATGAAAAAAATCTGATGAAATTTTTTATAAAAAATTTAATAAGTAATGAATTAATTATATGCATGGGTGCAGGATCTATTTCAAAATGGATAAGAGAGATGGATCTATAAAATGAGCGGTACAATCTTAAATAACGAGAAACTATCAAAATACAACTGGTTTGGTCTTGGTGGTCCAGCTAAAATTTTTTTTAAACCTAAATCAATTTCTGATATTAAAAAATTTTTAGAAAAAGATAACAATATGAATAAAAAAATTCATATTTTAGGCGCAGGTTCCAATACTCTTTTTAGAGATAATGGTTTTGAAGGAATTATAATTAAATTAGGAAATGAATTTGCTTATACTAAAATGCTCAATGACGGCAATATAGAGGTTGGTGCGGCTACACTAGATAAAAAGGTTGCAGATTTTGCGATGGAAAACTCTTTAGAGGGATTAGAGTTTTTGTCGTGTATACCAGGAACTATTGGTGGAGCAATTGCTATGAACAGTGGTTGTTATGGACACAATATATCTGAATCAGTTGTATCTATTGAAGCATTAACTTTTAAAGGTGAACTCAAATCTTTTAATTCTGACAAAGTTAAGTTTTTTTATAGAGGAAGTGATTTTGGTGAAGACCTGATTATATTAAGCGTAAAATTAAAAGGAAACCGACAAAAAAAAGAAAAAATAAAAGAAAAACAGGTCAAGCTTTTAGATCAAAAAAGAAAAAGTCAGCCCAGCAAAATAAAAACCTGCGGAAGCACATTCAAGAATCCTGATAACAAAAAAGCATGGGAGCTGATTAAACTGTCAGGATGTTCTGGTCTAAACATTGGTGGAGCTCAAATATCAGAGCAACATTCCAATTTTTTTTTAAACAATGGAAAAGCAAAATCCTCAGATATTGAGATGCTTATTGAAGAAGTAAAAAATAAAGTTTTTTTAAAGACAGGTGTTAAATTAGAATTAGAAATAAAAATAATCGGGAAAAAATAAAATTGTATAAAAAAAAAATTCTTGTTATTTTAGGTGGAACTTCCAAAGAGAGAGATGTTAGTCTGGATACAGGAAAATCTTGTATCAAAGCCTTAAAAAAATTAGGATATAAAATATTAAAATTTGATCCAAAATTTTCTTCCATTACAGAAATTAAAAAAAATTATGCAGATGTAATATTTAATGCACTTCACGGAAAAGAAGGTGAGGATGGAAAAATACAAAGTTTTTTTGAATATATTGGAATTCCCTATACTCACTCAGGAGTTTTACCTTCCATGATTGCCATGAATAAATATTTTTCTAAACAAGTATTTATTAAAAATAAAATTAAAACACCAAACTATTTCTTTTTAAAAAGAAGTGATTTTTCTGTTTTAAATTTAAAGCAAGAGATTAAAAAAAATAAAATGAAATTTCCAATAGTAATTAAACCTAATGATGAAGGATCCAGCATCGGTGTAAAAATTTGCAAAACATACTCCTCTTTAATGCTTGCTTTTAAAACTTTGAGGAAAAAATATGATAATTTAATTTTTGAAACTTTTATACCTGGAAAAGAAATTCAAGTTGCTGTAATTGGAGGGAAAGGAATAGGCGCAATAGAACTTAGGCCAAGAAGAGAATTTTATGATTATGCTGCAAAGTATAAAAAATCCTCAAAAACTTTACATGTAATGCCAGCTGAAATTTCTAAGAAAAAATACAATGAAGTTTTAAAAATAGCAGAGAAAGCAAATAAAGCCTTAAAATGTAGAGGGGTGGTAAGATGTGATTTTAGATTTAATAAAAATAAATTTTATCTTTTAGAGCTAAATACCCAACCAGGGATGACTAGCTTATCTTTAGTTCCAGAAATAGCACAGTACTATAAAATTTCATTTACCAAACTGGTTAAATGGATGGTCAGTGACGCAAGCTTGAATAGATGAAAAAAAAAAATATTTTTTTATGGTTTTTATTATTTATTTTTCTCACCACATATAATCTTGATTTACAAGAAGATCCAATAAGCTCATTTTTTAAAATAAAAAAAATAGAAATAAACGGCATTGAAAATGCAGACATAAATAGAATCCAAGAAAATTTAGAGATATTTAATGGACAAAATATAGTTTTACTAGATTCAAAAAAAATAGTCCAAGCTATTGCCGGTATAGATTTTGTAAGAGATATAAAAATAAAAAAAATATATCCAGATCAATTAAAAATAATAATTAACGAACAGAATCCTGTGGGAGTCTTTATTCATAATGAAGAAAAATTTATTTTGTTTGAAAGTGGCAAAATAACTAAAAATTATAATAAAAAATTTGAAACTTTGCCACTAGTGCATGGTAAGAATGCAAATAAAAATTTTAAATTCTTTTATAAAATTCTTCAAGAAACTAATTTTGAAATTAATATAGTTGATCATTTTAGATATTTTGAAGCTGATAGGTGGGATATACTTTTAAAAGATGGAAAATTAATAAAATTACCTTCAGAATATGATAAAAGCAAAGAGTCTATAAACAGGTTTTTATCTATCTATAAAAAAAAGAACTTTAAAAAGTTCAAAGTGTTTGATTTTAGAGTAAAGAATCAAATAATAATGAAGTAGAAATTTACTATGGTAGAAAAATTAATTATCGAAATAGACGATGATAAAATTAAATATGCAGTTTTTAATGCAGACGAAAATTTTGATTATACGATTGTAAATAAAAAAACCTCCCTTAATGCAGGAGTTAAAAAAGGAAAAATTTATGACTTCAATTATGCATCCAAAATTATTAATGAAGATTTGCAGACTATAGAACAAGAAGTTAAAAAAGTTTTTAAAAATATATCAGTAATTCTTAATCAGAAAGATATATTTTGTACTAATCTAACCGGTTTTAAAAATCTTAACGGATCAAAAGTAGAGAAAAGAGATTTGGACTATATATTAAATGAAGCAAAGAGCTCAATAAAAAAGAGTCACGAAAATAATTCAATATTGCATATACTAAATTCTAATTTTATCCTGGATAAAACAAAGCAAAAAAAAATGCCTCTTAATATATTTGGAGATCATTTGAGTATGCATATGACATTCATATCCATTCCAAATAATAATTTAAAAAATATAAAAGAGATTTTTAATCAAAACGATTTGCAAGTTGACAGGATAATAAGCAAACCTTTTGTTGACGGGATATATTTATTAAATAAAAAAAAAGATTTGAAAAATTTTATAATAATTAATATAGACAATGAATTAAGCACCGTTTCTCTTTATGAGGACTCTTCATTAGTTTTTTTTAAAACTTTCCCTTTCGGTACAGATGCAATTTATAAAGATCTTTCACAACTTTGTTCCTTAAAAAGAGATGAGATTGAACTAATAGTAAATGATTTAAATTTTGATAATCTAGAGAAAAATAAAGACAAGTATATAGACAAAAAATTTTTTACAGAATCAGATTTTAAAAAGTTAAGCATTGAGCACATTCGAAACATTATAGATGCCAGAATAAAAGAAATAATGGACTACACTTTTAATAGAAATAAAAATTTAAATTATTTGGATAAAAAGATATCTAATATTTATTTGTGTTTTGAAAACAAAACTGTGTCTAAAAATTTGGAAAATTTATTTAAAAAATCTGTAAATATTCAAAATGAAACAATATTAGTCGAATCATTAAAAAAAGAGGACTTTGGTTCTCTGTTAGGAGCTGCAGAATTGATTTTTAAAGGATGGCATAAGGAGGCAATACCTTTCTCTAACAAGAAAAAGTCAATAATTTCGGGTTTTTTTGAGCGTTTCTTCTAAAAAAGTAAATACCGTAGTCTTTGGTAATATTAGTTGTTTTCAACCTAGTTTCTATATTTTGTATAAAATTTCTCATGTGGGAAAAAAATCAAAAAACATTAAAAAAAGAGGCAAGTTTCTCAGGAATAGGCCTTCATTCAGGTGTAAACGTTGATGTTATATTAAAACCGGCTAATTCTAACTCTGGAATAATCTTTAAAAGAACTGATTTAGAAAAAAATAATGAGGTTGTGGCAAATTTTAAAAATGTCTCTTCAGCAAAACTATGTACAAAAATAGAAAACGATTTTGGGACAAGTGTTTCAACCATAGAGCATTTGATGGCTGCATTTTATATCTGTGGTGTTGATAATCTAGTTGTATGTTTAAATGGCCCAGAAGTTCCAATAATGGATGGATCCGCAAAAGACTTTGTTCAGATTATACAAAATTGTGGACTTAAAACTCTAGAAGGTAAAAGACAATTTATTAAAGTTAAAAAGAAAATAGAATTTAAAGAAGGGGATAAATTAATAAATATAACCCCAGCACCTAATTACTTTGAAGTTAAATTTACATTGAATTATGAAAGAAGTCCTTTAATTAAAACGCAAACAAATAGAGTAAATTTTCAAGAGAAAAATTTAGAGGATATTTATGTCGCAAGAACTTTTTGTTTATACGAAGATATAGAAGAGATTAAATCTATCGGTTTAGCAAAAGGAGGCTCGTTAGATAATGCCGTTGTAATTCAAGGAGACAAAGTTCTTAATGAAGGAGGACTTAGATCTAAAAAAGAATTTGTTAACCACAAAATACTTGATTTGGCCGGAGACTTTATGTTGTCTGGTGCAAGAGTTATTGGATCGGTAGAATGTGTTCATGGCGGACACGCTTTAACAAATGAGTTTTTGAGAAAGATTTTTTCGGACAAAAACAACTATGATATTGTTGAAAATGAATCTTCTTTAACAAACGTAAGAAAAATCCTTCCTCTTCACAAGAGACTTGCTGTAAACGCTTAAATTTCAACAACATTTTACGGGAACTGTTTTTTTTGTTATTAATAGTAGCATGGGTAAAATTTTAATTTATCTTACTTTATCTCTATTTCTCATTTCATGTGGTGGTAAAAAAGATCAGGCCATAAAACCTCCAAATACAGATGAAGAGGCAATCCAAGTATACCAAGAAGCTTTAGTTAGTTTAAAGTCTGGAGATTATTTTTATGCCTCAAAAAAATTTAGTGAAGCTGAAGGAATGTTGTCAGAAATTGAATGGGCCGCAAAATCGGCACTGATGTCAAGTTATTGTTTATACAACTTGAATTTATATGATGAAGCCGTCGTAAACTTACAAAGATTTATTAGGATCTATCCAGCAAGTCCTTATGTAAGTTACGCTAAATATTTGGTAGTTATTAGTTATTATGAACAGATCTTAGATGAAGATAAAGATATACAACCCTTACTTATTTCAAAAAAAAAAATAGAAAATTTTATTCAAGAATTTCCAAATACAGATTATACAATTGATCTTAAATTTAAATTAGATTTAGTTATTAATCAGCTTGCAGCAAAAGAATTGTCCATAGCAAGATATTATATAAAAAATGAAAAATGGATTGCAGCTATTAATAGATTAAAATTTATAGTTGATAACTATGACAAAACAATATTTGTTGAGGAAGCTCTACACAGGCTAGTTGAAATCTATTATAAAATTGGTTTGGAAGAAGAAGCTAGGACTGCCGCTGCCTTGCTAGGATATAATTATAATTCTGGCGAATGGTACGAAATGTCTTATAAAATATTAAATAAAAATTATGAGCCATTAAAAATAACAAAAGAAAACAAAGAAGATGGTCTTATAAAAAGAACTATTAAAAAAATATTATTTATTGATGAAAAATCAGGATAAAATTAAAAAGACGTATAAAGAAAAGATTAAAAAACTTTTTAATTTCAATCGATTATATTTTGAAAAAGACTCACCGATTGTTTCAGATTCTGAATTTGATAAACTTAAACAAGAGTTGCTTCAATTAGCTAAAAAACATCCGTTTTTAAAAAAAATTGAAAACTTGGATAATCTAGTAGGATCAAGGCCTTCAGCTAAATTTAAAAAAGTAAAACATTCTAAGCCTATGCTTTCTTTGGGTAACGCCTTTAAAAAGGAAGACATGTTAGACTTTAAAAAGAAAATAAACAATTTTTTAAATAATAAATCTGAAATTCAATTATCATCTGAACCAAAAATAGATGGAATTTCTGCTACACTAAGATATGAAAATGGAAAACTAACTTATGGTTTATCAAGAGGTGATGGGGTTTTTGGAGAAAATATTACCGAGAACTTAGTAACTATAGGAGACATACCAAAAAACTTGGTTGAAGCACCCAAGGTTATAGAGGTCAGAGGGGAAGTCTATATAGGCAAACAAGACTTTGAAAAATTAAAAGATAAATTTGCTAATCCAAGGAATGCTGCAGGCGGCTCCCTAAGACAAAAAGACTCAAAAGAAACTTCTAATATACCTTTAAAGTTTTTTGCTTATGGTATTGGAGAGATAATTCCAAAAATTTTTGAAAAACAAACAGATTTACTTAAAAAACTTAAAACCTGGGGATTTCCAGTTAACCCTTATTGCAAAATAGTTAGTTCTATAGATGAGATTGAAAAAAATCATTCTGCTATGGAAGATTTAAGATCAACTTTAGATTACGACGTAGACGGCATAGTTTATAAAGTTAATGATTTTAATTTTCAAAATAGACTGGGTTCTACATCTAATTCTCCTCGATGGGCTATTGCTTACAAATTTTCATCAGTCAAGGCCTCTTCAACGATAAGAGATATAGCAATTCAAGTTGGACGGACTGGGGCTATCACACCTGTTGCAAAGATAGATCCTGTAACAGTTGGTGGTGTAGTTGTTTCTAATGCAACCTTACATAATGAAGATGAAATTAATAGAAAAGATATTAGAGTAGGAGATGCCGTTATCATTCAAAGAGCTGGGGATGTAATCCCTCAAGTAGTTTCAGTTGATAAATCTAAAAGAAATAAAAATAGTAAAAAATTTATTTTTCCTGACAAGTGTTTATGTGGTTCTTCTACAAAAAAAGAAATTAGCATGACCACTAAAAAAACAGATGCTGTAAGAAGATGTACTAGAGGTTATGAATGTGATTTTACCGCGAAAGAAAAACTAAAACATATCGTATCAAAAGATGCTTTTGATATCGAAGGTTTAGGTAAAAAAGTAATAGATAATTTTTGGGAATTAAACCTTGTTAAAACACCAGCAGATATTTTTAGTTTAGATTATGAAAAAATAGAAAAATTAGAAGGTTGGGGAAAACTTTCAATAAACAATCTTCAGAAGGCTATAAACAAATCAAAAAATATAGTTTTAGATAGATTTATTTATTCCATTGGAATTAGGCATATAGGACAAGAAAATGCTAAAATTTTAGGAAATTTTTTTAAAAAATCAGAAAAATTTTCAGAATTATTTAATGTCAAAAAAAGAAAAGATATTTTAAAAAATTTAGAGGATTTGGATGGAATTGGGGACACACAAATAAAATCTATAGATGATTTTTTTTCTAACAAAAAAAATTATCAAATTATCCAATCTTTGATATCGGTTCTTGATATAAAAAATTTTCAAAAAATAAACAGAACAGGAAAATTCAGCAATAAAAATATAATGTTCACAGGTGGATTTGAAAAAATGAGCAGATCAGAAGCAAAAGCTCTAGCAGAGGAAAATGGAGCTAAAATTCTTGGCTCAGTTTCTAAAAAATTAGATTATCTCGTAATTGGAAACTCAAAACCAACAAAAAAGAAAATTGAAAAAGCTAAAGAGCTCAAAGTAGATTTAGTGACAGAAGAAAGCTGGTACAATTTACTAGATAGGTGAACACGCTTTTGTAAGGTCAACTTTTTCTTGAAAATTCATAAATTTGAACAAATTTTTTTTCACTTTTTTATGATAGTTGTTGATCCACTTTATTTCATTTGAATTTAAGATTCTTTTATTTATTAAATCTTTTTCAATAGGAGCCATAGTTAGTTCCTGAAACTTGTTTTTTTTAATATAAACTAAATTTTCAATTCTTATGCCAAAAGCACCTTCTTTATAGTAACCAGGCTCATTAGAAACAACCATGCCATCTCTTAAATTTATTTTGTTATTTTTGGACAAGGATTGTGGTCCTTCATGAACATTTAAAAAGTAGCCAACTCCATGACCTGTTCCGTGAGGATAATCCAACTTTATTTTTTTTAAATATTTTCTTGCGTTTTGATCAACATCTGAACCAGTAGAATTTTTTTTAATTTTAAAACTTGATACAGCGATATGTCCTTTTAAAACACGAGTGTAAACTTCTTTTATATAATCAGATCGGTTGTCCAAAGAAACAGTTCTTGTTACGTCGGTAGTTCCAAAGGAATATTGTCCTCCAGAATCTACCAAATATAGATCTCCTTTTTTTAGAGCTCTGTTTGTTTTATCTGAAGCTTTATAGTGAATGATAGCACTATTAGGACCCGAACCAGAAATTGTACTAAAGCTTGGAAACTTGTATGAAGAATTCATTTTTCTAAAAGTTTCCAACTTTTTTTGTGCAGATATTTCTGTAATTTTTTTCTTTTTAAAATTTTTCTTTACCCAAAATAAAAATTTAGTCAAGGCCACACCATCAGTTAAATGACTCTTTTCCATATTTTTTATTTCAGTATTATTTTTAATTGATTTAAAAAAATGGATTGGATCTATTTTTTCTATAACTTTATTTTTTTTACGCAATATACCTTTGTAATAAAATGAGCAAGATAGACTATCCAGCCAAATATTTTTTCTTGACAATTGAACTAGAACTTTTTCAATTTTTGTTTCTTTGTTAAGATGAATATTATTTTTAAAGATTTTTCTTATATTAGTAAGTTTTTTTGGGTTTGTAAAAAGATTCAGTTTTCCTTTATTACTTATTAATAATCTGGCATTTGGAATAGGAGAGTAAGAGGTATCATGACCTCTAATGTTTAAAATCCACGCAACATTTTCAGGCGCGGTTACTAACAAATAGTCAACTTTATTTTTTAAAAGCACGTTTTTTACTTTTTTAATCTTTTTTTCAGTTGTTGTGCCTGCATTTTTTCTTGAAAGTGAAAAGAAAGGTTTTATGAATTCTTTGGGTCTATCAGACCAAACTAGGTCTACTAAGTTTCGGTTAATAGATTTTAGACTTAAGTTTTTAATTTTAAAAAGAAAATTTAATTGTTTTTCCGTATGTAACTTTGGATCGAAACCAAGAATAATTTTTTTATTAAGCTTTAGTACATTTTTAGGAAATTTCTCTGGTATTGTAATGATTTTAAATTTTTTACCTGATTGATAACGGGCTTGAATCGTATATCTTCCATCGACAAATAAATAACTTTTATTTTTTAAAATCACTGCAAATCCAGCTGAGCCAGAAAAATTTGAGATAAATTTTAATCTATCTTTAGATGAATGGACGTATTCATTAAAATACTCATCGTTCTTTGGAACTATGTATCCATCAATTCTGTGTCTTTTGAATAATTTTTTAAAATTTTTCATTATTTAAGTAATTTTTTTTTTAGTCTAGCCCATCCAGGACTTCTGTACTCTTCATTATTTTCAAGAAGATTATCCTGATTGAAATCAAAATCATCAGAAATTTCTTTAACCGGATCTTCATTTTTTTCTATACCCTCCTCAGGAAGTTCATTTACAAATCTTGATGGTAAACTATCCATCCATTCACCATGCCACGACCTTTGCATGGCAAAAGATATATGGGCCTTTTTTTTAGCTCTCGTAATACCTACATACGCTAATCTTCTTTCTTCTTCTAATGCTAAGTCGCCTTTTTCTTCCAAAGATTTTTGATGTGGAAACAAACCTTCTTCCCATCCTGGCAAAAATACTGACTCAAATTCCAAACCTTTTGCCGCATGCATTGTCATGATGTTAACTTTTTCATCCTCCCATTCCTGATCAATTGAAGTCGCTAAAGCAACATGTTCTAAAAATCCTTGTAAATTATCATAGTCATGCATGGCTCTTAAAAGTTCTTTTAAATTTTCTATTCGATTTTCATTTTCAAGATCTTTTTTGTTTTTTAGCATTGCAGAGTAGCCAGACTCATCTAAAACAATTTTCAACAAATCATAATGTTTCTTTTTCTTTAAATCAGATCTCCACTTGCTTACTAGCTCTAAAAAATGTTTTATTACAGATCTTGTTTTTGGTTTAAATTGATTTAGTTGAAGAAGTTTGTGAGAAGAGTCTTCTAGACAAATTTTATTTTTAGAGGAAAAATCGTGTAATTGTTTTATTGTAGAGGCTCCTAAACCTCTACGAGGCATATTTATAATTCTTTCAAAGGCTAAATCATCAAACTTTTGATTTATAATTCTTAAATAGCAAATAGCATCTTTTACTTCTGCTCTTTCATAGAATTTTGTGCCTCCAATAATTCTATAATTGATGCCTATCTTTAAAAATCTCTCTTCAAATTCTCTGGTTTGGTATATAGCCCTAACAAGTATTGCAATATTGTTTAGGGAATTTTTTTTTTTAATATTTTCCTCAATGATATCACCAACCCCTTGAGCCTCTTCTCGTCCATTCTTGTAACAGTTCAGTTTAACCAGTTCACCTTTTTCACCGTCAGACCAAAGTTTTTTACCCAAACGATCTTTGTTATGTGAAATTAAAAAAGAAGCAGTATCTAAAATATTTTTAGTCGATCTATAATTTTGCTCTAATCTAAAAATTTTGCAGTCAGGATAAACTTTATCAAAGCTTAGAAAATTTTTAATTTCTGCACCTCTCCAGCTATAAATTGACTGATCATCATCACCAACACAGCAGATATTTTTATTTTTATTAACGATTAGATTTAACCACTTGTTTTGAATAAAATTTGTATCTTGATATTCATCTACAAGTATATATTTAAAATTATTTGAATAAATATTTTTTATGTCAGTGTTTTTTTCAAATAGTTTTACACAATACAATATTAAATCACCAAAGTCGCAAGCATTTAAATCTTTAATTTTACTCTGATAAATTTTGTATACTTTTAGTATTTGATTTTCGAAAACATCTTTTTTTGTTAAACGCACTTCATCAGGCAAAAGACCTTTATTTTTCCAACGATCAATCAAAGCAATTATAAATTGAGGAGATATTTTTTTTGCATCTATATTTTCTCCCTTACATATATTTTTAATTAATTTTTTTTGATCATCAGTATCCAAGATTGTGAAATTACTTTTTAGACCTACTGCTTCAGCGTGCCTTCTTAAAAATTTTACACTTATTGAATGAAAAGTTCCAAGCCAGGCTAGGGAATTTTCTTTACCTCCTAGAATTTTTATAACCCTATCTCGCATTTCTTTTGCGGCTTTATTTGTGAAGGTGACGCATAAAATTTGATTGGGCCAAGCTTTTTTCTGTTTTAGTATGTAGGCCAACCTCGATGTTAATACTCTTGTTTTGCCAGATCCGGCACCAGCGACAACTAAACTCGGTCCCTCAATATTCAATACAGCAGATTTTTGTTCCTCATTTAATATTTTTAAAAAATCTTTCATTATGAAGTTCTTTATTTTTAGTTCTATACTGCTTATAAAACAACGTTATGGAAAATCCAGTAATTAAAATTCTGTATTCCTTGTTTAACAAAAAAAGTGTTAGCAATTATAAAAGATATTTAAATAAAAAAACAATTACGGCAGGAATTTTCACAATATTTTTGTTAACAGTAATATCTTATTTTGCCAAGCCTACTTTTAAAAACTATAATACAGACAAGCATGTTATTGAAAAGAATATTAACAATTCTTTCAATCTCAATGTCAAAATAAAAGGTAACATATCATACAAAATTTTTCCGTCACCCAGACTTGAAATTAAAAAAGTAAATTTAAATTTTAAAAATTCAAAAAAACAAATTTTTTTAGAAACAGTTTATATTTCTACTTCCCCATTTTATATTAATAACTTAAAAAATATAAAACTTAAAAAATTTTTTATTCTCGATCAAACAATTAAAATATATCCAAATGAATTTAAAAATTATTTTAAGTATTTTACCATTCTAAAGAAAAATGATATTTTTTTGAAAAACTGTAAGATATTTTTTTCAGATGATCAAAATAATAAAGTTTTATTTGAAAATGTTAACTTAAAAGAGAAGTTTAATAATAATAACCACCAGATAGTATTCGACTCTGTATTTTCTAAAAAAAAAATAAAACTAAAATTTACAGACAAAATACAAGGAGAAAAAAATCTTAAATTAGAAATTCCAGACCTAGATGCATCTCTAAGTGCAATCTTTGAACCATCAAGTACCTTAGAAAGAGTAACCGGTAAATCCCAAATAAAATTATTTGATAGTATTGTTACACTAAATTTTAAAGGTAAGGAAAAATTTAAAATTGATGAATCTTTTTTTAGAAATAAATTTTTTAACTCTAAAATTGACGGAGAAGTATCTTTTGTAGACAATTTTTTCTTTGATCTTAACTTAAATATCAATCAAATTAATTTAAGAAAATTTCTTCTATATTATTTTTCTTCAGATAAAAATTATAATTTTTTAGACTCAGGTATAAGCAAAAAAGTTAATGGAAAGTTCAAAATTTATGGTAAAAGTACAAACTCATTTGTTGGCCGAATAAACAATATTAAAATGTCAATGATTTTTGAAAATGGAGATATGAAAATAGAAAATGGATCAGCCAATTTACCACAAGGCAGTAAAATCAATTTTAATCTTTTATATGCCAATAATTATAAAGAGCCATTCTTAGATTTTTCTTTTAATTTCTATTCAAAAAATTCAGATAAATTCTTAAGAAAGTTTAATATTTATGATTTTAATGAAAAAGAAACATCTTTGTTCTTAGCTGGTAAAATAGATTTAATTAATAATAAAATTAAATTTAAAAATATTGTAAGAGATAACAGAGAAAAATTTGATAGAAAAGATATTTTAAATTTAGAGAAAAACTTTAATGAATTTGTATTAGACAGAGGGAATCTTGGAATTTTAGATTTTTTCAGATTAAAAAAATTTGCAAAAGAAACTTTTGGTTAATAATCTGATTCTTATTTATTAGGCTTGATCATTTTTTTTGGATCTACAATTCTTAAATATTCTTTTTCGTTTATAAGGCCAGTTTTTAAAGTTTCTTCTTTTAAAGTTGTTCCATTTTTTAAAGCTTTCTTTGCTATTTTTGCTGCATTATCATAACCAATCTTTGGGGAAAGAGCTGTTACTAGCATCAAAGAATTATCAAGTAGAGACTTAATTCTTTTTTTGTCAGCCTTTAAACCCTTAATGCAATAATTAGCAAAACATTTAGAAGAGTCGGACATAATATTTATTGATTGAAGAATGTTGTGTATAATCAAAGGTTTAAAAACGTTTAATTCAAAATGACCATGTGATCCTGCCATAGTAATACCATTGTGATTTCCAATCACTTTTACACAAACCATTGTAACAGCCTCACATTGTGTTGGATTTATTTTACCAGGCATTATCGAAGAACCTGGTTCATTTTCCGGCAATATTAATTCTCCGTAACCCGCTCGCGGTCCAGATCCTAGAAATCTTATATCGTTAGCTATTTTCATCAAGCAAACAGCGGTAGTATTCATTGTTCCAGAAAAATTTACTATTGAATCATGGGCAGCTAAGGCTGCAAACTTATTTTTTGCTGGTTTAAAAGGAAATTTGGTTATTTTATTAATTTCTTTTATAATTTTTTTATCGAAATTTTTTTTAGTATTTAAGCCTGTACCTACGGCTGTACCTCCCTGTGCTAAATAGTATATTTCGCTTAGAGCTCTCTCTATTCTTTCGATACATTTTTTTAATTGAGATTGATATCCAGAAAATTCCTGTCCCAAAGTTAAAGGAGTGGCATCTTGAAGGTGTGTCCTACCTAATTTAACTATTTTATTGAATTGCTTTACCTTTTTGCTTAATTCTTTTTCTAACAATTTTAAAGAAGGCAGCAATTTATTTTTCGTTTTCACGACAATCGCAATATGCATGGCAGTCGGAAAAACATCGTTAGTTGATTGTGATTTGTTTACATGATCATTAGGATGAACGGGTTTTTTGGTTCCCATTTTGCCGCCCATCATCTGTATTGCCCTGTTGGCAATTACTTCATTAACATTCATATTGGTTTGAGTTCCCGACCCTGTTTGCCAAACTTTTAAAGGAAAATGACTATGAAGTTTTCCTTTAATTACCTCATCAGCTGCTTTCACAATGTATTTACTTATTTTTTTTTCTAAATCCCCGTTTCGTGCATTAACTATTGCCGCAGCTTTTTTAATGACAGCTATTGATTGAATTAAAACTGGTCTTATAAGGAAATCACCGATATCAAAGTATTTATTGGATCTTTGAGTTGACGCACCCCAATACTTATCACCAGGAACTTTAATTTTTCCAATTGAATCATATTCTGTTCTGTATTTCATTTGCGATTCTTTGATATAATACACTTTTATTAAATATTTATAAAATATAAAGGCAGAAATATGAGTAATTTTACTAGTGTGAAAAAATTTATGCAAACTTTCGGCCAAGAGGTAAAGGAAAATGCCGAATTTCCTGAGGAAAAAATTATTAGTCTTAGATACGACCTTATAAAAGAGGAATTATTAGAGTTAAAAGAAGCTATCGATAAAAAAGACATTAAAGAGGTTGCGGACGCATTAACAGATATACTTTATGTTACATATGGAGCTGGTCATGCTTTTGGAATTAATCTCGACAAATGTTTTGAAGAGGTACAAAATTCGAACATGAGCAAATTAGGATCAGATGGGAAACCTATTTATAATGACAAGGGCAAAGTTATGAAAGGGCCAAATTATTTTAAACCAGATTTGAGTAAATTTGTTGCGTAAGAAAAAACATTATTTATTTTGAAATAATTCAAAATCTTTTTCTAAAGTTTTCTGAAAATTAATAAAATTCATATTTTTATATTTTTTGCTCAAATAACTTTGATAGTTATTAAAATGGTAAAGGTAATATAAGTTTTTATAATCAGTACGATACTTCAAATTTTGAATAAGCTCACCTTTTTTTGTCATTTGAATTATGTAGTTTGATTTTTTTATCATTTCAGATTTTGGACCCCAATCTTCTCCCCAGTAGGAAAAAAAAGTTGCAGCATAAAGAACTGAAGGAAGCACAAAAGAAATTACTATTAACCTAATTTTTAAAATAGAATTGTTATCATTTAAGTTTTTAATTAAACTGGTTAGCAATAGCGCGGAACAGAAAGATAGGCCAAAATTTATATCTCTTCTAAAAAAAATTATACTATAAATAAAAAATATTAATAAATAAATTACAAAGCTTTTGGTTATTAAATTGAGATTTTTTTTTGAGTACTTTTCTTTTAAAATAAAAAATAAGAAAAACAATATAATAAAAAGTATAGCAGTAAGAAAAAAGTATATATTCTTTTTAAAATGAAATTTGATTATATCGTTTTTATCATAATACTTTAATACTTTTTCAAGAGAAGTTAGGTTAATACTTCCAAGTACGTTATCAATGCTTCTTAATACATATCCCTCTAAATTACGTGGGGCATAAGTAGATCTGTAAAAATGAATTTTATTTTCATTATTTGAATTTAAAATTTTTTCAACTTTAGTTTGATCTTCGTTTGTTGCTCTATCTTTTAGCAAAGGTAAAATTTTTCCAGTATTTAAATAAACTAAGAATATAAATATAACCAATGGGAATAAAGAAATAAAAAATTTTGATATTAATTTATCTTTTTTGAAAAAAAACAAAAGAATAAAGGATCCTATTATTGGAAATACTAAACCGCTTTCGGTTGTTAAAAAAGAAAAAGAAGATAATAAAAAATAAATTAATAAATAAATTTTTTTTATTCTTTTTTCTTCAAATAATAAAATTAAAAAATATATAGATAGCAAACCAAAAAAGGCAGCAATTATATGTCCATAGAATACATTCCAGGATAATGCTTTAATACTTATGCTGTAGTTTAGAGTGTAAAAAAGTGAAAATAAAAAAGACAAATTTTTTTTTTGAAATATTTTTTCTGAGATTAAAAAAACTATAAAACATGTAAGAGTGTGAACAGTAACAATAATTAAATGAAACAAGATGCTAGAAGAAGGCAGTATTTGATTCAAAAAATAAAATAATGGCATATATCTGCTTTCTAAATGAAGGCCATAGCCACTTCCAAAAATAAAAGGTTCAAAACTAATTACTTTATTATTAATTAGATTGTATAACTTTCCTGCAGAAAAATATCCGTAATCATCTAATGTCCATGGATTGTTAAAAGTTAAAAGAAAAAAAAATATATTAATAAAAAGAATAGACAAAATATATTTATTACTTAAAAATTTTAAGAATTTATCCATCTAATTATATTTTCTGACAATTTTAGGATTTGGTAAAGGTATAATGAATTTTCCTTTGTAACCTTTTTTTCTTAAATTTTTTATTAGTTCTCTTGAAATGTGCCATGACAATATCAGCAAGTATTCGGGTTTTTTTTTAAAAATTATTTGTTCAGACACAATAGGTATTCGAGTTCCAGGTAAATAATGACTAATTTTGTGAGATCCTTTGATTTCACAAATACAGTCAATTAAATTTTCATTTAAACCAACATAATTTACCAAAGTAGTTGCTCTCGAAGGTGCTCCTACTGCAAAAATAGAATTATTATTTTTTTTAATCTTTAAAATCTTTGAAAGTAAATCAGACTTAGATTTTAATACTTTATTTCTAAATAACTTTATATTTTTTTTTGACAAAAATGTTTTTTCTTCGATTAGCGACTTATTTACACTTTTATCAATTGAAAATTTTTTATTTTTTACAGCATAGACCCTAATTGAACCACCATGAGTATTTATTTTTTTTACTTTTATAATTTTCATTCCATATTTTTTAAAAATATTTTTTAAGCTCGTTACAGTGTAATATCTTAAATGTTCATGATAAATTGTGTCATACTGCAGTGTTTTGACCAGAGACAGAAAATAATGTGACTCAGTTATAAAAACACCATCTTCCTTTATTAGTTTAAGAATATTTCTCATTAAATCATCAATGTTATCTATATGCGCAAAAACATTGGTTGCTGTAATAATTTTTGCTTTTCCATATTTTTTATTTATTTGATTAACCACTTTTTTATTAAAATAGTTTATGATTGTAGGTATCCCGTCTCTAATGGCTTTGTATCCAATTTTTTCAGGAGTTACTCCTAGAACTTTACAGTTTTTAAATTTTTTTAAAAGGTTACCATCATTAGACCCAATATCAACAACAAGGTCATCTTTATTTAATCCAAAAGTATTTTTAGTTTCTTTATACAAATTTTCAAAATTATCACGCAAAATTTTTGTTGTGCTACTTGTATAAGGATAACTTTTTGGAAATAAAATTTTTTTGTCAACTATGTTATCAATTTGAAATAATTTTGAGGATGGTGAATAAACTAAATTAGTAGGAAAAAAATACTCAAAATTATTATTCGAATTAACTTTTTGCATTTGATTGACACCAGGCAAAAATCCAAGTGATAAAACAGTTTGAAGATCTTTTTTTTTAGAGAATTGACACTTTGTAATTATTTTGGAGTACTTTTTCATTTTACTATTAGTTAGTATAATAATACAAATTAATCTTCAATATGAATAAAATTATTAAAAATTCTATTAGTATTGTAGGTGGAGCAGGACACGTTGGATTTCCTCTTGGCTTAGCATTTGGATCAAAAAAATATAAAATTAACTTAGTTGACGTTGATCAAAAAAATTTAAATAAAATTAAATTAGGTATACCGCCTTTTTATGAAATAGGCGCAAAAAAACTTTTACACAAGTGCTTAAAAAAAAAAATTTTATCTTTTAGCAATGATTTGAAAACAGTCAAAACAAGTAAATTTATAATAATTTGCATAGGTACACCCGTAAATAAAAAATTAAAACCCGAGGTTAAAAACTTCGTAGCTTTATTTTATAAATTGTTAAAAATTATCAACAAAAATCAAATACTCATAATTCGTAGCTCTGTTTATCCTGGAATGATAAGAAAAATATCAAAAATTTTAAAAACGAAAAATAACAATATTGTTTATTGTCCTGAAAGAATTGTCCAAAGCAAAGCTTTAATTGAACTGCCTAACTTACCACAAGTAGTGGCTGGGGTTAATAAAAATTCTGTTCATATAGTCAGTAAACTTTTTAAAAAAATTTGTAAAAAAATTCTTCTTTCGACTATTCAGGAAGCTGAACTAATAAAATTATTTTCAAATGCTAATAGATACATCAATTTTGCAATTGCAAACCAACTTTTTATTATGTGTGAAAAATACAATGTCGATTTTGATAGAATTAGAAAATTGATGAAGTTTGGTTATGAGAGAAATTTAAATCTGCCAAAGTCAGGATTTACTGCCGGACCATGTTTGTTAAAAGATACAATGCAACTGAGTTCATTTTACAAAGGTAGATTTGAATTAGGTTTTGCATCAATGAAGATAAATCAAAGCATGGTAGACTTGGTTATTGAAAAAGTAGAAAATATTAAAAATTCTAAAAAAAAAATTATTGGTATTCTTGGTGTAACTTTTAAAGCTGAAACAGACGATATTAGAGATTCTTTATCAATTGATTTGATAAAAAAATTAAAAAAAAGAAAATTTAAGGTTATATATAGCGATGTCTATTACAGAGATAAAAACTATTATAAAACGAATAGTCTTATAAAAAAATCTGATATAATAATTATTGGTGCGCCCCATAAAAAATATATGAATTTAAAATTTTCCAAAAATAAACATGTTATAGATATATGGGGTCGATCTAAAGAGTAGATGAAAAAATTAAATTATATTTTTGTTGGGGGCAAACAGCTAGGCTACAATTGCTTAAGCTATTTACTGAAAAGAAAAATTAAACCTTTATATGTTGTTTGTAATAAGGATGACAACGGTACTGACAATTCATTTAATAAATCAGTATCAAAATTATCTAAAAAAAATAAATTAAAAAAAATAGAATTAAAGAAATTAAAAAAAGTATTAGTAAAAAAAAAAATAAATTTAGATGTGATATTTTGTTTGGGTTCTACACAAATATTACCATCAGAATTAGTTAGCTATCCAAGATTTGGTGTTTTGAACATTCATCCTTCTCTACTACCAAAGTATAGAGGTAGATACTCTTTAGTTCATGCAATATTTAATGGAGAAAAATTGACAGGTATAACGGCACATTGGTTGGGAAAAAAAATAGACTCAGGCAGAATTATATCAAAAAGAAAAATTAAAATTTTAAATCATGATACAGCTGAAACTCTTTATAAAAAGTTTACGAATGAAAGTTTTAAAGAGTTCAAAAAAATTTTTAGTAAAATTTTAAAGAAACAAAAAATTTTTAGTTATAGGCTTAAAGGTCAAAATCTTAAGTATAAGAAGAAAAATTTTCCTAATAATGGAAAAATCAATTGGTCATGGAGCGGAAGAAAAATTTATAATTTTCTTAGATCAATGATTCATGAGCCTTTTCCACCACCAAAAATTACAATTGGAACCCAATCTTATTATTTTGTGAGCAAAAATTTGGTTTCTACTCATAAACTTATAAATTCGCCAAAATAAAAATGAAAAAGATAATTCTATCTAAACCCTTAATAAATATAACCGATACCATAAATATAACTAGAAATGTTCTTAAAAATAATTTTCCTAATGAAGGAAAACAAACAAAAGAATTTGAAAAAAAAATATGTAATTTTTTAAAAGTTAAGTATGCAGCTACAACAACCAGCGGAACAACAGCAATTTTTTTAGCATTGAAGGCATGCGGCGTTAAAAATAATGATGAAGTTATAATTCCAAATATAACTTTTCCAGCCACCGCTAATGCTGTAGCAATGGCAGGAGCAAAACCAGTTTTAGTTGATATCAATCAAAAAAACCTTTTGATCGATGAAAAAGCTTTATTAAAAAAAATAACTAAGAAAACAAAATTTTTAATTCCCGTTCATGTTTCTGGAAGAGGAAAAAATATTAAAAACATTGTTAATATTTGCAGAAAGAAATCAATTAAGATTATTGAGGACGCAGCTGAAGCATTTGGATCAAAATATGAAAAAAAATTTCTGGGTACCTTTGGTGAGGCAGGTTGTTTTTCATTTGCACCTAATAAAATAATTACAACTGGTCAAGGGGGAGTAGTAGTCACTAATAGTAAAAAAATTTATTTAAATCTTAAAAGATTAAAAGATCAAGGAAGAGTTGGGCTAACTTCAGGAGGAGAGGACAGTTACAGATCAAAAGGTTATAATTTTAAATTTTCAAACCTACAATCTTCATTAGGCCTTTCCCAATTAAAAAATATAAACTGGAGAATGAAAAAACTGAATAAGATACACGAATATTATGTAAAAAATATTCGCCAAAATTCAAAATTTAAAATAATAAATTTTAATTTTAAAAAAGGAGAACTTCCTTTATGGACAGATGTATATTGTGAAAAAAGAAATAAATTATTTAATTTTTTAAAAGCAAAAAATGTTATTTGTAGATATTACTGGCATCCCATGAATACTTGCTTTCCTTACAAATCTTCTTTCCAAACGTTGTCTAATTCTAAGAAAATACAAAAAAAAATGATGTGGCTTCCGTCATCTCTAGACATGAGTTTAAAAGAGCAAAAAAAAGTATGTAACTTAATAAATTTATTTTTAAAAAATAACAATTAATGAAAAAAGAATTATCAATAATTTTACCAATATTTAACGAAAGAGATAGCCTTCCTATTATGGTAAGATTGCTTAATTCTTCAATTAAATTTCCTAAAGAAATTATAATCGTTTATGACTCGGAACAAGATAACGCTATTAATGTTGCACAAAGTCTAGTTAAAGAATTTGACAATATAAAGTTGGTACATAACAAAATAGAAAAAGGCGTTAGACATGCGGTTGAGGCTGGTGTGCAGAATGCAAAATATGAAATAATTTTAATAACAGCTGTTGATGAAATATTTCCAATAGTTGCAGTTGATAAAATGATATCTCATTTTATCCAAAACGATTTAGACTTTGTAAGTGGAACTCGATATGCCAAAGGAGGTATAAGACTCGGAGGTTCATTAATTGGTTCAATTTTTTCAAGAGTTGCAAATAAATCATTTAAATTTTTTACAAAAATTCCCCTTTCGGACTGTACAACGGGTATAAAAATGATGAAAAAAAATATTTGGCAATCAATAAAATTGGAATCTAAACCCATAGGATGGGCATTTTCATTTGAACTTTCAATTAAAGTTTATCTTAAAAAATATAAAATTGACGAATTTCCCTTAAAATCAGTTGATAGGCTTTTTGGAGGTTCTTCGACTTTTAAATTTGGTCCTTGGTTAATAGAATATTTAAGATGGTTCATTTGGGGTATAAAAAATATAAAATAAAATGTTTAAAAAAAAAACTAAATCTTATCTAATAACTGGTGGTACCGGGTTTATAGGAAGAAACATTACAGAAAGTCTTATCAGACAAGGATTTAGAGTTACCATTTTTGATAATAATTTTAGGGGTTCCATTAAAAAATTAAGGTCCAAAAAAAAAATAAATTTTATTAAGGGAGACGTAAGAAATAGAAAAAAATTTTTTAAATGTTTAAACAATATTGATGCTGTTATACATCTTGCGTATGTTAATGGAACAAAATATTTTTACTCAAAACCAAATTTAGTTTTAGATGTGGCTGTAAAAGGATTGTTAAACGTTCTAGACGGATGCGTTAAATATAAAATTAAAGAGTTATATTTAGCGTCTAGTTCAGAGGTCTACCAAACACCTCTTAAAATTCCAACTACAGAAAACGAAATGTTAAAAGTACCCGACGTTTATAACCCCCGTTATTCTTATGGTGTAGGAAAGATTTTAACCGAAGTAATGGGCATTAATTTAGGAAGAAAACTTTTTAAAAAACTAATTATCTTTAGACCACACAATGTCTACGGTTTAAATATGGGAACGGAACATGTGATACCTGAATTTTTAGCAAGATTTAAAAATTTAAAGGGTAAAAAATTTAAGATTCAAGGCACTGGCAACGAGATAAGATCATTTATATTTATAGATGATTTTGTAAAAGCATTTGAACTAATAATTAAAAAAGGAAAGCACTTAAATATTTATAATATTGGAACAACAGAAAAAATCACTATGAAAAAATTAGCTTTAACAATTTCAAAAATTTTAAATAAGAAAATTATATTGAAAAAATCTCCACTCAAAAAAGGAGGAACCACAATTAGAGTTCCTGATATTAAAAAAATTAAAAAACTTGGCTTTAAACCCAGGTATAGTTTAAAGGCGGGAATAAGAAAAATATTAGAAAATTAGAAGGGGCGTTCTGTTGCCAGGTGCCCCAAACCCCGTTTACCTAATTAACAAAGTTAATTAAGCAGCAAGTGCAAATTTATTATTTGCATTTAAAATTAGCCCGTTACGTCGGAACCATCTCGAACGAAAGAATAGCCTTTAGACACCCGTCGATTCTGATTCACCCCCATAAGTTGTAAATGGTGGAGGTGGTGGGTACTGCCCCCACGTCCGCAATGTTTATTACGAAACTCGTTTATCGTCATAGTTGGAAAACCAACAGATATAATATAAAATCAAAATATAAAGATTCAATAAATATTTCTAATGAAGCTCACAAAAGAACAAAAACAAGAAATTTTAGACCAACAGTCACAAAAAAACGTTACTAAAAGAGTGACCTCACCAGAATTAGAAAAAATTCTTTACGAAGCAATGCCTGTTCTTGATCATGGTTTTGTAAGAGTAGTTGATTATATGGGTGATGATACATCAATAGTTCAATCAGCGAGAGTTTCTTATGGAAAAGGAACTAAAAAAGTTTCGACAGATAGCGGTCTAATAAAATATTTAATGAGGCATCGACACAGCACTCCTTTCGAGATGTGTGAAATTAAATATCATATTAAACTACCAATTTTTATCGCAAGACAGTGGATTAGACATAGAACCGCGAATGTAAATGAATATTCAGCAAGATATTCTATTATGGATAAAGAATTTTATGTTCCATCAAAAGAAAATTTAGCTGCACAATCTACAAATAATAGACAAGGTAGAGGTAATTTAATTAACGGAACACAGGCAGACAGTATTTTAAAAATTTTAAAAGAAGATGCAGAACGAAACTATCAGCATTATGAAGAAATGCTTAATGAAAAGTACGATGGCAGTATTATTGATGATAAAAAGCAAGGCTTGGCAAGAGAGTTAGCTAGAATGAATTTAACTCTAAATTCATACACTCAATGGTATTGGAAAACAGATTTATTAAATTTATTAAATTTTTTATCTTTAAGAGCAGACAGTCATGCTCAATATGAAATTAGGGAATACGCAAATGTAATGATGAACAGTATTAAAAAATGGGTTCCAATAACTTATGATGCTTTCATAGATTATAGAGTGGGTGGAATGGAACTTTCAGCTAAAGGCAAAATTGTAATTCAAAAGATGATAAAAGGTGAAAAGTGCGATATTAGTTCATCAGGTTTATCTAAAAGAGAGTGGAATGAACTAATGGAATCTTTTGGTTTTAAACAACATCTTGCATAATTTTGTTTGCAATATCAGAAAAAATTTTAGATATTTCGTGATCTGGTTCCTTGTAAGTTAATGGTAAACCTAGATCTGCAGATTCTCTAAGCGAAGTACTAATAGGAACTTGACCAAGAAATTTCTTATCAAATTGTTTTGCAGTTTTTTCAACTCCACCTTCACCAAAAATATTATATTTTTTCCCATCTTCACCTTTAAAAAAACTCATATTATCAACTAGACCTATAATTTTTATTTTTGTTTTATCAAACATTTGAATTCCTCTTTGAACATCCATTAAAGCCAACTCTTGAGGTGTTGAAATTATAATGGCTCCATCGATTTTTACATCTTGAGCAAAAGTGAGCTGAGTGTCACCAGTGCCTGGAGGCATATCAATAATTAAAAAATCTAAATCTTTCCATGAAACTTTTTCCGTTAGTGTCTTTATAGCACTGATTACCATTGGACCTCTCCAAATCATGGGAGTTTTTTCGTCCACCAAAAAACCCAAAGACATAAATTGTGCCCCGTATTTTTCTAGAGGAAACAAAAGCTTTCCATCGCTTTTTGGTTTTTCATTTAACCCAATCATTTTTGGTAAAGATGGACCATGAATGTCTGCATCCAATAAGCCAACTTTTTTTCCAAGTTTCTGCAGAGCAAAAGTTAAATTTATAGCAAACGTAGATTTTCCAACGCCTCCTTTAGCACTAGATACCATTACGGTAAATTTTGTTCCTTTTATTGGATTTTTCTTAAAATTTTTTGGTGTGGTTTTTTCTTTTAAACTTTCACCCATTTTACCTTTATTATCAGACATTATGACACTGTATCACAACTTGTTTTTATCTAAAAAGTCATTATATAAAGTGTAATGTCTTTTAAGGATTATATATTTAAAAGAGAATCCCCATGGGGAGCTCCTCCAGGCGGAGGAAGTGGAGACGGTAATGGTTCAGGGAAAAGAAGACCGCCTCCTAATATTGACGATTTGATCAGAAAAGCCCAAGGCTCGGTTGGAAGAATTTTTCCAGGCGGAAGAAGCGGGGGTAATAAGCCAATTTATTTAGGACTTTTAGTTTTAGTAGTTCTTTGGGGACTAAGTGGTCTTTACAGAGTTTTACCAGATGAGCAGGGTGTAGTTTTACGTTTTGGAGAATTTACCAAAACTACCCAACCAGGATTGAATTATCATATTCCTTTTCCAGTAGAGAGAGTCTTTACACCCAAAGTCACAAAAGTTAATCGTATTGATGTTGGTTTTAGATCTGCAAGTGATACCGGAAGAACTTCAGGTATAGGAGATGTTTCAGAAGAAAGTTTAATGTTAACAGGAGACGAAAATATAGTTGATATTGATTATTCAGTTTTTTGGGTAATCAAAGATGCGGGAAAATTTCTTTTTAATATTCAAAGTCCATTGGAGACAGTTAAAGCAGCCTCAGAAACAGCAATGAGAGAGGTCATAGCCAAAAGTAGAATTCAATCTATCTTAACGGAAGGAAGATCAAAAATAGAAAATGAAGTTGAAGAAATTACTCAAGGAATTTTAGATGAATATGGATCGGGTATTCAAATTACACAGGTTCAAACACAAAAAGCTGACCCACCTGATCAGGTTATTGATGCGTTTAGAGATGTTCAAGCAGCAAGAGCAGACAGAGAAAGATCTAAGAATGAAGCCGAAGCTTATGCGAACGACGTTATACCGAGAGCACGTGGAGAGGCAGAAAAAATTTTACAACAAGCTGAAGCCTACAAGAAACAAGTTGTAGCTGCTGCAGAAGGTGAAGCAAGTAGATTTATAGCAATTTATAATGAGTATGCTAAAGCAAAACAGGTAACCCAAGAGAGAATGTATTTAGAAACTATGGAAAGAGTTTTAGCTGATATTGATAAAGTAATTATTGATAAAAACTCTGGCTCAGGAGTAGTTCCATACCTTCCTCTTCCAGAAATTAAAAAGAAGGCTAAACAATGAGAAAAATTTTAATACCTTTTATAGTAGTTTTAGCCGTAGTTGCTTATCAGTCTGTCTTTATAGTTCAAGAAATTAACCAAGCAATTGTTTTACAATTTGGTGATCCTAAAAGAATAATTACTAAACCTGGATTAAATTTTAAAATTCCTTTTATACAAAATGTTGCTTATCTTGATAGAAGAGTATTAAATTTAGACACTCCACCAGAAGAAGTTATCGCTGCAGATCAAAAAAGATTAATAGTGGATGCTTTTGCTCGATTTAAAATTGTAGACCCATTAAAATTTTATATATCAGTTGGAAATGAAAGGGTTGCAAGATCGAGACTGGCAACGATTATAAATTCAAGAATAAGAAGTGTATTAGGTACACAACAGCTCGCAACATTATTATCGACAGACAGAGCTGTGCATATGGCCTCAATTCAAAATGATGTAAATACAGAAGCTCAAAACTTTGGAATTACAATTGTTGATGTGAGAATTAAACGAGCAGACTTACCACAGGCAAACAGCGAAGCAATATTTAAACGAATGCAAACTGAAAGAGAAAGAGAAGCAAAAGAATTTAGAGCGCAAGGAGCCGAGATGGCAGCTAAAATAACTTCAACAGCAGATAAAGAAGTAACAGTAATCTTAGCCAATGCAAATAAACAATCTGAGATTATGAAGGGAGAAGGCGACGGTCAGAGAAACAAAATTTTTGCAGAAGCCTTCGGAAGAGATCCAAAATTCTTTGCATTTTATCGTGCAATGCAATCTTACGAAAAGGCATTAATAGGTGGAGATACTTCACTTATATTATCACCGGATAGCGATTTCTTTAAATTTTTTGGAAAATCTGGATTAATTAAAAAACAATAAGGCTACGGCTTGAAGGAACTCATTATTGCCATTGGTTTGGTTTTGTTTATTGAGGGTTTGCTTTGCGCCTTGTTTCCGTCAAAAATCAAGAATATGTCTAAATTAATTGAGGCTATGCCAGCAAATAATTTAAGAATAATCGGCATAGTTTTTGCGGTAATTGGGTTTATTATTATTTGGTATATAAAGGGATGATGAAATTTAGTTCTAAAAAATTATTTGTCTTCTTCATATTTTTTTATTTTATCTTTAATATTGAAGGAAGAGCTAAAAATCCGCCCGCATCATTTGCAGACTTAGCAGAAAAGTTAATGCCGTCTGTTGTTAATATTTCAACAACCCAAACAATTAAAACTCAGTCAAATCCTTTTCCATTTCAATTTCCGCCCGGATCTCCATTTGAAGACATGTTTAAAGAATTTCAAAAACCAACAGAGAGAAAAGCAACTTCTCTAGGGTCAGGATTTATTGTTAAAAAAAATGGGACTGTAATTACAAATAATCATGTTATTGCAAATGCGGAAGATATTATCGTAAGAGTAAATAATAAAGAATATGAAGCCAAAGTTTTGGGAGCAGATCCATATTCAGACATTGCTGTATTAAAAATTGAATCATCAGAGAAATTCAAAACAGTAGAGTTTGGTAACTCTGATAAATCTAGAGTTGGAGATTGGGTAGTAGCAATTGGAAATCCTTTTGGTTTAGGGGGCACCGTAACTTCAGGAATAATTTCTGCAAGAAATCGAGATATAAATCTAACTCGTTACGATGATTTTATTCAAACTGACGCATCAATCAACCAAGGTAATTCAGGAGGTCCATTATTTAATATGGACGGAGATGTAATTGGAATTAATACAGCTATTATCAGTCCGTCTGGAGCAAGTAGCGGAATTGGTTTTGCAATTCCTGCAAATTACGCTTCAACTGTTATTGACCAGTTAATAAAGTACGGTGAAACAAAAAGAGGATGGTTGGGAGTTAGAATTCAACAAGTCACAAAGGAAATGGCTCAGGTTGCAGGATTGAATGAACCAAAGGGAGCATTTATAGGAGGAGTCTCTGAAGGAAGTCCTGCTGAAAAGGGAGGAGTAAAAATTGCTGATATTATTTTGGAATTTGATGGTCAAAAAATAAAAACTATGAGAAACCTTCCAAGAGTTGTTGCAAATACAGAACCCAACTCAAAAGTTACTGTTAAAATCTGGAGAGATAAAAAATTAATTACAAAAAGACTGACTCTAGGAAGAATGGAGTCAGCCAAAGACTTTAAAAAGTAAAAAGTTTGTCAAAAAAAATAAAAAAAAAAATAATACTTTTATTTGGCCCAACCGCTTCAGGAAAATCAAGATTAGCTTTGGACATTGCTAGAGAATATAATGGTGAAATTGTTAATGCAGATAGCATGCAAGTATACAAAGAGGTTAAAATTTTATCAGCTAGACCTAATGATAAAAGTATAACTCATCATTTATACGGCTTTCTTTCGGTAAAGAAAAACTTCTCCACCGGCTCTTGGTATAAGTTAGCGGCAAAAAAAATTAAAGAAATAAACAAAAAAGGAAAAATAGCATTAATAGTTGGTGGTACAGGACTGTATTTTAAAGCCTTAACTAACGGTTTATCTGAAATACCCGAGATTCCGAAAGCAAATATGAACTCAAAATTAGACAAAAATTATATTTTAAAAAACCCTAAAATTTTTAAAGGCATACTAACAAGCGATAAGCAGAGAGTGCAAAGAGCATTTTCCGTTTATAAACATACGGGAAAACCTTTGTGGCTATGGCAGAAAAAAAATAAGAAAATTTTCAAGACTAAAGAATTTATAAAAATTTTTCTTCACCCAGCAAAGCCAGAAATAGAAAAGAGAATTAAAAAAAGATTTGATGAAATGTTACAAAAAGGGGCTATCCAAGAGGCTGAAAATTTTAAAAAAATTCGAGTGAATTCTGTAAATTCATCCAATTTTATAATTGGTATTAAGGAAATATCTGAATTTTTAAGCAAAAAAATTTCATTAGATGAGCTTAAAGATAAAGTTCTTATAAGAACTAGGCAATACGCAAAGAGGCAGCTTACCTGGCAAAGAGGTCAGATGAAGGATTGGAAGGGTTTTAGTGATACCAATTATCTTGATTTAAGAAAAAAAATTCTAAGTTATTTATCTAAAACTTGACCCAAAATTTCCCTAAGATAGATTACATTTTATGGGGAAATTATTTTCAGGTGCAGAAATTGTTTTTAAGGTTTTAGAGCATCATAAAGTAGAACATATATTCGGTTATCCAGGTGGTGCGGTACTACCGATTTATGATGAATTAAAAAATCATAAAACAATAAAACATATTCTAGCTCGTCACGAGCAAGGAGCAGGACACGCTGCGGAAGGATACGCGCGTTCTTCAGGAAAACCTGGCGTCATGCTAGTTACGTCTGGTCCAGGAGCCACTAATGCAGTAACAGCATTAACGGATGCGTATATGGATTCAGTTCCAATTGTTTGTATAAGCGGTCAAGTTCCAACCCACTTGATAGGAACAGATGCATTTCAAGAATGTGATACAACTGGAATTACTAGACCATGTACAAAACATAATTGGTTGGTCAAAGATGTAAAAGATTTAGCTGCGGTTATGGATCGTGCATTTGAAGTTGCAACTACAGGAAGACCTGGCCCAGTTTTAGTGGACATACCAAAAGATATTC
Source organism: uncultured Pelagibacteraceae bacterium (assembly GCA_902588585.1). Classification (GTDB taxonomy): domain Bacteria; phylum Pseudomonadota; class Alphaproteobacteria; order Pelagibacterales; family Pelagibacteraceae; genus Anoxypelagibacter. The sequence continues at coordinate 29,469 of CACIPQ010000002.1, read as the reverse complement.
AATTTAAAAAAACTGAATTTGTTTTAAAAAATAAAAAAAAGAAACAAGTTAACGGAAAACTAAATGGAAAAGTTAGTAATACAGAAATTGACAAAGTTGTAAATATGATGAAAAAATCTTCGAGACCAATTTTTTATACTGGAGGCGGAGTAATAAACTCTGGACCTGAAGCCAGCAAATTATTAAGAGAACTTGTTGCACTAACAGGATTTCCAATTACTTCTACCCTTCAAGGCTTGGGAGCTTATCCTGGAGACGACCCTTTATTTTTAGGAATGTTAGGAATGCATGGAACATACGAGGCCAACAATGCCATGTACAGTTGTGATCTTATGATTAATATTGGCGCGAGATTTGACGATAGAATAACAGGAAAGGTTGATGAGTTTTCACCTAAGTCAAAAAAAATTCATGTTGATATCGATCCATCTTCGATTGGAAAAAATATTAAAGTAGATCTTCCTGTCGTAAGTGACGTTGAAAGTTTTTTAAAAGCTTTAAATAAGAGGTTTAAAGAAAAAAATAAAGATTTTTTAAACTCAAACAAGTCAAACATATCAACGTGGTGGAAAGATATTGATAAATGGAGACAAAAAAAATCATTAAGCTTTAAAAACAGCAAAGAAGTAATAAAACCTCAGTATGCTGTTCAAAGGCTCTACGAGCTTTCTAAAGATAAAGACGTTTATATAACAACAGAGGTCGGCCAGCACCAAATGTGGGCTGCTCAACATTATAAATTTAATAAACCAAACAGATGGATGACATCGGGTGGTCTTGGTACCATGGGCTATGGATTACCAGCTGCTGTTGGTGTTCAAGTAGCAAATCCTGGTAAATTAGTAATAGATATTGCTGGAGAAGCATCTGTTTTAATGACAATGCAAGAAATGTCGACGGCAGTTCAATATAAGTTACCGATTAAAATATTTATTTTAAATAACCAGTACATGGGGATGGTCAGGCAGTGGCAGGAACTTTTACATGAAAAGAATTACTCAGAAAGTTACACTGCTGCATTGCCAAATTTTGTTAAACTTGCAGAAGCATATGGATGCATAGGAATTCAGGCAAAAAAACCTGATGAGTTGGATGAAAAAATAAACGAAATGATTAATGTTAATAAACCAGTTATTTTTGATTGTCTAGTTGACCCAATGGAAAATTGTTTTCCAATGATACCTTCTGGTAAACCTCACAATCAAATGTTGTTAGGACCAGAAGATGAAAAAGAAGAAGTTTCTGATGAAGGGAAGACTTTAGTATAATGGGAAAATCTAAATCAGCTTATAGCGAACCTGGAAAATTAGGAAAATCAGAAAACCATATCATTGTTGTTTGGGTTGATAACGAAGCTGGAGTCCTAGCTAGAGTGGTGGGTTTATTTTCAGGAAGAGGTTATAACATAGAGTCATTAGCTGTTGCAGAGGTTGATAAAAAAAAACATATATCAAGAATTACAATTGTAACTTCTGGAACACCTCAGGTTATAGAACAGATCAAACTTCAATTGACAAAACTTATTCCAGTTCACAAAGTTGCTGATTTTAAGAGAAATGATCCAAATATTTTATTTAAAGAGTTAGCTTTATTTAAGGTAGTTTCATCAAAGAAAAACAGGGAAAAAGCCAGAAAAGTTTGTAAAAAATATAACTCTATAATATTAGACAAATCAAAAAACTCTTTTGTTATTCAAGTAACTGCATTAAGAAGAGATATTGATAAACTAATTGAAACATTGAACCCACTCGGCTTAGTAAGTGCTTCAAGAACCGGTGCTGTTGCCATGACAAGAGGTTCGGAGATTTTTAAATAGAAAAAGGAAAAAAAATGAAAATGTTTTATGAAAAAGATGCGAATGTAAACTTAATCAAAGATAAAAAGGTTGCTATTTTTGGGTATGGCAGTCAAGGACATGCGCATGCTTTGAATTTAAAAGATAGCGGAGTTAAAAATGTCGTTGTTGCCCTTAGAGAAGGTTCTTCAAGTAAAAAGAAAGCAGAGGCTGAAGGTCTTAAAGTTATGTCATTATCTGATGCTGCGGAATGGGCAGATGTTGTAATGATGTTAACTCCAGATGAGCTTCAGGCATCAATCTATAAAAATCATATCGAACAAAGAATGAGACAAGGTACAAGTTTAGCTTTTGCTCACGGTTTAAATATTCATTTTAGTTTAATTAATTCAAGAAAAGATTTAGATGTTTTTATGGTGGCACCAAAAGGCCCGGGACATTTAGTAAGAAGTGAGTACCAAAGAGGCGGAGGAGTCCCTTGTTTGATGGCAGTTCACAAAGATAGTTCAGGGAAAGCAAGAGATCTTGCAATGTCTTATGCATGTGCAGTAGGAGGCGGAAGATCAGGAATTATTGAAACAACTTTTAAAGATGAATGTGAAACTGATTTGTTTGGAGAACAAACAGTTCTCTGTGGAGGTTTAGTAGAACTTATTAAAAATGGATTTGAAACTTTGGTTGAAGCAGGATATCCGCCTGAGATGGCATACTTTGAATGCCTTCATGAAGTAAAATTAATTGTAGATTTAATTTACGAAGGTGGAATAGCAAACATGAACTACTCAATTTCTAATACAGCCGAATATGGAGAATATGTTTCTGGAAAGAAAATAGTTGATTCAAAGACGAAAGAAAGAATGAAAGAGGTTTTAAAGGATATTCAGTCTGGTAAATTTGCAAAACAGTGGATGGATGAATGCAAGGGTGGACAGAAAAACTTTCTCAAAATGAGAGAAGAATTAGCAAAACATCCGATCGAAAAAGTTGGAAAAAAACTTAGAGATCTTATGCCGTGGATTGGAAAGAATAAATTAGTCGATAAGGCCAAGAATTAACCCAATCTGGTTAAAAACCCAAAAAATTTTAATAATTATTTTGCAAATTAGCGTATTAATTGTATTATATTAATTACCTAAAATTATAAAAGATAATGGAAGATAAAAATAGAATCATAATTTTTGATACGACCATGCGAGATGGAGAACAGTCTCCTGGTGCATCAATGAGTCTTGAAGAAAAAATGCAAATCTCAAGAGTTTTTGATGAATTAGGGATTGATATTATCGAGGCAGGTTTTCCAATCGCTTCTCCAGGAGATTTTGAAGCAGTAACAGCAATAAGTAAAATTTTAAAAAATTCTATTCCAGCAGGACTATCAAGGCATACAAAAAAAGATATAGATGCTTGTCATGAGGCTTTAAAAGCAGCACCAAGATTTAGAATTCATACCTTTATTTCTACAAGCGCACTTCATATGAAGCATAAATTAAACAAGTCACCAGAAGAAGTATTAGGTTCAATCAAAGAACACGTTACCTACGCAAGAAAATTTACAGATGATGTAGAATGGTCATGCGAGGATGGAACAAGAACTGATATGGATTTTATGTGCAAAACAGTTGAGCTCGCAATTAAGTGTGGAGCAAAAACAATAAATATACCTGATACTGTTGGTTATTCTCTTCCCTCAGAGTTTAAAAAAATTATTGAAACATTGATTAACAAAGTTCCAAACATCGATAAAGCAATTTTATCAACCCACTGTCATAACGATCTGGGTTTAGCGGTTGCTAACTCTTTAGCTGGAGTAACAGCAGGAGCAAGACAAGTTGAGTGTACTATAAACGGAATTGGAGAAAGAGCAGGAAACGCTGCGCTTGAAGAAATTGTAATGGCAATGAAAACAAGACCAGATTTAATGCCTTTTAAAAATGGAATTAATACACAGTTATTAAGCAAAGCATCTAAAGTTGTTTCAAACGCTACTGGTTTTCCAGTACAGTTTAACAAAGCTATTGTTGGAAAAAATGCATTTGCTCACGAGTCAGGTATTCACCAAGATGGAATGTTAAAGAATAGAAACACTTATGAAATTATGACACCTGAAAGTGTTGGTGTTAAAAAAACATCTTTGGTTATGGGAAAACATTCTGGGAGACATGCTTTTAAAGACAAACTAACGGATCTTGGTTATAGCAATATAACAGACGATGTGATCCAGACAGCTTTTGGAAAATTCAAAATTCTTGCTGACAAAAAGAAGCACGTTTATGATGAAGACATCTCTGCTTTAGTAGATGACAGTTTAATTAAAGAGGAGAACGTTATTAAATTAAAATCTCTAAAAGTATTTGCTGGAACTGGAGAACCACAAAAAGCAGATATGACCTTAGAAGTTTATGGTGAAATTAAAAAATCTTCTGAGACTGGTGATGGTCCAGTAGATGCTATTTTTAAATGTATAAAAAAATTATATCCTCATGAAGTGAATCTTCAATTGTACCAAGTTCATGCTGTAACAGAAGGAACTGATGCACAAGCTACTGTTAGTGTTCGAATTGAAGAAATGGGTAAAACGACTGTTGGACAAGCTGCCGATACTGATACTTTGGTAGCATCTGCAAATGCTTATTTAAATGCTTTAAATAAGATGATTATTAAGAGAAAAAAAACCGCTCCTCCTTCTTCAAGTTCTTCTTCAAGTCGTGTCGAGCAAAAACTGAAAGGAATATAAAATGTTTGGAATAAGTAAAATATCAAAAATGTGGTCACAAGATATGGCTATAGATTTAGGAACAGCAAACACATTGGTAGTTGTTAAAGGAAAAGGTGTAGTTTTGAACGAACCTTCTGTAGTTGCAATAATTGATGAAAAAGGAAAAAAATCAGTTTTAGCAGTAGGAGATGAAGCTAAAACGATGCTTGGTAGAACACCAGGAAATATTTCAGCTGTAAGACCATTAAAAGATGGAGTAATAGCAGATTTCGTAGTTACCGAGGAAATGATAAAACACTTTATTAGAAAAGTTCATAAAAAAAATGCTTTTGCAAACCCAAGAATATTAGTTTGTGTCCCAACTGGATCAACTCCAGTTGAGAGAAAAGCCATTCAAGACTCTGCTTTAGCGGCCGGAGCAAGAAAGGTTCAGTTAATTGAAGAGCCAATTGCAGCCGCTATTGGTGCAGGACTTCCTATATCAGAAGCGACAGGCTCAATGGTTGTCGATATAGGTGGCGGAACTACTGAAATAGCAGTTATGTCACTTGGAGGAGTTGTGTACTCAAGATCCCTTAGAGTTGCAGGAGATGCGATGGATCAAGCCATTATCAGTTATATGAGATCAAAATTTAACCTTTTAATTGGTGAGGCTAGCGCGGAAAAGATTAAGAAAGAAATTGGAACTGCAATAGCCACTTCTGGAAATACTTATATAATGAAAGGAAGAGATATAAGATCTGGAACTCCGAGAGAAATAAATCTTAAAGAGGAGGATACAGCAGCAGCATTAAAACCGACTTTAGATATTATGATGAACGGTATTAAGACTGCCTTAGAAAATACTCCTCCAGAATTATCAGCGGATTTAGTTGATATGGGTCTTATTTTAACAGGTGGAGGAGCCTTGTTAAAAAATATAGACAAATTAATTTCTAAAGAAACTGGATTACCTGTTCAAATCGCAGACGATCCTCTTTCATGTGTTGCTGTAGGAACAGGAAAAGCGTTAGAACAAGAAGAACTGTTTTCAACAATGTTATCGGAGTATTAATTTATTGTTATTTAAGCAATGGCAACAAGCAGAGATGATTTTGGAATAGCTATTCGCTCTGCTTTATTGCAGAGGGGAGCCAAACAAAAATTTTCTCTATTTGTTTTAATTCTTCTTTCAATCTTTATTTTTTCTTTGGATAATGCAGATTTAAAACCAGTAAAAGTACTAAGAAGTTTAATTAATGATGGGGTTTATAGAATTTCTGCAATTTCTTCTTCCCCAATAAAATTTTCTGGTTCCACAAAAGATTTTTTTGTTAATCATATATTTGTTTATAAGGAAAACGAGAGGTTAAAAACTGAACTTGATGAACTAAAAAGTAAGAATTATGAAACTCTATATCTAAAGACTGAAAACGATAGATTACAAAATGTTTTAAAATTAGAAAAAGAATCTCCCTATAAAGTTGTAAATGCAAAAGTAATTCTTGATAAAAATAGTCCTTATTTAAATTCAATTATTGTCAATAAAGGAGGCAATTCAGGAATAAAGTTGGGTATGCCTGTTTTAAATCAAGGATTTCTAGTTGGAAGGATTGTTGAAGTTAATTTTACCTCATCTAGAATTTTACTTCTAAACGATTTAAACAGCAGGATTCCAGTTGTAATCTCGCCTGAAGGTTACCAGGCAATTCTTACAGGCTCAAGCAAAACAAAACCAGTTTTACAATACCTTCCTGAAAATTTTAAACTTGGCGATAAAGAGAATCTAATTTTCACATCAGGGAAAGACGGTGTACTTTTTCCTGGTATCGCTGTAGGAAAGGCAATTTTTGAGGACGATTCAGTATTAGTAAAACTTTTTTCTGATCCTGATCAAATCAATTTTGTGAGCATTGCTTTAGAACAGCAGGCAGATATAGGAGCAAGATAAAATGGCTTTAATATTTAAAGGGTTTAAAGAAACTATTTTAAGATTAGCTCCTCTTTTACTACTTATTTATATATGTATTTCAGAATTTCATACCCAGTTTTATTACTGGGAAATATTTTCTTTTAATCTGCAATTCATAATAATTTACTATTGGATACTAAGAGATCCTAGTATTTTAGGCTACGGTTTTGTATTTTTATGTGGCCTAACCAACGATGTAGTTTTGAGTTTACCTTTAGCAACAAGTGCGATGTCTTATTTATTTGTTTCCCTTGTGGCAGCTTATGTGAGAAATGCTACGGTTAGAACCTCTTTATTTACTGACTGGTTTACTTTTGTTGTTGCTATAATAATTGGTAACTTTCTTTATTTCTTTTTAATGAACAATTTTGCTAATGCAAATTTAGAATATTCATCTGTATTTTATAATTCACTATTTACTTTTTTATTTTATCCAGTTTTTTGGGGAATTTTCGAACTTTATAAAAAACTTATTTTTGTGAGGTCAAATGCTTAGTAGTAGTTCAGGTGGCGGAAGCAAGATAAGGCTCATTGGAAGAAGAATGTTTATTATTTCGGCAGCAAAGGCCGTGGTAGTTTTTGGTGTTGTAGGGAGACTAATTTCTTTACAAATCAATGAAAGCAAAAAGTATAAAACTTTATCAGATAAAAATAGATTTCGTGAATGGAAATTTGCTCCACCTCGTGGAGTTATCAAAGATTATTTCGGAACGGAGATTGCATCTAACAAACAGGTTTACCAACTCCACCTTATCCCTGAAAACGCAGAAAATCTTAATTCTCTAATTTTTAGATTAAAAAATATTTTAAAATTATCCGACAAAGCTATTTTTAATATTCAAAGAAAAATTGCATCTCAAAAACCATGGGACCCTGTTATTGTTTCTGACAACCTAACTTGGTCAGAGTTTTCAAGAATAAATTTATTTTTACATGAGTTGCAAGGTATTGAACCTATAGTTTCTGTTGCCAGAATTTATCACGAAGAATCCTCTTCTCATGTTATTGGATATGTTTCAAAAATTAGCAAAAGAGATTTAGAAAAAAAAGAATATTTGAGAGATATGAGAGCAGCTGGTATGAGGGCTGGAAAAACAGGTTTAGAGAACAAACTTGACTCAGAAATAATAGGTAATGTTGGTCACAAAAGATATGAAGTAAATGCTTTTGGGAAGAGAATAAAAGAAGTTTCTATAGACCAAGGTAAATCTGGTAAAAATTTTAGAACTACTTTGGATTTAGAATTACAAAAACTTTCATCTAAGCTGCTAGAAGGTAAAGCTGGATCAGTTTGTGTTATGGATATTTATAGAGGCGATATTATTGCTATGGTTTCTTCACCAATTTTTGATCCTAATAAATTTGTTCATGGTATTAATAATAAAGACTGGAAAGAACTAATGACTCATAGAGATAAGCCTCTAATTAACAAAGCTATATCAGGCTTATATCCTCCAGGATCAACCATAAAAACTATAGTGGCTTTAAGTGCTTTAGAAAATGATACAGCAAGTACAAAAATGGTTCAAAGGTGTACGGGGTCAATAGAACTTTATGGGGAAAAATTTCACTGTTGGAAGAAAAAAGGTCATGGTCTCGTTGATATGAGGAAGGCCATCAAGGAGTCTTGTGACGTATATTTCTATGAAGTCGCTAGAAAATTAGGAATTGATAGGCTTTCTCAAACTGCAAGAGAATTTGGACTGGGAGAATCGTCGATCGATGGATTTTTTGAAGAGAAGAATGGCGTAGTTCCAAATACAAAATGGAAACGTGAGAAGATAGGAAAAAATTGGTACTTAGGAGAAACTCTTCACAGCGGTATCGGCCAAGGTTATTGGCAAACAACACCTTTGCAACTTTGTTTAATGACTGCACAAATAGCAAACGGAGGATATGAGATAAAGCCCAGAATAGTTGTAAAAAAAGAAGAAGATTTTTCATCATTAGAACAGTTCGTTGAGGATAAGAAAAAATTTTCAGACGATACCGGATTTATGACAGATATTTTTTCAAATTTTAGATACAAGGCTTTATTTAGAAACCAAGAGAATATAAAATTTGTTAAAGAAGCACTGTTTGGTGCGACCAACGAGCCAGGCGGAACATCATACGGTTCAAGATTACAAAAAGAATTTGTTTATGCTGGAAAAACAGGAACATCTCAGGTTAGAAAATTTACAGAGCGTCAAAGAGAGCTTGAAGTTAAAAACGAAGATTTACCGTATGAGCAAAGAGACCATGCATTATTTGTTGCATTCGCCCCTTATACAGATCCAAGATATTCCATAAGCGTTGTTATCGAACATGGTGGATCTGGAAGTAAAACCGCAGCTCCAATTGCAAAAAAAGTAATTCAAAAATTATTGGAAAGACATTCTTTAAGAGAAAGTATGCACAATGAAGGGAAAAATGTATAATGTTTAAATCAGGTTCTATCCAATCCCATTTGACTTTAAGAGATAAAATATTTGCTCTAGACCCAGTTATGGTTGGCTCTATGTTTTTGATTGGAATTATAAGTTTTTTTGCCATGTATTCCACCGACGGAGGTGAATTCGCCTATCATACAAAAAGTCACATTGTTAGATTTTTTACCTTTTTTGTTTTATTTTTTATTGTTTCTTTTGTTAGATTAAATTTTTGGTACAACTCAGCTATCTTTATATATTTAGGAGTTCTTGTTTTATTGATATTGGTTAAATATTTTGGTTTAACCTCATCAGGTTCACAAAGATGGCTTGGTCTTTATTTTATCAATTTACAGCCGTCAGAATTAATGAAAGTAGGACTGATTTTATTTTTGGCCAAGTATTATCATAGGATTTCATCTGGCGATGTTAATAGACTTAGATATTTAATACAGCCGCTTATAGCATTATTAATTCCTGTAATATTAGTGATAACACAACCCGATCTTGGAACATCATTCCTTATTGCGTTTGGAGGAATGGTTGTAGTTTGGCTTGCTGGTGTGCAAATGAAATTCTTTGCTTATCTTGCAGGACTTTTTTTAGTTTCAGCACCTATTGCAATTTCATTTTTAAAACCATACCAGAAATCTAGAATTTTAACTTTTTTGGATCCCACAAGAGACCCACTTGGTGCCGGATATCAAATTACACAATCTAAAATAGCTATTGGTTCGGGTGGTTTGTTTGGAAAAGGATTTTTAAATGGTTCTCAAAGTTATCTTGATTATTTACCAGAAAAGCATACCGACTTTATATTCACATTATTTTCAGAAGAGTTTGGTTTTATGGGCTCTATATTTATTTTGTTTCTCTATATCTTAATTACCTGGAGAGTAGTAAATATTGGACATACAGTTAGAAGTAGTTTTGGAAAGCTCTATTGTTATAGTTTTGCCACGGCTTTTTTTGTATATGTTGCGGTCAACATGGGAATGGTTTTAGGTCTAATACCTATTGTAGGAGCGCCTTTGCCAATCATGTCTTATGGAGGATCCTCAATGATGGCCATTATGATGGGGCTCGGTATAGTAATGAGTTGCGGAATACATAAAGAACAACCAATAGGTTGATACAACTATAAATATACAAAAAATACCCAAAATAGGTTAATTCTCTAGTTGCAATACTGTGGATAATTTGGTGTTATATCCGAAATGTTTGGAAACAAAAAACCTGATGCACCTAGACCACTTAACGATAGCGGAAGATCGTTGATCAGTGAAACTTTTTCTTTAGAAGGTACACTAAGAACTTCTGGTGCGATTGATATTGCCGGTCTAGTAAAAGGACCCGTTTATACAAACGATTTAATTATTAAAGAAACAGGATCAATAATTGGTCCAGTAGAAACAGATAAAATTGAAATTCACGGTCACTTAGAAGGAAAAGTTGTTGCAAAAACTATAGTGATTGGAAGTTCAGCTGTTGTAAAAGGAGATATTCTGTTTAGTGAAACTTTAAAAACAGAAGAAGGAGCTGACATTAATGGTTACATTAAGAAAACTGAAAGTACAAGTTTGGAAGCAGCTCAAGACGAATTCAAGCTAGAAGCGATTGAAGCAAAAGAAGCAAAAGAAAAAGAAAAAGCTGGTAAAAAAGGCCGTCCTAAAATAGTTGCTAGCAACTAATAAAAAGCAGTACAATTCACCACAGTTTAATTAAGAAAAGATTGTCTTAAGACTTATTTAATATGTCGGTTAATGGTTGCTCATCAGTTGGAATAATTGGCGCAGGTATTCAGGGGGTCTGTATTGGTCTTCAATTATTAAAAAAAAATATTCCTACAACGATTTTTGACTCAAAAGATCCGGGAAGCATGGCTTCCTACGGTAATGCAGGACATTTTTCTCCTTACGCTGTGTTGCAATTGAATAGACCTGATATTTTATATGATGTTCCCAAAATGCTTTTCAGTTCTAATGGACCATTGGCTCTAAAGTGGAATTATGTTCCAAAAATGTTGCCTTGGATATTAGGATATCTAAAAAATTGTAATAAAAAATCAATGCTACATACAGCTAAATATATGCATCAAATATTAAATCTTTCAATGGATGCTTACGATGAAGTATTTCAAGAAATTGATACAAGTAATTTATTAGAAAAAAAAGGGATCATTTATATATGGACAAATCAAAATTTAAAAAGTAGGGAATTGGAGATTAAAGTCAGAAACGATCTAGGAGTTAAGCAGAAAATATTATCTACCAAAGAGATTTTAGATTTAGAACCAAATTTAAGACCAGTTTTTACAGGAGGCGCCTACTATGACTACGCATATCATGCTAGGGATCCTTATGGAATTGTAAAAAAAATATTTGAATTATTTATTCAAAGGGGAGGAAAGTTTATTAATGAAAATGTTAAATCTGTTAAACAATCAACAAACAATGAGACTTTAATCAAAACAGAAAAAAAGGAATATAAATTTGAAAAATCTGTAATTGCATGTGGAGCTTTTTCAAAAAAATTAACTGATCAATTGGGGGAAAAAATACCTCTTGATACCGAGAGAGGTTATCATGTTCACTTTAAAGGAATGGATAAATTAATTAGCAGACCAGTTATTTTTTTGGATCGTGGATTTGGTATGACTCCAATGAATCAAGGATTAAGAGCGGTTGGTACAGTTGAGTTTGGAGGTCTTAACAACCCTATTTCAAAAAAAAGAATTGATTACATTGTGAGATGCGCAAAAGAACTTTTGCCACAACTAAAAGAACACCAGGATGATTGGTTAGGATTTAGACCTACACTACCTGATTTTCTTCCTGTAATTGGACCATCTAAAAATAATAAAAATATTGTTTATGCTTTTGGACACCAGCACTTAGGTTGGACACTTGGTGCGATCACAGGAAAAATTGTTTCAGGTATTGTTGCAAATGAAAAAACAAATTTAGATTTATCGGCATATAGTTCTTCAAGGTTTGGTTAAATGATTAAAGTAGCAGTTTTAGATGATTATCAAAATATTTTTGCCGAATTTATTGATATTGAAAAGTATAAGGATAAATACGAATTCACAATTTTTAATGAACCATTTGTTAATGAGAGCGAAGCCTCAATTGCACTAGAGAAATTCGATGCACTATTTATTATGAGAGAGAGAACTCCGATCACTGGGTCTTTAATAGAAAATATGAAAAATTTAAAATATATTATGACCAGTGGGATGAGAAACAAATCGATTGATTTAGAAAAGACCAAAGAAAGAAAAATTGTTGTTTGTGGTACAGATATTAATTCCAATCCAGCAGCTGAAATTACTTGGGCTTTAATCCTTGGTTTAATGCGGAATATGAAACAAGAGATAGACAATATGTTTCAGGGATACTGGCAAAACACTGTTGGTCTTGAATTAAAGGGAAAAATTTTGGGTTTAATTGGTCTTGGAAAAATCGGGTCTCAAGTTGCGACTATCGGCAAAGCTTTCGGTATGGAAGTTGTAGCTTGGAGCGAAAATTTAAATTTGTCACATGCAAATAAACTAGGTGTATTACCCATGAGTAAAGAAGAGTTATTAAAACAGTCAGACATTATTTCTTTGCATGTAGTTTTAGGTGACAGATATAAAAATCTTATTACCGAAAAAGAATTTAAAATGATGAAAAAAACTTCCTTTTTAATTAACACCTCAAGAGGGCCGATCGTTAAAGAAAAAGATTTAGTCAAAGCACTGGAAGACGATGATATCGCAGGCGCAGGCTTGGACGTTTATGATGTTGAACCTCTTCCTCAGGATCATAAATTAAGATTTTTATCTAATACTTTATTAATGCCTCACATTGGGTTCGTCACTGAAGAGAACTATTCTATTTTTTTTAGTCAGATGTTAGAAAATTTAGAATCTTGTCTTCAAGGTAAGCCAAAAAGACCCTTAAACTAACGTAAACTTCAGGTTGTATTTTAAGATCAAAATTCTGTATATTTATCCACAGTTTTGTGATTGATTCGTTTTTTGGAGATATATAGATGAGGAAGATATTAGGTTTATTGTTTTTTGGACTTTTTTTATCTGGTTGCTACACCAGTTCATTGACTGTAGTAGGACCAGCAACAGGAGTTGCATCTGGTAAACTTACAGAAACTGTTACTTCAACTACACTTAACCATGTTGTCAAAAAACAGACAGGCAAAACTCCTCTAGAACACGTTTTAAGCGAAAAGCAAATAACAACTTTAGAAACAACTAAAGCAAAAATAGATCCTTGTAAGAAAAACAATAAACTTTGTTCTGTAATTACTAAAAGAATAAATGAAACAAGAAAACAACTTATAGGCTTAAGTTTACAAGCAAGGATAGAAAAACAACATAAACAAATTTTTTCTCAATCTAAAAAAGACTAAAATAAAGATTTAACACAACCTTTGGTTTACGTTCCACGTGAATAAGTTTTTTTGTCACTTTTGTTTAATTAATAGTATGCTATGCATCTTCATATATGCGCAGATTAATTTGTTATCCAATACTATTTTTTTTCTTAACTGGTTGTTATCAAACTTCCTTGGCCCCTATGCTAGGACCAGCAGCAGGTGCTTCACAAGGAAGGATAGCTTATTCTGCTGTTTCAACAGGAGTGAGTTATGGTGTAAAACACAGAACAGGAAAATATCCTATTGAACATATTTTAAAACGAGAAAAAGATAAAATCGTAGACAAGGTTGTTTCACTACAAAAAGAAGTAATAGACAATTCTACGTTGGTTAAAGAGAGAATTATTAGCAAAAAAAACAATCTAGAAATTAAAGAGAAGGTCAACGAAAAACTTCGTTGGGTTCTGCACATTAAAGAAATTAAAAAAGTTAAACAAGAAGAAGCTTTTCCAGCCAACAAGCCTCGTTATTCGTACCGGTCTAAGGAAAAATAGGCCATTTTAATCATTTAAATCTTAATTGAGTTGTCATAATATTCTCGTTTTATGAAATCAAAATCCAAGGTTGTTGTAATAGGTGGAGGGGCCGTAGGGGTTAGTACCCTTTATCATCTAGCCAAAAAAGGTTGGTCAGACGTTGTTTTGGTTGAAAGAAAAGAATTAACGTCAGGTTCAACTTGGCATGCCGCAGGTTTACTACCTCTTTTCAATATGAGCTATTCTGTGGGACAATTGCATAGATATGCTGTCCAATTATATAAATCTTTAGAAAAAGAAACTGGAAAAAAAGTTGGTTTCAGTGTTGTTTCAAATATTCGTTTAGCACAAACAAAAGATCGTATGGATGAATATCATCAGTATGCTGGTGTAGCACAAACTATTGGAGTAAATGTAAAATTTTTAAAACCCGAACAAGTAAAAGAAATTTGGCCTTTATGTAACATTGAAGGACTAGTTGGAGCAATACAGCATCCAGAAGATGGTTACATTCAACCGGCAGATCTTACCCAAGCATTAGCAACAGGAGCAAGAAATCTTGGAGCAGAAATTTATAGAAACACCACAGTAGTTGGTATTAAACAAACAAAAGACGGTTGGACTGTAGAAACTGACAAGGGAACCATTTCTTGTGAACATGTTGTATCTTGCAGTGGAAACTTTGCAAGACAAACTGGCAAGATGGTTGGAATTGATATTCCCGCCGTACCAGTCGAACACCAGTATATTGTAACAGAGCCTCACCCTGAACTTCAAAAAAGAAAAAAAGAAGGCAAGCCAGAAATGGGAGTTCTAAGGGACAGCGATAATTCTTGGTACATGAGAGAAGAAGCTGGCGGATTTATTTTAGGACCTTATGAAAAAGGAGCGCCATGTTGTTATGTTGATGGACCATCAAAAGATAGTGAGTATGAATTGTTTCAAGAAGATTTAGATCGATTAGCCCCTCATATTGAAGGAGCAATTAAAAGAGTTCCAGCTTTCGCAGAAGTTGGAGTCAAAAAAGTTTATAACGGTGCCATTTGTTATACACCAGATGGAAATCCAATTGTTGGACCAGCATGGGGATTAAAAAATTTTTGGATAAATGACGGACACAGCTTTGGAATTACTGCTGCAGGTGGAGCTGGTTGGCAATTAGCAGAATGGATTATTGATGGTGAACCAACAATCGATATGCTTGGCGTTGAACCGAGAAGATATGGATCTTATGTAACAAAATCATATTTAATGGAGAAAAATGAAGAAGCTTACGCGAACGTTTTTACAATTCATTATCCAGATGAAGAAAGAGAAGCGGGCAGGCCATTAAGACAAGCTCCTTGTTATGACCGTATGAAAAAATTGGGAGCAGTTTTTGGACAGAAATTTGGTTGGGAGAGACCAAACTTTTTTGCAGCAGACGGAGAAAAACAAGAAGACGACTGGTCATTTAGAAGATCTAAATGGTTTAAAAATATTGAAAAGGAATGTAAGAACGTAAAAGAAAATGTAGGGCTTCTTGATATGACTGCATTTGGAAAATGTAGAATTAAAGGTCCTGGAGCAGAAGAATTTTTAGATAAATTAGTAGCAAATAAGCTTCCAAAAAAAATTGGACGAATTAATCTTTGTCACGCTTTAAATACAAAAGGCGGAGTTCATTCAGAGTTTACTATTATGCGGGAAGCAGCAGATAGTTTTTATTTAGTATCTGCAGGAGCATTTCAAAGATTAGATCATGACTGGATACAAAAATGGATGCCAAAAGATGGAACTGTTCAGTATGAAAATTTGACGAATAGTATGGGGGTTCTTGTAGTTTCTGGCCCGAAGGCAAGAAAGTTAATGCAAAAAGTTTCAAAAGCAGATTTTTCTAACGATAAATTCAAATGGTTAAGTGCTCAAAATATTAATATTGGCTTAGCCCCTTGTAATGCCATGAGAGTTAATTTTGTTGGAGAACTAGGCTGGGAGTTGCATCACCCTATTGAATATCAAAATCATATTTTTGATAAACTGATGGAAGCTGGAAAAGAATTTAATTTAAAACCTTACGGTATAAGAGCAATGAATAGTTTAAGAGTAGAAAAATCTTACAAGCTTATAGGCACTGAACTTTCTATTGAATATGCTCCATACGAGTCAGGTCTGGACAGATTTATTCATCCAAACAAAGGAGATTTTATTGGGCGTGCGGCGTTAGATCAATGGAGGGCAAAAGGGTTTTCCAATAAATTAGTGACCATGGAAATTCATGACGCAAGTGACTCAGATGTTTTAGGAAACAATCCAATCTATAGTAATGGTAAAGTCGTGGGTAGAGCCACTGGTGGAGATTTTGGTTTTAGATTAAATAAATCTTTAGCTTTAGGAATGGTAAAACCCGAACTAGCAAAAGTTGGACAAAAATTAGAAATTGATATACTAGGTAAAATGCACAAAGTTTCTGTTGTCGAAGACTCACCATATGACTCTGAAAATAAATTGCTAAGAGCTTAAATGAAAATCTTAGTCGCTGTTAAAAGAGTTATTGATTACAACGTACAAATAAGAGTCAAAGAAGATGGCTCTGGTGTTCACACTGATAACGTTAAAATGTCAACCAACCCACCGGATGATAATGCTGTTGAAGAGGCAGTAAAACTTAAAGAGTCAGGTAAAGTTAAAGAAGTTGTTGCAATTACAATTGGTGAAGAGAAAGCGCAAGAAACAGTTAGAAAAGCTTTAGCCGTTGGAGCAGACAGAGGAATTCATGTTAAAGCTGACAGTTATATTGAGCCTCTAGGTGTCGCAAAAATTTTAAAAAAGGTCGTTGAAAAAGAAAAACCAGACATGGTTTTTTTAGGCAAACAAGCGATCGATGATGACTGCAATCAAACAGGTCAAATGTTGGCCGCAATGTTAAACTGGCCACAAGGCACTTTTTCATCCAAAGTTAATTTAAAAGATAAAGTTATAGAGATAGTAAGAGAAATTGATGAAGGTTTAGAAACCATAGAAATAAATTTACCCGCAGTAGTTACTTGCGACTTAAGACTTAACGAACCTCGTTATGCTTCTTTACCAAACATTATGAAGGCTAAGAAAAAACCAATGGAGCAGATGGTAGCTAAAGATTTAGGTGTAGATTTAACAAACAGAATTCAACAGTTAAAAGTAGAGGAACCTCCTAAGAGAAAAGGTGGAATTAAAGTTTCAAGCGTAGCGGAATTAGTCAGCAAACTTAAGAACGAAGCAAAGGTAATATAATGTCACTCTTATTAATAGCAGAACATGACAATTCAAAACTAAAAGTGTTTACACTAAACACTATTAATGCTGCTTCCAAAATAGACGGAGATATCCATGTTTTAGTTGCAGGAAGTGGATGTGAAAATGTTTCAAAAGAAGTAGCCGCAGTTCCTTTAGTAAAGAAAGTTTTACTTTGTGACTCACCAAATTATAAAGACTATTTGCCAGAAAATTTAGCGCCATTAGTTACAAAACTTGCAGAAAAATACGATCAGATCGTTGCATCAGCTAATACATTTGGGAAAAACTTTATGCCAAGGGTAGCAGCTGCACTGGATGTGTCTCAAGTAAGTGATGTTACTAAAATTAATAGTGCAGATACTTTTGTTAGGCCAATCTACGCAGGAAATGCTTTTGCAACAGTTAAAAGTAATGACAAAAAGAAATGCATAACGATTAGACCCACATCTTTTGACCCTGCTCCTAAAACAGGAGGTTCAGCGCAAATCGAAAAGGTTGAAGCAGTAGCAGTTCCGAATAATTCAAAATTTATTAAAAGAGAAGAAACAAAATCTGATAGACCTGAACTTGGAACAGCAAGAGTTGTTATTTCTGGTGGAAGAGGAATGGAAAGCGCAGATAATTTTAAATTAATAACTGCAATTGCGGATAAATTAAACGCAGCGGTTGGTGCATCACGAGCAGCAGTTGATGCTGGCTATATAAGTAATGACCACCAAGTAGGTCAAACAGGAAAAGTAGTTGTTCCAGATTTATATATAGCCGTAGGAATTTCAGGAGCCATTCAACACTTGGCTGGGATGAAAGAAAGCAAAATTATTGTCGCAATTAATAAAGATGGCGAAGCTCCGATATTCAGTATTGCCGATTATGGTTTAGAAGCAGACTTATTTAAAGCTCTTCCTGAATTTTTAGCAGAGCTAAATAAACTCAATACTATCCAAAAATAATTTATTTACAAAACGTATAGACCGTAGCGTTTTCCAGAATTTCACTGACATCGACACTTCCAAATGAAAACAATAATTTGCTAGTTTCTGCTTCTATTTGGTTAGAATCTAAAAAGTTTTTTAGTGAATTAGTTTTAATTCCAAAATTTACAGCTTCTGTCATATCTTTTCGAAGTCCAGAAACTGCTACTGCAATTAACTCTCCAGAGCTATCGTCAACAATAGGTCCGCCACTATTTCCAGGATTCAAAGCAGCATCTATTTGTATTAGGGTTGAATCGTCATTAACTCCTTTTAGTGAACTTATAATTCCGGATGTAAATTTTAAATCATCGCTTAAACTTTTTCCTAAAGGATATCCTGCCGCTACAATTCTTTGTAATTTTTTTGGAGGTTTACTTGATAAAGCAATGTAAGGAGTATTTCTTAAATCAACTTTCAGAAGAGCAAAATCTAATATTTTATCTTTAGCAATAAGTTTTACCGGATATTCTTTATCTTTAAAAACAATTTTGGATTTATCTTTGCATCCTTTAACTACATGATAGTTGGTAATTAAATGACCCGTTCTTGTTACAAAAAATGCTGTGCCTGAAGATGGTTTCACTTTCTTTTCTTTTTTCTTAGGAGGTGATTTTGCTTGAGATTTAGAATAGCTTTCAGGCCAAATTTTTACAGCAGTTCTATTGGCTGAACCACCCTGATTTTGACAACTCCATCTAAACTTGGAAAAGCTAGTTAAAACTAAAGTAGCATTGCAAGACACTTTTTTTTCCATCTTTTTATCTCCCCAGAAACCTCCGTAGTAATATTGTGTAAAATAACTCGGGCCATAAAAAAGAGATTCTGAACCAGAGTATCTGCCGGTATTTTCACCGCTATGATGTACACCCGTTGCATGTCTTATATTGATCTGAATATAATTCGATCCGCTTTTATAGATAGCAAAAATTGTATTATTATTGTCTAACCAGATACCTTCTATCCTATCTATATTTCTCCCTTTAAAATAATTATCTTTGGCTTCCTGCTCACTCAAAGCAAACGCTTCAACAAACCACAGCAAACTTAAAACCAATATTCCAACAAACCTTTTCATGAAAAAATTCTATGATATAGTCCGGTCCATGTCTAGAGAAGCAATGAAATATGATGTGGTGATTGTTGGTGCAGGACCAGCAGGATTATCAACGGCAATTAAACTAAAACAGCTCGAACCTAAATTGAACGTTTGTATTCTAGAAAAAGGATCTGAAGTTGGAGCCCATATTTTAAGTGGAAATGTTTTTGAAACCAAAGCTCTTGATGAATTGTTGCCAAAATGGAAAGAGGAGGGCGCTCCTGTTAAAACTAAAGTTTCAAAAGAAAAGTTTTTATTTTTAGGAAAAAAATCATCTTTAAGCTGGCCAACATGGCTTTTACCATCTGTTCAAAAAAATCATAACAATTACATTATTAGTCTTGCAAATCTTTGTCGTTGGTTAGCTGAACAAGCAGAAAAGTTAGGAGTTGAGATTTTTCCAGGATTTCCTGCTAGTGAAATTCTTTATAACGAAGACGGTTCTATCAAAGGTGTTGCCACTTTAGATATGGGCCTAGATAAAGATGGAAACAAAAAGGAAGGCTATCAAGAAGGAATGGAACTCCATGCTAAAGTTACTGTTTTTTCTGAAGGCTGCAGAGGTCATTTAGGAAAGCAATTAATTAAAAAATTTAATCTTGATGAAGGGAAAAGTCCGCAACAATATGGAATTGGTTTTAAAGAAATCTGGGAAGTAAGTGACGAGCAACACCAAGAAGGTTTAGTTATGCATACCGCTGGCTGGCCTTTAGATAATAAAACATACGGAGGAAGTTTTGTTTATCATGCTGATAAAAAACAAATTTATATTGGTTACGTAATTGGTCTTGATTATCAAAACCCTTATCTTTCACCCTTTGATGAGTTTCAAAGGTTTAAAACGCACAAAGCTATTAGAAAAATGTTGGAAGGCGGAAAAAGAATTTCCTTTGGTGCAAGAGCTTTAATTGAAGGCGGTCTTCAAAGTTTACCTAAAATGTATATGCCTGGAGGATTATTAATTGGTTGTAACGCAGGAACTTTAAATATGCCAAAGATTAAAGGTTCTCATACCGCAATGAAAAGTGGAATAATTGCTGGAGAAGTAATTGTTGAACATATCAAAAATAAAAGAAAATTATCTTTATACGAAGAACTATTTAAAAAAAGCTGGGCTTACCAAGAACTTCATGCCGCAAGAAATGTTAAGCCAAGTTTTAGTTGGGGTTTAATACCAGGAATTATCTTTACAGGTTTAGATCAAATTTTATTTAGAGGAAAATTACCTTTTACTTTAAAACATAAACATGCTGATCATGAATCATTAAAGCCAGCCAATCAAATGCCTAAAATAGAGTACCCAAAACCTGATGGTAAACTTACCTTTGATAAAACAAGTTCTGTTTATTTAACAGGAACTAATCATACGGAAAATCAACCAGTACATCTAAAACTAAAAAACAAATATTTACCAATTCAATACACTCTAAAAGAATATGACGAACCTGCTCAAAGATATTGCCCAGTAGGTGTTTACGAAATTCAACAGAAAGAATTTGTTATTAATTCACAAAATTGTATTCACTGTAAAACGTGCGATATAAAAGAACCTTCGCAAAATATTACTTGGGTTGCTCCAGAAGGTGGCGGCGGACCTAAGTACGGCAACATGTAATGTCGAGAGATAAAACTAACTCAGCTGTATTTGTTGTTTTAGTTGCAGGACTATTTTGGTCTTTTGGACCATTGGTAGTTAGAAATATAGATAACGCTGAGTTAATTCCTTGGCAGTATCTTTTCTTTAGAGGCTCTGTAATTTTTTTAATTTTAAATATTTATTTATTTTTAGCTGAGGGTCAAAAATTTATAAATAATTATAACAGAATAGGACTATCCGGATTAATTGGTGGAGTCAGCCTTGGTATTGGTAACATTACTTTTATTCTTTCAATAACAACGACAACAGCAGCTGTTACTATGATGATGTTAGCTGCTATGCCTTTCATGGCAGCAATTTTAGCATATGTTTTTTTAAAGGAAAAAATTTCAACAACAACCTTGATAGCCATAATAATTGCAGCAGGCGGCATAATATTTATGTCATTTGATAGCAAAGGAGAAGGAACACTATTTGGTTTGATCAACGGATTGCTTTCATCTTTAGGTTTTGCTGGTTTTACTGTTTCTCTTAGATGGAGAAAGAAAACACCAAAATTTACGACAGTAGCTATTGCAGGAATTTTTTGTGCGGCTGTTTCCCTTTTAGTTTTGTTGTTCAACGATAGCAATATATTTGTATCTTTAAAAAGCACTTCACTTTCAGCGTTACATGGATTTTTAGTTTGCTCAGGACTTATTTTGTATTCTACAAAGTCAAAATATTTACCCGCTGCGGATCTAACATTACTTTCACTTACAGAGGTTTTAGGTGGAATTCTCTGGGTTTGGTTACCGGTGTTTGGAATTAATGAAGTTCCTAGCACAAATACTTTAATCGGTGGAGCTATAATTACTTTTGCAATAATATTCTACGGTTTTAATACTAAACGCTTTATGTTTAAGTATTAATTCAAGACAGATCAATTGCAAATTTTTTTAATTCTTGAATTGGAATTAATTCTAAGGTTTTTTGATGTGTGCCTTTTAAATATACCGGACAAGCTTTTCCTGCCTGAAGTGCTCCTGCGTAAAAACTAGCACAGACGCACCACTTATCACCACTTTTAAGTCCTGGAAAACCAAACTCTGGGTGAGGTGTAATTAAATCATTGCCAGCTTCTTTACACCATTTTAAAAATTCATCACTAACTTTTACACAAACTGTATGAAGTCCATGGTCATTTTTATCTGTATTACAACAACCATCTCTAAACCAGCCTGTCATAGGTTCAGTCGAACAACTTTCTAAATCTTCTCCTAATACATTTTTTTGTTTACTCATTATAAATTTATTGCGTCTTGTAGACGATCCTTAAAGTAATCTTCAAAAGAACTGTGACAGGTAACAAGATATTTATCTTCTAGATGATAGATAGAGCAATCAATTCTAGCTATTAAAGTTTGAGCCATCGTTGATACTGGAAACTTTTTAGGACGTAAATCAAAGTGAGTAAGCTTACTTAAGTAATAGTTTTTATTTTCACCAGTAATTTCAAAACAACTTGTATGAGAATAATCAGAAGCTAATATTTCTTCGTTGGCATTCATTGAAGATATTAGTCTAAGTATTTCCTCATTAGATTCTTCTACTAAACAAAACAGGCTCCATTGGTCGAAAGATTGTTTAGCAAAAAGAAATTTGTCATTACTGATCATTCTTAAATTATCTGAAGGCGGAAGAAGGGATATTTCTTTATTAATAGTTTCAGCAAAACTACCATCTCCTTTACCTCTCAACAAAATTTGTTGAAGCTCTGTTTGACTAATTTCAATACCTTTTCCAGAAGCTATTATTGTCATAGCAGCATCCTTTCATTTTTTGGATCAATGAAGCTGGTTTCAACTACTTCCACAGGTATAGTATTAAGATCAGATGTTGATACATAAAGTTGACTACCAATTTTTCTTTTACCACCTCTTATCAAAGCCATTGCCACAGAATGTTTTAATGTCGGACTAAAATAACTCGAAGTTACATGCCCAAGCATTTCAACAGGTTTTTTTATGGGCGTAGATAAATTTTCTTTTTCAATAACATGCTGACCCTCTTCTATACCGTAAGTTTTATCCAAAGGAATAAGACCAACAAGTTGTTTTCTATTTTCTCTTACAATGTCACTTCTGGTCAAAGATCTTTTGCCAATAAAATCTTTTTTCTTTTTACCTATCATCCAGTTTAGATTAAGATCGAGCGGCGTAACCGTTCCATCAGTATCTTGACCAACAATAATATATCCTTTCTCAGCTCTCAAAAGGTGCATTGTTTCTGTACCATACGGTACTAAATCAAGATCTCTGCTATAAAAGAAAATTCTCTGCCAAAGTCTTAAAGCATATTTAGGAGGAATGTAAATTTCATAACCTAACTCTCCAGTAAAACTCGCGCGTAAAATACGAATTTGAGTATCTAAATAATTAAAGTTTTGAAAAGTCATAAAAGGAAACTTATCGTTACTAAAATCAATATCGTTAAAAACTCTGCTCATAATAACTCTTGATTTTGGTCCACTAATATTAAATGTAGCAAATTGTTCTGTAATAGAATTCATATAGACATTCATATCTGGCCATTCTGTTTGAGCATATTCTTCCATATGAGCCAAAACATTTGCGGCACCGCCTGTAGTTGTTGTTGCTATAAAATGTTGATCATTTATTTTGCATACAATCCCATCATCTTTAACCATTCCATCCTCCCCGAGCATGAGAGCATATCTTGCAGACATCGGTTTCAATTTAGTGAAACTATTGGTGTACATAAGATTTATAAATGTTAAAGCATCTCTTCCTTTGATTTCTATTTTTCCAAGTGTACTTCCATCTAGAATTCCAGCAGTTTCTCTAAGTTGTTTTGATTCCCTTTGAACGGCTTCATGCATAGTTTCATTTGTATGTTTTTTAAAATACCAAGGCCTTTTCCATTGCCCTACATCTTCAAAAACAGCATTATTATTTACATGCCATGTATGCAAAGGAGTTTTTCTTTCTGGATC
Source organism: uncultured Pelagibacteraceae bacterium (assembly GCA_902588585.1). Classification (GTDB taxonomy): domain Bacteria; phylum Pseudomonadota; class Alphaproteobacteria; order Pelagibacterales; family Pelagibacteraceae; genus Anoxypelagibacter. The sequence goes on along the minus strand of CACIPQ010000002.1, from coordinate 5,763 downwards.
ATAAAATTCATAAGTACTTCTCCCAGCAATTGCTGAAAAGCTTACGGGAGTGTAAGGAGGCCTATAGATAGTTGTTCCAACTTCTGAAACATTTTTCTTTAAAATTTTTGAAACAATTCCAAGCGCATTAATACTACTAATTTTCCCCTGATCAGTTCCCATACTATTAGTTGTGAAACGTTTTAAATGTTCAATACGATTAAAGCCTTCAAGTATTGCCTGCTTAAGATCTTTCGTAGTAACATCGTTTTGAAGATCTATAAAAGATTTTGACCAAAAAGATTTCTTTTCATGTTTTGTTTCCCAAAGCTCTTTAATTTGAAATTTTTTTGGTCCATTGATATCCAATGTCGACTCGAGATGATTAACTCCTTGAAGAAAGCTGAGTTTTTTATTAATTTCGCCAATAAGTTTTTCATAGCTAAAATTTCCGCTTACCGAACCCAAAGTTATTGTGTTTTGATAAGATTTATCAGGCTTAAATGTTAAAAGAGAGTCATCCCATTTAATTAAACCTTTTGATTGGGTAAATAAATGAATATCGGGGTTAAAGCCCCCAGAGACACAAAGCATTGAAGTTTTAATTTTAATAATTTCGTTTTTTTTAATTCTTATAGATACTTTTTGAACTCCATTTTTTCCGTCACACCCTTCAATTTCTGATTTAGCATACAAAGGAATATTATACTTTGTTAAAAGCTCTAAAGTTTCTTTCTCTATTTTCTTTTGATCTCTAACATCAACATAGGCTCTTGGTTTATGACCAAGATCAACTAGTGATTTTAGAAGACTAAAAGTAGAAGAGTTGTTCGTAAAAATGATAGGGTTTTGGTCTGGAACAACACCGTATTTGTGAATATATTTTTCAAATGAAGCAGCAAGCATTACTCCTGGCAAATCATTGTTTCTAAATGAAATAAATCTTTCAATATGTCCGTTGGCTAAAATAGTATGCTTTGTCCTAATTTTATGTAGAACAAGTTCTGGTTTGATATTGTCAGGAGGTTTTCCTACCGATTTATCCTCAAACGCAACCAAATGATTATCAAAATTATAAGTAGTTACTGTTGTATTTTTTAATATTTTAATATTTTTTGAATTTTTAATAAGCCATTCTGTTTTTTCTACCCAAGTATTTGTTCTTTGATTATCTATTGACTTGATTTTTTTTGTATTTTTTAAAATACCCCCTAAACAATCATCTCGATCTATTAATAAAACATCATGATCAGTTCCAGCTAATTTTTTAGCAGCTAAGAGACCACTTAAACCTCCGCCTACGATCAAAACATCAACATTGTGATGGATATGTATGCTTTTAGATCTAAATTCTTTTGGAGGTTTCCCAAGACCAGCCGTTCTTCTAATCAAAGGCTCGTAAACTTTTTTCCAAAATCCCTTTGGCCCCATGAATGTCTTATAGTAAAAACCTGCTGAAAATATTGGTGATAAAAGATTATTGATCGAACCGAAATCTCTTTTTAATGAAGGCCATCGATTTTGGCTTTTAACAACCATTCCCTCATAAATTTTTTTTACAGTAGCTCTTACATTGGGTTCGTTGTGTTCATTTATGATTTGAACAAGAGCATTTGGTTCTTCAATACCACAAGTATATATTCCTCTTGGTCTATGATATTTAAAACTTCTACCCACAAACTTTATATTATTTCTTAGTAAGGCAGACGCGATGGTGTCTCCTTCATTACCTCCATACCTCTTCCCATCGAATTTAAAATAAATTTTATTATCACTCATGTTTTTTTCACCGTGAAATTTCCTGACCCCACTTCTGGCTCACCTGATGGTGATTTTAGTGTATTTTTAAATTCTTTAATTGAAGGAGGAGCCTCTCCTAACTTGTAAACTTTTAATATTTTATCAGTCGAGGTATTTCTGACAGCGTTAAACCATTTTTTGCATCCGTGTGTGTGAACCCAACGTTCATAGTAAATTCCCTTAGGGTTAGCTCTTACAAAAACATATTCTGACCACTCTCTATCATTAATTTGTTCAGGATCTTTTGGTCGTGCTACGTGAGCTTCCCCGCCATTAGAAAATTCAGATTGGTCTCTTTCTCCACAATAAGGACAATTTATTATAAACATTTTAATGAGCTACAGCTGCTGCTCCGTGTTCATCCACTAATCTACCACTAACAAAACGTTCCAAACTAAAAGGCGCATTAATAGAATGAGGTTTATCTTTTGCAATAGTGTGGGCAAATAAGTTCGCGCTTCCTGGGGTTGCTTTAAATCCTCCTGTTCCCCATCCACAATTAAAATATAAACCTTCAATTTCACATTTACTTATGATTGGGCTTGCATCAGGACAAATATCTACAATACCTCCCCACTGACGAAGCATTTTCATTTTTCCAAAGATTGGATAGAGTTCTATTATCGCTCTTAAAGTATCTTCAATAGTGTTGTAACCACCTCTTTGAGTAAAAGAATTGTAACCATCTGTTCCTGCACCTATTACAAGTTCGCCTTTATCAGATTGACTTACATAAGCATGAACTGCATTAGACATTACTACAGTATCAATTACAGGCTTGATTGGTTCTGACACTAAAGCTTGAAGAGGTTTACTTTGTAGAGGCAATTTTATTCCGGCTGTTTCAGCCAAAACAGTTGTGTGGCCCGAAGCAACAACACCAACTCTTTTAGCTCTTATAATTCCTTTTGAAGTTTCAACTCCATGAACTTTACCATTTTTAGTTCTAATTTTTTTAACCTCACAGTTTTGAATAATATCAACGCCCATTTCGTCTGCTCGCATCGCATAACCCCATGCTACAGCATCATGACGTGCTGTTCCTGCTCTAGGTTGATAAGATGCTCCAAGTACTGGGTATCTACAATTTTCAGTATTCATGATTGGTACAAGTTTTTTTATTTGTTTTGGATCTGCCCAGTAAGAGTCAATACCATTTAATTTGTTTGCACTTACTCTTCTTTTAATTTCTTTAATATCATGTTCATTATGAGCGAGGTTTAAAACACCTCTCTGACTAAACATAACGTTATAATTTAATTCTGAAGATAAATTTTCCCAAAGTTTTAAAGAATGTTCGTAAAGATGAGCACTTTCATCCCAAAGATAGTTCGATCTTATAATCGTTGTGTTACGACCAGTGTTTCCACCTCCAAGCCAACCTTTTTCTATAACTGCTATATTTTTTAAACCATGTTCTTTAGCAAGATAGTAAGCTGTACCAAGTCCATGACCTCCACCTCCAACAATTATAATGTCATAGAATTTCCTTGGCTCAGGACTACGCCACATCTTTTTCCAATTCTCATTATGAGAAAGAGAATTTTTTAAAATGCTAAAAAAGGAATATTTTTTTTTCACAGACAAAAATTAACAAAAAAAATTGATTTCATCTACTAAATTTAAGTTGATGACCCTAAAGGAATTGGTTGGGAAACCACCGTAGTAAGCCAACAATTTTTTAAAGGGCCAATATCTAAAAATTTTTCTACTTGCCATCTGAATTTAAAGTATCTTTTATCTGCACTTAAAACAGTTACCTCATATCCTGCTCTATTTTCGTCGCTGTAAATTTCTATAATTTCATGACCAATGTGGTTTAACAGCATGTTGTATGAGTCTCCTTTAATCATTTCCTTAAATTTACTAAGTGGACCTGTAAATCTTTGATTGTTTGGATGCGCAAATTCCCATGTTTGTTCTATACCATTGTCTTGATAAGGAGAGTCATTTTTCATTAAGCCTTGTAATTGTATTTTAATTACTTGATCAGGTTTAATATTAATGCTGGGCTTTATTGTTTCCGATTTAGCATGGCTAAAAAGTACTAAAAAAATAATAAAGGATAGTTTAAAAATTTTGGGCATTAAATGTTTTTAATTCAAACTACCGATACGTCAAGTAGACTACTTGACGTATCAAAATAAAATCAATTTATGCAGCTAAAGCTTGCTGAATATCAGCTATAATATCATCAGGGTGTTCTATCCCAATTGAAAGCCTTACGTAACCAGGTGTTACACCAGCTTCTGCCAATTGTTTATCGTCCAACTGACTATGTGTTGTTGTGGCAGGATGTATTGCTAAACTTCTTGCATCACCAATATTTGCAACGTGGTAAAGCATTTTTAAACTATTGATAAATTTGGCGCCAGCTTCTCTTGAGCCTAAATCCATTCCAACTAAAGAGCCGTAACCACCTTTCATATATCTTTTTGCTCTTTCTCTGATCTCACCTTGATGGTTTGTTGGGTAGATTACATTTTTAACTTTTTTCTGTGTCTCTAAAAATTTTACAACCTTTTCTGCGTTTGCACAGTGCTGTTTCATTCTAAGAGCAACCGTTTCCAAACCTTGAATAATTTGAAAAGCATTAAACGGAGATAGTGGAGCGCCTAGATCTCTTAATAAAATTACTCGAGCTCTTATTGCAAAAGCAACATTGGCTCCGGTTAGTTTAGGAACATCTCTTCCCCAAATTGCACCATTGTAACTTGGATCTGGTTCATTAAAATTAGGATGTTTTTTTGGATTTTGAACCCAATCAAAATTTCCACCATCAACAATAATTCCTCCAATTGATGTACCATGACCACCAATATATTTTGTTAGTGAATGCATTACGACAGCAGCGCCATGTTCTATTGGTTTACAAATTACTGGAGCAGCAGTGTTGTCAATAATTAATGGAACACCATGTTTTCTTCCAATGTCCGCAACTTCTTTAATTGGAAAGATTCGTAAATAAGGATTAGGACAAGACTCACCATAGTATGCTCTAGTTTTTTCGTCAGTTAATTTTTCGAAATTTTTTGGATCCTTAGGATCGGCAAATCTCACTTCAATACCTTGCATACTTAAAGTATTTTTAAATAAATTTACTGTTCCACCGTAAAGATCAGTTGATGAAACAATGTTATCGCCAGCTCGACATACATTCTGTACACAAAATGCCGACGCAGCTTGACCAGAACCAACTGCAACTGCAGCAAGTCCACCTTCTAAAGCGGCAACTCTTTTTTCAAGAACGTCGCAAGTAGGATTCATAATTCTTGTATAAATATTACCGAATTCTTTTAGTCCAAATAAATTTGCAGCAGTCTCTGCATCTTTAAATTGGTAAGAAGTAGTTTGATAAATCGGAACAGCTACAGCCGTTGTTGTTGGATCACTTCTATACTCTCCGCCGTGTAAACCTATTGTTTCAGGATGTTTTATTTTGCCTGCCATTGTTCCCCCTTATGCTTTTTTTCCATAATTTTTCATGTGTTTTGGTATACCTTTACCATACATAAAATGATTTTCCATCTTTTCTCTATATTTGCTTGCTGGCACTGTTAAACCTACTGCGTGTGCAACTTCTCTCACCAACATTGGATTTCCTAAACAACATACACCAAGATAATTAATTCCCATTTTATATACATCTTTAGCAAACTGTCCAATTTCATAACGATTACACAACAAAGGTTCCAAGGCCGTTGGAAAAGTTCTCCCATGTGGCGCAGGACACGCACAATCTTTTCTATCTGGCAAATTAAACCAAGTAGAATGCTTTTTATTTGTTCTTACAGGTATTGGAAGAGCCCCTACATGACATTTAACCTGTTTTCTAATTTCCTCAATGTATGGCAACATTGTTGCAGGCCCTCTAAAACAATTCATGCCCACAACATCCGCCCCTCTTTGTTCTAATTCTTTACAAGTTTCCACTATTCCATAACCGTCACGCATAATATCTTCAGCCATAGGAGCAATTGTAAC
>CACIPQ010000001.1:142500-223709 GCA_902588585.1 uncultured Pelagibacteraceae bacterium | reverse complement strand
ACTTTTAGCCATTTTTCTTTGTCGCTTTCTTGGTAGTTTGAATCAGAAACGATAGCGTCTATTGGACATTCAGGTTCACAAACTCCGCAATCAATACATTCATCCGGATGAATTACAAGCATATTTTCACCTTCATAAAAACAGTCAACAGGACACACCTCAACACAGTCCATCAACTTACATTTAATACATTCATCCTTTACGATATACGTCATGACTTTTTCCTTTTAATATATTTAATTTTATTTCTCCACTTAATTTATCTGGCACATATAGCAATCCACAAATTCGTCTCATTAAATTGCTTTCATAAACATCCGATTTATCATCTGATAAAATAATTTTCCACAAAAATTCTAAAACCAATTTTTTTGTATTTAAGCTCATTTTTTTTACCTCTCTAGTATATTCTAAAATCTGATTTGAATTATTTTCATAATCTTCTGCTTTTTTTAACAAATCCACAACTTCTTTTTGGTTTTTATCATTTTCTGATGACATTACCACAAATTCCATAATTATTTTTTTTTCTCTTTCAGAATAGTTTTCATCAATTTTTGCAGCATGTATCAATAGGGCAACCAGTCTTACCAAACTAACATTTTCATTATCAGTTTTATTTTTATTGTCTTTTTTAAGTAAATTTAAAATCATTTAATATTTAGAGCTGTTAATTTTTTAAAGGGACTATCTTTTTTGTTAAAAAATTTACTCTTTTTTCTTTCTTTTCTATCACCAATATAGAAAAATATATCTTTTTTATTATTTTCTCTTTTATAATTCATAAGCTCTAATAGCTGGTAGAAATTTTCTTTAGAAGACCCCAAAAGGTTCATCATTTCAGACGTTATTTGAAACTTTCCCTCTTTAGTATTTTCTATAATTTTTAAGAAAAGCTTTTCCAATATATCAACTCTTACATAGAAATTTTTAAACTTTTCAAAACCACATAAAAGAAGAAATTTAGAATTAAATTTTTTTTCATTATCAACTAGAAAATTTAAACCAGATTTTGGAATTTCATCAGTTTTTAAAATACCATTAAAAAACTTCCATAATGTAATTCTTAAATTAACTGCTTTAGGTTTTAACATTTTTATTAAAAATATATGGTATCGACCAATTTTAATACCTAATTTTCTAAATTGTTTTCTTTCTTCCTTTGAAATTGCATTGATAATGTCTTTAACTTCATTTCTTTTTAGAACTCCATTTCCCTCATATAGTTGGTAGGCTAGAGCTCTTAGATATTGATTTTTATTTTCCAGTTTAATTAAATTAATCAAATCACTTAGCTGTTCGGATATTAGGTCTCTTATCCAATTATTTAAAGAAGACAATAAAACTTCTTTCATTCCAATTTCCAAAGCTTCGTCAGCAATAACTTCTATTTCAGGCGATAAATAATTTCTTCCTTTTTTAATTTTTGCTATCGGACTATCTTTCCAATAAATTTTATAGTCATCTTTAAGTTCAAGCTCTTTTTTATCAATTATATCTTGTGCCCTTTTTATTAACTCATCGGCTATTCCCTGTCTCGCGGCCTTTTTTAGTGACTTTATATCTGTATCTAGTGTTCCTGTAGTAAACTCTAAATTCAACCTAAGTCCTTTCAATTTCCCAATCAGTTGTTTGTTAATTATTACATCATCATTTTCACTAATATTGGTATCAAGTTTTATATCCTGCTTAAGTCCCCTTGACAGAACACTTATTCTTTTATCTATAAAACTTTTAGTTAGTTCTTGGTGCAATCTTTCAGATAAAAAATCTTCGATATTTTTACTTGCTTCTATCCAGTAATCAGAATTTTCAACCCAATTTTTTTTATTCGCTACGTACGACCAAGTTCTTACATCCGAAATTTTATTTGAGATCATATCAATATTTCCATGATATTTATCCAAACCTTTTAATTGATTTTTCATATAATCATTTGGAATACGTTTTTTTTTAGTAGTAAGAAAATTAAAAACTTTTGTTACCACATCTATGTGGGTGAAAGCTTTTTTTTGAAAATCAGGAACTTGGCAACATTCCCATAATAGTTCTAGATTTTCTGATGCAAATTTAATTTTTTTATCCCTAGTTAGATGTCTTAATATATTTTCATCAACCGACTCAGCAATTCTTAATAAGTTTTTATTACCAGATTTTCTTTCAAGGGATCTTATTAAACTTTCAGGGTCTTTAAAGTCTAAATTAGAATTTCTCCAATATAGAAACCTCATATCATCCAACTTATGTTTTTCTATTCTATCTATTTCGTCAGGTTCCAAGTTTTCACAGTCTCCAGTTAACCCAAAGTAGCCATCATTTTTATATCTGCCAGCCCTTCCTGCTATTTGTGAAATTTCAGTAATTCTTAACCTTCTTATTTTTTTTCCATCAAACTTTCTCAGATTTGAAAAACTTATTTGTTCTATGTCCATATTTATTCCCATTCCTATTGCGTCTGTTGCAACAAGATAATCAACATCGCCTGATTGATACAACTCTACCTGGGAATTTCTAGTTTTTGGACTTAATGAACCCATTATTACAGCCGAACCTCCCTTTTGTCTTCGCACTAACTCTGCCAAGGCATAAACTTCTTCTATTGAGAATGCGATAAGCGCACTTTTTCTATTTAGTCTAGAAATTTTTTTAGAACCATTAAAAGATAATTTTGAAAAACGTTCTTGTTTTATGAATTCTACATTTTCAACAAGACCAGAGATGATATTTTGCATAATTTGAGAGCCTAAAAACATAGTAAGAACCTCACCTCTAAAATTTAGTAGTCTGTCCGTGAAAATATGGCCCCTTTCTCTGTCACCACACATTTGAATTTCATCTACAGCAACAAAATCTACAACCTTATTTTTTGGCATAGATTCAACAGTACATATAAAGAATTGAGCTGAATTAGGTATTATTTTTTCTTCACCAGTGATTAAGGCAACTTTTTCTGAGCCAATTTTTTTGACACATTTGTCATAAACTTCTCTAGCCAGAAGTCTTAAAGGCAGACCAAATATACCAGAGTTAAATTCCAACATTTTTTCGATGGCCATATAAGTTTTTCCAGTATTTGTTGGACCTAATATTGCGATGATTTTATTTTCTACGTTGTTCATTAGGTTGTGCTATCATTTTTTTTAAACACTACATGTAGATTAGAATAGAGAACAAAAGATGATTAAATCATGACCGAATCACTTTGTCAAACGTTCTATTTTAATAAATTATTTTTGTAGTAGGCTATACTCTGTTTGAAATTTAAATAAATTAGAATGCAAAATTATACAAAGAAGCACATCAAATCATTAAAACCTTCTGCGACTTTAGCTATAAATGAAAAATGTAAAGAGTTAAGGGCAAATGGTAAAAAAGTTTTTAATTATGGTTTTGGAGGCTCTCCTTTTTCAATTCCAGAAAAGATTGTTTCGGCTTTAAAAAATAATGCGCATAAAAAAGAATACTTGCCTAGCGTAGGATTGAAAGATTTAAGAGAAGCAATTGCAAAATATATAAATCAAAATTCAAACAGTAATAGACCAGTTAATTTGCACGCCAACTATAGACAGGAAGACATCATTATAGGCCCGGGAACAAAGCAATTGATGTTTTTACTTCAGCTAGGTTTTGAAGGAGAGTTTATTTTCCCTACCGGAAGCTGGGTGTCCTATGAACCACAGGCCATTATAGCTAAAAATAAAGTACATTGGCTTGAAACTTTTAGAGAAGATAATTGGTTTCCAAAACCTGAACAGATAGAAGCAAAAATAAAAAGTATTAAAAATAAAAACATTATTTTATTCTTAAACTCACCCAATAATCCTACTGGTGCAGTTTGTAAAAATTTAAAACAAATTGCCGAGGTTGCAAAAAAATATAAAATTATAGTTTTGTCAGATGAAATATATACCCAACTTCAGTTTGACGAAAAGTATAATTCGATATCAGAATATTATCCTGAAGGAACTATTATAAGCAGCGGTTTAAGCAAATGGCTAGGAGCGGGAGGATGGAGACTAGGTTTTTTTGCAGTTCCTAGTAAATTAAGAAATATTCTTGAGATGATTAAGATACTTTCAAGCGAGTCGCTTTCTGCAGTTAGTGCACCTATACAATATGCAGCTGTAGAAGCATTTTCTGAAGATCATTCAGATTATCTCAATAAAACTAGATACATATTATTTTCAATAGGGAATTATGTTTATAATAAGTTAAAATCAAATAAAGTTTTAATAACACCTCCCCAAGGTGGCTTTTACATAATGCCAGAGTTTTTAAATTCTAAATTTCAAACTTCACAACAAATGTGTGACGATATCTTAAACAAAACAGGAGTTGCATTATTACCTGGCTCAGATTTTGGATTTAAAGAAAATAGAATGTTAGCTAGATTGAGTTATACTGACTTTGATGGAGATTTACTCTTAAAGAATATTGATGGTAGTAAAAAACTAGATGATGACTTCATCGAAAAGTATGCTCCAAATATTGTAGAGGGAACCAATAAATTGGTTGAGTGGTCTAAAAGTCTCTAGATTCAGCAATAAAATAAACGTCCAAATCAAGTTATTTAGTTTTACAATACCTATGATGAATTGATACATTTTCATCATTAATTGTACAATTAATACAAGGGAGGAAATATGAAGAGAATAATCTCTACAATCTCAGCTATTGCAATGTTATTTGCATTATCATTACCGATGATGTCTGTAGCAAAAGCTGCTGAGTTCTTTACGATAGGAACAGGTGGACCGACTGGAGTTTATTTCCAAGTAGGTAACTCTGTTTGTAAAATGTTACACAAACAAGCAATAAGTGCTGAACACGGAAGAAAAAAAGGTACAAACAAAGCATACAGATGTACCGCTCCTTCAACTGGTGGATCCAACTATAATATTGGTCAAATCAAAGCTGGAGAATTCCAATTCGGCGTTGCTCAATCTGACTGGCAGTTTCATGCAGTTAATGGATCTAGCAAATGGGAAGGGAAAAAGTTTGGCGATTTAAGAGCTGTTTTTTCAGTTCACAACGAACCTTTTCAAATTTGGGCAAGAAAAAAAGCTAAAGTTAAAAACTTTGATGGTCTAAAAGGCAAAGTAGTTAACATTGGAAATCCAGGTTCTGGTCAAAGAGGAACAATGGAAGAGCTAATGAAAGCTATGGGTGCTGATATGAGTATGTTCAAAGGAACTACTGAATTAACATCTTCACAGCAAGTAAAAGCTTTATGCGATGGAAAAATAGATGCTTTTGGATACTCTGTAGGATTTCCTAACGGAGCTATGGAAGAAGCAGCTACTTGCGCAGCAAAAGCTATGCCTATAAATCTTACAGGTGGACCTGTTCAAGGTTTAATCGATGGCGCTGATTACTATGCAAAAGCAGTGATACCTAAAGGTACTTACACAGGTCAGAAAAAAGATGTAACTACTTTTGGTGTTAAAGCTACATTTGTAACTGGTGCTAATGTATCTGAAGAACTTGTTTATCTTGTAACAAAAGCTGTTATGGAAAATTTTGATGATTTCAAAAAACAACATCCGGCTTTTGCTTTTCTAGAAAAGAAAAACATGATCAAAGATGGACTTTCAGCTCCATTACATCCAGGTGCTTTGAAATATTATAAAGAAGCTGGATTAATGTAATAATTCTTACATTTTAAAATTAAAAGGCCCAATATTTTATTGGGCCTTTTTTTTATAATGGAGTATCCTAAGAATTTATGACGAACAGAAAAGAAAGTTTTATAGACGCAAAGATTCAAGAAGATTTGTCACCAACCCGTAATCTTTCTGGATTACACTTAAAGATCGTAGCAGCTATAGCAATTATATGGTCATTGTTCCAACTTTGGTATGCCTCTCCATTTCCGTTCATGTTTGGCGTTGGTCTTTTTAAGGGATTACCAGCAAGAGCTATTCACCTAGGCTTTGCACTCCTATTAGCATTTTTAATATTTCCGCTTAATAAAAAAAAAGGCAAGATAGGTATTAGTGATGTCGCTCTTGCATGCTTGGCATTTTCTGCCTGCATTTATATTTATTTTTTTTATGACCAGATAGTTGATAGAGGCGGAATATTATTAAATCTAGATTTAAATTTTTTAGGCAAAGAATTTGTTGTACCAATTGAATTGATAATTGGATCTTTCGGAATTTTAGTATTATTAGAGTCCACCAGAAGAGTAATTGGTTTGCCACTTGTGTTAGTGGCAACAGCATTTTTATTATTTTCTTTTTTTGGACAATATTTTCCTGATATAATTTCTCATGGTGGACTCTCAGTAAAAAGGCTCGTTGGTTATCATTGGTTTGATCAGGAAGCTATATTTGGAATACCAATTAGTGTTTCTTTAGATTTTATATTTCTTTTTGTATTATTTGGAGCTCTATTAGATACCGCTGGAGGCGGCAAGTATTTTTTAGATTTAGCCTTTGCTATGGTTGGAAAAATGAGAGGTGGTCCTGCCAAAGCAGCAATACTTGGATCAGGAATGACAGGTTTAATTTCAGGCTCATCCATTGCAAATACTGTTACAACCGGAACATTTACTATTCCGATAATGAAAAAAACTGGTTTCTCCAAAGAGAAAGCAGGGGCCATCGAAGTTTCAGCATCAGTTAATGGACAAATAATGCCACCCGTTATGGGAGCAGCAGCCTTTATTATCGCTAGCTTTATTGGAATTACTTATTTTGAAGTAGTTAAACATGCATTTTTGCCTGCGATTATATCTTACATAGCTTTGTTTTATATTTCTCACCTTGAGGCTCTAAAACTAAATCTTAAAGGTATGGAAGAAAAGGATATACCAAACTTACGTAAAACTTTTATTTCAGGTCTTCATTTTTTGATTCCAATTTTTGTTTTAATTTATTTGTTAGTTTATTTAAGACTTACAGCCTCTTTCTCAATATTTTATACAATAGTTACTTTACTAGCAGTCAATCTAATAAAAAAACTTATTGATGGTTCAAAAGATAAAGATTTTATTAATCCTTTGAAGAAATGGTTCAATGAATCAATAACAGGTTTTCAAAAAGGTGCTTATAATATGGTCGGAGTCGGAGTTGCTATTGCTACAGCCGGTGTAATAGTTGGCGCAGTTGGTTCTACAGGGTTAAGTACAAACTTAATTATTGTAGTTGAGTCTTTAGCAAAAGATAATGTTGTTATTTTAATTCTTTTAACAATTGTATTGTGTTTGCTTTTAGGGATGGGTCTTCCTACCACAGCTAACTATGTTGTTGTTGCATCTTTAATGGCAGCAGTATTGGTTGATGTAGGAAATGCATCAGGCTACATATTTCCACTAATAGCAGTTCACTTATTTGTATTTTACTATGGATTAATGGCCGATATAACGCCACCAGTCGGTTTAGCTTCCTATGCGGCTGCAGCAATATCGGGGGGAGACCCTTTAAGAACGGGAGTTCAATCTTTTTGGTACAGTTTACGAACAGGAATTCTTCCTATTGTATTTTTGTTTAATCATGAACTGCTTTTGATTGGTGTAGATAATATTTGGCACGGTTTAATCGTTATCTTTACATCCTTAGCGGGAATACTCGTTTTCACTTCAGCAACACAGGGATGGTTTTTTAACAAGCTTAGAATTTATGAAATTATAATTTTTCTAGTTATTGCAGCTGCTTTACTGAGGCCAGGTTTCATATTAAATAAATTTACACCTGAATATAATTTTAAAGATTTGAATCAAAGCCAAGAATTAATTTTAAAACCAGAGAAAGAAGTTCGTGTTAAGGTTACCAGGGTTACTGAGTATGGGGAAAGGTACAAACTTTTTGTTATTCCAAAGAATTCTTTTGAAGAAAATTATGATTTAGAAAAATTGGGAATTTCTGTGATCTCAAAAGATGGAAAGTTTGTTATTGATAATCTAAAATGGAATGGTCTTGCTAAAAAAATAGGATTATCACTTGATGATCAGATAACAGAATTTAAAGTTGAGAATTTAAATAGACCTAATAAGGCAATAGTTTATCCATTTGCGTTCTTAGTTTTATTTGTTTTTGGATATTTGAATTATAGAAGAAAGCCAGTTTAGGGTTTTAGAATTTTCCACACTCCTGAAGTTACAGCCACTACACCTTGAGAATTAATTATTTCACAAGTTAAAAAAACTAAAGTTCTTGTTTTTTTTTGAACTTTTACTTTAGCAATCAAATTATCTCCCGGCTTACCTGCTGAAATAAATTTCATTTCTAGAGAAATTGTTACGCATTGCTTTCCATCAGATACTCTGTGAGCTGCATTTCCCATTCCTGTATCGGCAATAAAAGTAAGAAAACCACCATGAGCCATTCCAGCCGTGTTTAGATGCATATCTTTGACTGTGGTCTGATACTCATAGTTAGAGTCATCAATCTTTTTTCCTTTTAATCCACCAACATGCTTCGAATAACCTGAATTAGTTTCGTCCATATTTCCTTTTATCATACATTGGTGCTAGTTGTGAGAAAATAACAGCTGATAAAATTATAACTATTCCCAAAATTTTAAATTCGTTTAGGTACTGACCTAAGATCATCCATGCAGCCATTGTACCAAAGACGCCTTCCAAAGAAAAAATAATTGCTACAGGTGCAGGAGATAAATTTTGTTGTCCATATACCTGGAGCAGAAAAGCTATTCCACTTGATAATACACCAGCATAAAGTAGCTCTTTGCTTTCCATTAAAAGAACTTGAAGAGAAATATACTCATAAGAAAATGCCGGAATAAATGACATTATCGAGGCTGTTAAGCATTGAAAGGTAGCTATAGTGATTGGGTAATTAAATATTTTAATAAACTTTGCTATATAGATTATATGCAATGCCCAAAAAAAGGCACCAGCAACAACTAGCGAGTCACCAAAACGAACTCTTATATTGTTTAGTTCACTTAAAAATAGACCACCAACTAAACACAGAATAACAGACGGCCAAACTGAGCGGTGTATTTTTTTTGAAAACAAAAAATAAGATAATATCGGCACAATAACTACATAGAGTATTGTGAAAATTGCAGAATTTGCAACATCAGTATACAAAAGCGAAATTTGCTGAAGGGCATTCCCCGCTGCTAAAGAAAATCCTATTAAGAACCAATAGCTTGCTGCAACTTTTAAACTTAATTTACTTTCTTTAACTTTTTTATATTCGAAAATAAAAAAAAAAGGAAGAAGAGCTAAAAAACCTAAGAGTAATCTACTTGCTGCGAATGTGTATGGTCCGATATAATCCATACCCATATCTTGAGCCACAAAAGAGGTTCCCCAAATAACAGAGCATGAAATTGCACAGATTAATGAGAATATTTTTTTATTCATTTAAACAGCCAGTTTAAATGCAAAGTCTTTACCCAGACTTTGGGATAAGTGGACACAAAATCTAGCACCTTCAGCACCATCTATTACTCTGTGATCATAAGATAGAGATACTGGGAGGATTTTTCTTGTAATGAATTGACCATTAATTTTTTTAATTTTTTCAAATGTTTTTCCAACTCCAAGTATAGCAACTTCAGGAGGGTTAATTATGGGTGTAAAAAAGTTTCCACCAATACCTCCTAAGCTTGAAATTGTGATAGAACCACCAAAAAATTCTTTTTTATCTATCTTTAGTTCTTTACATGCTTTGCTAACTCTTTTTAATTCCTCAAAAATTTCTTTTAAGCCCATTTGATCAACATTTCTTATCTTGGGTACCATTAAACCATGAGGTGTGTCTACCGCAAAACCAATATGAAAATACTTTTTAAAAATTAATTTATTATTTTGGCTATCAATAGATGAATTAAAATTTGGATATTTTTTAAGAGCATTTACTACCGCCCTAGTTATAAAGGCCAAAGGACTTATTCTGATTTTTTCACCCGTATAATTATCAATTAAGGATGTTCTAAATTGTTCCATCTCAGTAACATCAATCTCGTCATGCTGAGTAACATGGGGTATTTCAGTCCAAGATCTAACAAGTTGTGGTCCAGATAATTTTTTTACTCTTGGTAAATCTTGCATTTCTACTCCACCAAATGCTTCGTGAGGATATTCATCTTTATAAATTTTTTTTTCTATTTTTCCTTGATTAACTGAAACTTGGGATTTAACGAATTTTTTTACATCCTCTTCCGTTACTCTTCCTGCTCTTTGTGAACCGGGAATTTCAACAATATTAGCCCCGAGCTCCCTAGCAAATTTTCTAACTTTGGGGCTAGCAGAACCTTTTTTTGTTATTTTTTTTGACATATTTTATTAAAGTTTTGCAGGAAAAATTTTCTTTTGATCGATATTATATTTTTTAATTGCTTTCTCGGCCTGTTTTGACTCTAGCAGCTGTTCATTTGCAAGAGCACTCAAGGTGTATACAACTATGTGCTTTTTATCAACTTCGAAAAACTTTCTTAACTTTTCTCTTGTGTCGCTTCTTCCAAACCCATCTGTGCCTAGAGAATAAAAAGATTTTTTAACAAACGGTCTGATTTGGTCAGAGTAAGATCTTATATAATCAGATGCAGCGATTACTGTACCTTCTTCCCCATGTAAACAGCTTTCAACGTAGCTTTTTTTTGGTTTTTCAGATGGGTTTAAAAGATTTTTTCTCTCTACCTCCATACCATCTTTTTTAAGTTCGTTAAAACTTGTAACGCTCCAAATTTTACAGTCTATACCGTAATCTTTTGATAAAATTTCAGCAGCTTTAATAATTTCTCTTAGTATAGTTCCTGACCCAAGCATTTGTACTTTTGCTTTTCCTTTACCTTTAAATTCCTTGAATAAATACATTCCTTTAAGGATACCCTGATCTGATCCAGCAGGTTTTTCTGGATGGGAATAATTTTCATTCATTGCAGTGATGTAGTAATAGATATTTTCTTTCTTTTCATGCATTCGTTTTAAACCATCTCTAAAAATTACTGCCATTTCGTATGCAAAAGTTGGATCGTAACTTACGCAATTAGGTATTGCAGAAGCTAACAAATGACTGTGACCATCTTGGTGTTGTAAACCCTCTCCAGCAAGCGTTGTTTTTCCAGAGGTAGCACCAATTAAAAAACCTCTTGTTTGAGAGTCTGCAGCTGCCCAAGCTAAATCACCAATTCTTTGAAAACCAAACATTGAATAAAAGAGATAGATAGGAATCATCTCTATATCATGATTTGTGTAAGCTGTTCCTCCCGCTATCCAAGACGACATCGCACCAGCTTCAGTAATGCCTTCCTGTAAAACCTGACCGCTTTTATCTTCTCTGTAAGAACTTAATTGTTCAGAATCTACAGGCTCATATTTTTGGCCTTCATGAGCATAAATTCCTATTTTTTGAAAAAATCCTTCCATACCGAAAGTTCTTGCTTCATCCGGTATAATAGGAACCAATCTCGGGGCTACATTTTTATCTCTAAGTAGATTGGCCAACATCCTTACCAAAACCATAGTGGTAGACATTTCTTTTTCACCGGTTGATTTCATAAAACTTTCAAAAATGTCCAAAGGAGGTGTTTTAATTGGTTTTGCAAACGTTGTCCTTTCAGGAACATTGCCTCCAAGTTTCACTCTACAGTTTTTAAGATATTTTATTTCTTTAGAGCTATCTGCTGGCTTATAATACTCTACATTTTTTACCTGTTTATCGGTTAAAGGAACATTGAAACGATCTCTGTAGTAAAGCAAATCTTTTTCATCTAATTTTTTTTGTTGATGTGTAGTATTCATGCTTTCGCCTGAACTACCCATCCCGTAACCTTTAATTGTTTTAGCTATTATTACTGTGGGTTTACCTTTGTTTTTAACTGCAGCATGATAAGCAGAATAAACTTTATGCGGGTCATGACCTCCTCGATTTAGTCTCCATATATCAGCATCAGTCATATTTGATACTAATTCCTTTAATTCTGAATATTTGCCAAAAAAATTATCTCTTACATACTTTCCGCCTTTGGCTTTAAAGGCTTGATATTCTCCATCTACACACTCAGTCATTCTTTTTACTAATAATCCAGTTTTATCTTTCGCTAATAATTGATCCCAATAAGAACCCCAAATAACTTTAATAACATTCCATCCCGCACCTCTAAATCTTCCTTCAAGCTCTTGAATTATTTTTCCATTACCTCTGACAGGTCCATCAAGTCTTTGTAGGTTACAATTTACTACGAATATTAAATTATCTAGTTTTTCTCTAGCAGCTAAACCTATAGCGCCTAAACTCTCAGGTTCATCCATTTCACCATCACCTAAATGACACCAAATTTTTCTATCTTCATCTTTTAAAAGACCTCTATTGATAAGGTACTTTGTGAACCTGGCTTGATAGATTGCCATCATTGGTCCTAGACCCATAGAAACAGTTGGGAATTGCCAAAACTTAGGCATCAGCCAAGGATGTGGATATGATGAAAGCCCTCCGGGCTCAACTTCTTGTCTAAACCTATCTAATTGTTTTTCACTAATTCTTCCTTCTAAAAAAGCTCTAGCATACATTCCAGGCGCACTGTGACCTTGAAAATAAATTAAATCCCCACCAAACTTATTATTTTTTGCTCTCCAAAAATGATTCATTCCAACGTCATACAAAGTTGCTGCAGAAGCAAAAGTTCCAATATGTCCACCTAGTTCGGGATTTTTTTTATTTGCTCTTACCACCATTGCTGCAGCGTTCCATCTTATATAGGCTCGTATTTTTCTTTCTATATTTTGATCTCCCGGAGATCTAACATCTGCTGATGCCGGGATGGTATTTATATATGGGGTTGTTCTTGTATCTGGTAAAGTTAATCCCTCAGAATAAGCTTCGTCTATTATTTTTTTAATAAGATATCCGGCTCTAGAAGGACCATCATTTTCTATAACTCCCTTTAATGAATCAAGCCACTCTTGGGTTTCTACTGGGTCAATATCATCTTTTGAGATTGCTTGCGCATAGAGTTTCTCTCTTTTTATGATTTGACCATTTGTTTTTTCTTTTTTTTCAATTTCCTGAGATTTAATTTCGTTTTTTTCAATTTCTTCATTTTTAATTTCTTTTTTTACAATTGTTTCTTTTTCCTCTCTAACCTCAGACCCTTCTAGAGTAGCTAAAATACTGCCCTCAGATACCCTGTCTCCAATTTTAACTTTTAGTTCAGAAATTTTACCTTCAAAAGGGGAAGGTACTTCAACGCTGGATTTATCACTTTCTAATGTGACAATAGGATCATTTTTTTTTATTTTGTCTCCAGGCTTAACAAGAACTTCAATGATTTCTACGTCTTTAAAATCACCAATATCTGGAACAGAAATGCTCTTTGCCATATAAACATTATACACAATTTTTGACACATTTTATCCGCTTTTTTGACACTTCAAGCTTGCAATATACTATATGCAACTTTTAAGACTTTTTTTTAAAAAAAAGAGAGCAGATATAAACTCTCAGGTGTTAATACAAAAAATTTTGTTAAGAAAATACTTGGCTAAAACCAATTAATAGGACTATTACAATTATAGCACCATAGTAGTACTGATAACCCCTAACAGTAAAGGGCATTTTTTTTATAACTCTGTTCTTTAAATTTTTTCTTGGTTTAAAAAAGTTTTTATTAAGTTTCATTTTCTTTCTATACACATTGCTACGCCCATTCCTCCACCTATACATAGCGTAGCCAGACCCTTTTTGGAATCTCTTTTTAACATTTCATGAATAAGTGTGACAAAAATTCTTGTTCCCGATGCCCCGATAGGATGACCTAATGCAATTGCTCCGCCATTCACATTAACTTTTTCCATTGGCAAAGATAATTCTTTTACAACTGCACAACTTTGTGCAGCAAAAGCTTCATTTGCTTCTATTAAATCCAAGTCTTGGGATTTCCATCCAGCAATTTCTAAAGCTTTCTTTGATGACGGTATTGGGCCAGTTCCCATAACCGAAGGATCAACACCACATGATGCCCAAGATTTAATTTCTGCTATAGGCTTTATTCCTCTTTTTTCAGCTTCTTTTTTTGACATTAGAACTACTGCTGCAGCTCCATCATTAATTCCTGAAGCATTACCAGCTGTTACCGTTCCATCTTTTTGAAAAGCAGTTTTAAGTCTTTGCAAAGCTTCCATTGATATTCCCTCACGTGGATGTTCATCCTTTTTAAAGGTTGAACTTCCCTTTTTTAATTGAATAGTGAACGGTATTATCTCGTTATCAAATCTATTTTCCTTTTGAGCCTTTAAAGCTTTTGTTTGAGACTCAAATGCAAATTTATCTTGATCTTTTCTTGTAACCTGGAATTGTTGAGCAACGTTCTCTGCAGTAACTCCCATATGATAACCATTAAATGCGTCCCAAAGACCATCTTTAATCATTGAATCAACCAAATCTGTATCACCCAATTTTTTTCCATTTCTTAGATGAACTACATGAGGTGCTTGAGACATGCTTTCTTGTCCACCCGCAACAACAATACCTGAGCTTTTAGAAAGGATGGAATGAAATCCTGAGGCAATAGATCTTAACCCTGATCCACAAACTTGGTTTACAACATATGAAGGAACCTCTTTAGGTATGCCTGAGTCCATAGCCGCTTGACGTGCCGGGTTTTGTCCTGTTCCACCAGTTAGCACTTGTCCCATTATAACTTCATTTATATCAGAAGGTTTTAAATTTGATTTTTTTATAGCGTTTGAAATCGCTGTAGAGCCTAATTTGTAGCCAGGCACATTCTTAAGTGACCCACCTAGATCTCCAATTGCAGTTCTTACCGCAGAAGTTATTACAACACTGTTTTCTTCAGACATATTTTTCCTTCATTATATTCTTATTTAACGAATAGCAATAAGCATAAAATCGCTTTATTATAGCTATTTTCTTTGGTATTTTTTGCATGCGGTCCCATAGCTCAATTGGATTAGAGCGTCTCGCTACGGACGAGAAGGTTGAGGGTTCAAATCCTTCTGGGACCTCCAGACAGGGAGGATTTAATATGTCATTACAAAAAGCAGTAATTGTTTTTTTCATTTTGGTATTTTTTGTACTTTTAATTCTATCTATGGTTTTATAAATAAACCATTAACAATATGATTGCTCCTAGTATCAATCGATACCCAATTATTAGATTAAAATTAAACCTTTTCAAATAGATCAAAAAATACTTTATGGTTATATACGAAAAGACAAATGAAAGACCAACTGTTAAAATCGAGCTTATATTTAATAAAAAATTACCTTCGCCAATCAGTGAATAAATCCCATAGATTGCTGCACCAGCTAAGGCTGGTATAGACATTAAAAATGAAATTTTTGCAGAATCTTCTCTATTAAATTTTAGAAATCTTGCTCCTGTCATTATTATTCCAGATCTACTTACACCCGGAATTAGAGCTAAAACTTGAAAAAATCCAATAATAAACGCATTTTTTGGTGTGAAATTGTTTTCAATTTTTTGACCTAAATCAAATTTATCTGCAAAATAAAGCAATATACCAAAAATTATAGTTGTCCAACCTATAACCTTGTAAGTACTTAAATCAGAAACCAAGTTATATTTAACTATCAAATAACCAAATAAAAATAATGGTATTGAGGCAAAAATAATTTTAAAAAATAATTTTTGATTTTTTCCAAAATCAACAATCTCTTTTTTAAAAAATAATAAAACAGCTAACAAAGAACCCGTATGTGCGCTTACACTCAGCATTAGCGATTCTTTCTGAAGCTCAAAAAAGTTTGAAATCAAATTTAGGTGAGCTGATGAACTTACTGGTAAAAATTCAGTAATACCTTGAATAATTGATATTACAAAAATCTGAAAAAAGTTTTCCATTGTAGGATATTAATTTATATTGAATTCAACCACTGAGTTCATCACAAATATAGCATAGCTGATATGCATATAAAAAAACTATATAAATACTTGGTTTTTTGTAAAAAAGGTAAGTAAAACTGACCTAAATATCCTTTAAATAGTTTAATTTTTAAACTAATTTTAGATCATGACAGAAAAAATGTTGAAATTTGTAAATATAGGCCAACAAACACCACCTAAAAGATCTGCCAATAAAAGAAAAGATGACTTTAAGGAGGTCTATGATGAATTTATTAACAATAGGGCAAAGGAACAATCTAGTAGATGCTCACAATGTGGGGTCCCTTTTTGCCAGGTTCATTGCCCACTTCACAATAACATTCCTGATTGGTTAAAGCTTACTGCCGAGGGAAGATTAGAAGATGCTTATGAATTGGCTCAAAGCACAAACAACATGCCAGAAGTCTGTGGTAGAATTTGTCCTCAGGATAGGCTATGCGAAGGAAATTGTGTCATTGAACGGTCTGGTCATGGGACGGTAACAATAGGGTCTGTTGAAAAATATATTACAGAAACAGCATGGGAAAAAGGTTGGATAAAACCAATTAAAGTTAAAAAAGAAAAAAACCAATCTGTTGGAATAATTGGAGCCGGTCCAGCCGGTTTAGCTTGCGCTGAACAGTTAAGAAAATCTGGTTTCAAAATAACAATATACGATCGATATGATAGACCTGGTGGACTATTAATTTATGGAATACCTAATTTTAAGCTTGAAAAATTTGTGGTTGAAAGAAGAACAAAACTTTTAAAAGAGTCAGGAATAAAATTTAAACAAAACTTTGAAATTGGAAAAGATTCTTCTTTAGAAGAACTTAAGTCAATACATGATGCAGTGCTAATTGCAACGGGCGTTTATAAGGCAAGAAATGTTGAAATAGAAGGAAAAAATCTAAAAAATATTTTTCCTGCAATGGATTTTTTAACAGCATCAAATCGTAAAGGTCTAGGCGATGAAGTTAAACTTTTTGATAACGGAACTTTAAATGGAGAAAACAAAAATGTAGTGGTTGTCGGGGGCGGAGATACCGCAATGGATTGTGTGAGAACTGCCATAAGACAGAAGGCAAAATCAGTGAAATGTTTGTATAGACGGGACAGAGAAAACATGCCGGGGTCCTCTAGGGAAGTAAGTAACGCAATAGAAGAAGGAATAGAGTTTCTGTGGCTTTCTAATCCAAAAAAGTTTATCGGAAGAACCAAGGTAGAAGCAGTTGAAGTTACCAAGATGGAATTAGGAGAGGCAGACTCTTCCGGAAGAAAAAAACCAATTTCAATTAAAAATTCTGAATACAAGCTCGAAGCTGATATGGTGATCAAAGCACTTGGATTTGATCCTGAAAATATTCCAAAGCTCTTTGGTTCAGAAAATTTATCAGTTTCTAAATGGGGAACAATTAAAATTGATTTGAAAACTATGCAAACAAATTTACCAGGAGTTTTTGCTGCTGGAGACATTGTTAGAGGAGCCTCCCTAGTTGTTTGGGCTATAAGAGATGGGAGAGATGCTGCAATAGAGATAGAAAAATATTTAAATTCGATAAGTGAAAAAAAAATAAAAGCTGCATGAAATTGTATAATAAAAATAAAAATATTTTAAAAAAAAACTATTCTTACGATTCCACTATGGAACATGATGCTTGTGGTGTTGGGCTTATTGCTTCATTGAACGGAGAGAAGAGTAGAAAAGTAGTCGAATACGGAATCGAAGCACTAAAGGCTGTATGGCACCGTGGCGCAGTAGATGCTGATGGAAAATCTGGCGATGGTGCGGGTATTAGTTTTGAGATACCTAAAGATTTCTTTTTAGAAAAAATTGAAGATACTGGTCACAAACATACAAATGGCGATATCTGTGTAGGCATGATTTTTTTACCTAGAACCGAATATTCAGTACAAGAAAGAAGCAAAACTTTAGTTGAACAAAATCTTCTAGAAAACGATTTTTATATTTACGGATGGAGACAAGTTCCAGTAAACCCCTCTGTCCTTGGAAGAACCGCAGATTCTAATAGACCGGAAATAACTCAAGTAATTTTTAAAAGCAACAAAGTTATGGAAAGAAACGATCTTGAAAGATTACTTTATGTGGTAAGAAAAAAGATTCTTAAACAAACGAGAGAAGAAGGAATAGATGATTTTTATATTTGTTCCATGAGCTCTCGTTCAATTGTTTATAAAGGAATGTTCTTGGCTGAAGCACTTTCAGATTTTTATTCTGATTTGAAAGATAAAAGATTTATTTCAAGATTCGCCATTTTTCACCAAAGATTTTCAACCAACACTTTCCCGAGTTGGAAGTTAGCTCAGCCCTTTAGATCTTTGGCTCATAACGGAGAAATTAATACTTTGAAGGGAAATATAAATTGGATGAAAATTCATGAGCAAGATATGTCTAGTGAACTTTTTCAAGATGTTGAAGATTTAAAGCCAATTGTAACTCCAGGAAATTCTGACTCAGCGGCATTGGATAATGTTTTTGAACTTTTAATACATTCTGGAAAATCAGTTCCTTTAATCAAATTAATGATGATGCCAGATGCATGGTCGAAAAGAAGTAAGATTTTACCGAGATCCCATCAACAACTTTTTGACGTTTTAAATAGCACAATTGAACCATGGGATGGCCCAGCAGCAATTTGTGCCACCGATAGTAAATGGGCTATAGCAGCAACTGACAGAAATGGACTAAGACCACTAAGGTATTCTATAACTTCCGATAAATTATTATTTGCAGGTTCTGAAACAGGAATGGTTTCAATTCCTGAAGAAAAAATTATTGAAAAAGGAAGGCTTGGACCTGGGCAATTAATTTCGGTCGATTTAAAAACAGGGAAGATTTATAGGGATAGACAAATAAAAGATTATTTATCTAAGGATTATAAAAAATTTCACAAACAGATAGTACACTTTGATAAAAAACTAAAAACTAATACTGAGTTTCCTCATTTTAAAAACGAGGATTTGAGAAAAAGACAGTTTGTATCAGGCTATAGTATTGAGGATCTGGAACTTATTTTGCATCCGATGGTTGAGGAGGCAAAAGAGGCAACAGGTTCGATGGGAGATGACACGCCAGTTGCTGTTTTGTCAAATCATTACCGGCCAATCTCCCACTACTTTAGGCAAAACTTTAGCCAAGTAACCAATCCTCCCATTGATTCATTAAGAGAGAACAAAGTGATGAGTCTTAAAACTCGATTTGGAAATCTAGGTAACATTTTAGATTTTGATAATTTAACAAAAGAGAACATATATGTTTTGGATAACCCCATACTATCAAATGCAGAATTTAAAAAGTTTAAGAGTTTTTTTTCAAATAAAATCAAAATAATTGACTGTACTTTTAAAATAGGTGAATCTTTAAAGCAGAGACTAGAGGAAATTAGATCGGAGTCTGAAATTTCAGTTCGAGAAGGAATTAATCATCTTATACTTTCTGATCAAGGAATTTCCCAGGAAAAAGCAATTGTACCAATGATTTTAGCTGTTGGAGCAATCCATTCAAACTTGGTTAAGTTAGGTTTGAGAGGATATTCTTCGATTAATGTTGAAACTGCGGAAGCTATGGACACACATTCTTTCGCTGTTTTATTGGGAGTGGGAGCCACTACAATAAATCCGTATCTTGCAATAGATAGCATTTACCAAAGACACCAAAAAAAATTATTTGGAAAATTAGATTTTTTAAGTTCTGTCGAGAGATATAAAAAATCTGTTAACAATGGTCTTTTGAAAATCATGTCAAAAATGGGCATTTCAGTTTTAAGCTCATATAGAGGAGGATGTAATTTTGAAGCCGTAGGTTTAAGCAGAGCTATTGTTGCAGACTATTTTCCAGGAATGGTTTCTAGAATATCTGGTATAGGGGTGTTTGGTATTGAGAAAAAAATAAAGGAACTACACAAAAAGGCTTATCAAACAAATGTTGCTATTCTTCCCATTGGCGGACTATATAAGTATAGAAAATCTGGAGAAGATCATCAATTCCAGGGAAATCTTATACACATTCTACAACATTCTGTAGGTACAAAATCATATGATTTATATAAAAAATATTCAGAAGGAATTCATAGATTAAATCCAATAAATCTTAGGGATCTTTTAGAGTTTAAAAAGAATTATAAATCTATTGGTCTTAATGAGGTTGAGCCAACAGAAGAAATAATGAAAAGATTTGGAAGCGGAAGCATGTCTCATGGAGCTCTATCCAAAGAAGCTCACGAAACTTTAGCTATCGGTATGAATAGAATAAAAGGCGCCTCTTGTAGTGGAGAAGGAGGAGAGGATAAAAAAAGATATAAGGTTTTAGAAAATGGTGATTCAGCAAGTTCTAAAGTTAAACAAATAGCATCAGCAAGGTTTGGAGTGACTATAGAATATCTTAACAATTGCAGTGAGATAGAAATCAAAATAGCCCAAGGAGCAAAGCCAGGAGAAGGTGGACAGCTACCAGGTTTTAAAGTTACGAAAGAGATTGCAAGATTACGCCACTCTACTAAAGGAGTAACCTTAATATCGCCCCCACCACATCATGATATTTATTCTATAGAAGACTTGGCACAATTAATTTACGATTTAAAACAAATAAATCCAAAAGCTAGGGTTGGTGTAAAATTAGTTGCATCAACAGGAATAGGAACTATTGCTGCAGGAGTAGCAAAAGCGAAAGCTGATTTTATTTTGATATCCGGACATTCTGGAGGAACTGGAGCAAGTCCTCAAACAAGCGTTAAGTATGCCGGTATACCATGGGAGATGGGTCTTACAGAAGCTAACCAAGTTTTGACTTTAAATCAGCTTAGACACAACGTCACTCTTAGAACTGACGGTGGAATTAAAACAGGAAGAGATGTTGTTATGGCAGCTATGATGGGAGCGGAGGAATTTGGAATGGGAACTTCATCATTGATTGCCATGGGATGTATTATGGTTCGACAATGTCATTCAAACACTTGTCCCGTTGGAGTCTGTGCACAGGATGAAAAACTTAGAGAAAAATTTACTGGCACACCAGAAAAAGTAGTAAACTTTTTTACATTTGTGGCAATGGAGGTTAGAGAAATTTTAGCTTCATTAGGATTTAAAACGCTTAAAGATGTTATAGGAAGGACCGACCTTCTTGCTCAAGTTAGCAGAGGATCTCCCAATTTAGATGATTTAGATCTAAATCCTTTGTTAGTACAAGCTGATCCCGGTAATCACAAAAGATACTCAAACAATAAATTAATAAATTCTGTACCAGACAATAATATTGACGAAAAGGTATGGTCAAAAATCGAAGATGAAATTGAAAGTAAAAAAGATATTTCTTATGAGGGAGATGTAACAAATACTGATAGGGCAGTAGGAACTAAGCTTTCACATTATGTTTATAAAAAATTCAAAAATAATTTAAAAGAGAGTTTAATCAAAATTACTTTAAAGGGCTCTGCAGGACAATCTCTCGGGGCATTTTTATCAAAATCTATTAAACTAAAAGTTTTTGGAGACTCAAATGATTATGTCGGCAAGGGATTATCTGGAGGAAAGATTGTTGTTGTTCCGTCAAAATTAAACCAATTTAAGACAACAGAAAATACAATTATTGGTAATACTGTTTTATATGGAGCAACCTCGGGTAAATTATTTGCTGCAGGTAAAGCTGGAGAAAGATTCGCAGTGAGAAATTCTGGTGCAGCATCAGTGATTGAAGGTTGTGACTCTAATGGTTGTGAATATATGACTGGAGGAACAGTGGTAATATTAGGAAGTGTCGGAGATAATTTTGCTGCTGGAATGACGGGTGGTATAGCTTTTGTATATGACCCCAATGATGTTTTCGAAAATTATGTAAATCCAACTTCAGTTATATGGCAAAAACCCGAAACTAAATACTGGAAAGAAAGGTTAGAATCATATTTAGAGGAGTACAGTACAGAGACCAATTCGGAAATTGCTAAAAAAATTTTAGATAACTTTTCAAATGAGATAAAAAATTTTAAACAAGTTTGTCCAGTAGAAATGTTAGATAAACTTGAAAATCCAATAAGCTTAAAATCCAGAGTTTCTAAAGCTGTCTAATTCTTTAATAATTATTTTTAAATTTTTTTTCTTGGAAAGACTATGGTCGCCTTTTTTAATAATTATAAGTTTTTTTTTAGCACCAACAAATGTTTTCAAAACTTTTCTTGAAAATGAAGTTGGAACGGATTTATCTTTTTCTCCATGAATCATTGTTACATAAATTGATGATTTAATTTTTTTTGATAAAACTTTATTTTTTCTTCCATCTTTTATTAGTTGATGAGTAATAGGATATTCATATTGTCCATGCTTTATAATACACATTCCTTTTTGCATGATTTCTTTCTTTATTTTTTTTGTAAATTTTTTCCACATTAATCTTGTTAAAAATTCTGGAGCAGACCCAATACCAATAAAGCCTTTGGTTTGTTTTTTAAAATATTTGAATTGATTCAAAGCAATCCAAGAACCCATACTAGAACCAATCAAAATAAAATAATTTTTTTTAACTATTCTTCTTATGGAGATTTTAACTTCATTAGTCCATTTACTAATATTACCCTCAGTAAACTTTCCCGACGATTTTCCATGACCAGAATATTCAATAGCCAAAAAACCCAACTTATTTTTAATTGCATATTTTTTGAATGCCTGAGGTTTTTTTCCTTCAATATCAGACATAAAACCTGGAAGAAAAATTATATACAGTTTTTTTTTGTAATAATTGCCTATATATCTCAGTTTTTTTGTTTTTGATATTTTCAGGTATTTAAATTTTTTCATATAAAGTTTATCCAACTAATCTGTTATTATATATCTTTATTATATGTCATCTAAAATAAAAGTTTTACAAGTTATTCCAAAACTAGGTTACGGTGGAGCGGAAACGGGCTGTTATGACCTGGCACATTATTTACCAGAAAAGAATTGTAAGTCTTATATTGTTACAAGTGGTGGACCGTTATTAAAGTTTATTCGGAAAGAAAAGGTAAAAGTTTTTAGATTACCAGTTCATTCAAAAAATCCAATTCTAATGATCGTTAATGCTATTATAATTGCTTTTTTAATTGTTCTGTTAAATATCGATATCATTCATGCAAGGAGTAGAGCGCCTGCTTGGTCTTGTTGGATTGCCAACCTAATTACAAGAAGAAAATTTGTAACAACTTTTCACGGCACTTATAATTTTAAAAGTAAAATAAAAAAATTTTATAATTCTATAATGCTCAGGTCCGACCTAACCATCGCAGGATCAAATTTTATTTTTGACCATATTCACTCAAACTATAGTGATTTGCTTGGTCCTAAAAAAAAACTTTTAGTTATTTTCAGAGGGATTAATACTGAATATTATAGCAACTCAAATATTTCAGGAGAAAAAATAGAAAAAATTAATTCAGTCTTAAAATTAGAAACTACAATATTTAAAATTCTCTTACCTGGAAGGTTGACAAGGTGGAAAGGACAAGAAATGTTTATTGAATCTCTTAATCTACTAAAAACCAAATATAATAAAACAAACTTTAAGGCGATTGTACTAGGCTCTCATCAAGGTCGTAAAGTTTATTACAAAAAGTTAATTTCAATGGTAGAAAAACTTAAATTAAAAGACAACATTGTTTTTTTAAATTTTTATGAAGAAGTGCCTGTTGCCTACTACATTGCAGACGTAGTTGTTTCAGCATCTATTGAACCCGAGGCTTTTGGACGAGTTGCCGTTGAAGCACAAGCAATGGAAAAACCCATCTTGGCTAGCGATTTAGGTGGCTCAAAGGAGACTATAATGAATGGCAAATCTGGATTTTTGTTTAAAAATGGAAATCCCGACTCCCTTGCAGAACATCTGAACAATATAATTGAAATGGATAAAGACAAGTTGCAATCAATTGGAAATGAGGGTAGGAAAAACATATTGATAAAATTTGACGTAGAAAAAATGTGTCAATCAACTTTCACAGAATATCAAAAACTAATTAAACAAAAAAAATAAATGCCAGATATAACTTTACCTGATGGAAAAAAGTTAAGCTTTAAAAACAAGGTAACCGGCTTAGAGATTGCTGAGAAGATAAGTAAATCACTCTCAAAACAAGCGCTTATTGTGAGCGTGAATGGTGAATTGAAAGATCTAAGTTTTTCAATACAAAAAGACTCTTCGGTTAAAATAATTACCAATAAAGATAAAGAAGGCCTAGATGTAATAAGACACGATGCTGCTCACATAATGGCAATGGCAGTTCAAGAATTATTTCCAGGAACTCAAGTAACAATTGGTCCAGTAATTGAAAACGGCTTTTATTATGATTTTGTTAGAAAAGAACCATTTACAAGTGATGATTTAAAAAAAATTGAAAAAAAAATGTCAGAAATAATTGATAGAGATGTTAAAACCAAACGAGAAGTATGGGAAAGAAACAAGGCTATCGAACATTTCAAAAAGATAGGAGAAAAGTACAAAGCAGAAATCATTGAGAGCATACCTGGAAACGAGGAACTTTCAGTTTATCATCACGGAGATACATGGCACGATTTGTGTAGGGGGCCTCATCTTGCATCATCAAGCAAAATTGGAAAAGCTTTCAAACTAACAAAAGTCTCTGGTGCATATTGGAGAGGTGATTCTAATAATGAAATGTTACAAAGGATTTACGGGACATGCTGGAGTTCTAAAAAGGAATTAGATGATTATTTACATAGATTAGAGGAAGCTGAAAAGAGAGATCATAGAAAGTTAGGCAAAGAAATGGATTTATTTCATTTTAGAGAAGAAAGCCCGGGAGCAGTATTTTGGCATGAAAAAGGTTGGAATTTGTTTCAGAGACTTATTGAATATATGAGATTGAAACAAAGAAATGCGGGCTACAAGGAAATTAATACTCCAGAGATTTTGGATAAAGCTTTATGGGAAAAATCTGGTCATTGGGAAAAATTTGGAGAAAACATGTTTACCTCAGAAACTCCAGATGAAAAAACTTTTGCTATTAAGCCCATGAATTGTCCTGGATGTATACAAGTTTTTAACCAAGGGCTTAAAAGCTATAGAGACCTTCCTCTTAAATTATCTGAATTTGGCAAAGTTCATAGATATGAACCTTCAGGAGCTCTACATGGATTATTAAGAGTAAGAGCATTTACCCAAGATGATGCGCACATTTTTTGTACCGAAGACCAAATCACTGAAGAGTGCCTAAGCGTAACTAGTTTGATATTAGAAATTTATAAGGATCTTGGTTTTAAAAATGTTTTACTTCAATTTTCAGACAGACCCACAAAAAGGGTTGGAGACGATAAAATTTGGGATAAGGCAGAAGCGGCATTACTAAAAGCAATAAAAAAATCAAAATTAAAATATGAAATTAATAAAGGTGACGGAGCTTTTTATGGACCAAAAATAGATTTTGTACTTCGAGATTCTATTGGACGTGATTGGCAGTGTGGAACGTTACAGGTTGACTTAAATTTACCAGGAAGACTAGGAGCCACTTTTGTAGACAAAGATGGAAGCAAAAAAGTACCAGTTATGCTACATAGGGCACTTTTTGGTTCTTTAGAAAGGTTTATTGGAATTTTAATTGAAAATTATGCTGGCAAACTTCCATTTTGGCTCTCACCTTCACAAGTTGTTGTATTACCCATAGCCGAGGAACACAATGAATACGCAAAAAAAATATTTAAAGAACTCTTTAAAGAAGGTATAAAATCCGAAGTGGATTTAAGAAATCAGAAAATTAATTATAAAATTAGAGAACACTCTTTGTCTAAAGTTCCTCTTTTGTTGATTTGTGGAAGTAAAGAAGTTAAGGGCAAGAGTGTTACTATAAGAAAACTTGGATCAGAAAAACAAGATACAAAAAAACTTGATAAAGCTCTTAAAGATATTAAATTATTAAACAACCTACCAATAAACTAAGTGTATAAACCAAATTACTTTCATAGAAGAACTAAATTTCAGGGGCCAAGAACAAACCATAGAATAAAAAGTCTTGATGTTCAGGTTATTAATAGCAGCGGAGAAAATCTAGGTACTTTGCCAATAAAAAAAGCAATTGAAGCTGCTAAAGAAGAAGGTTTAGATTTAATAGAAATATCTCCAAACGCTAATCCTCCCGTTTGTAAAATTATGGATATGGGAAAGTATAAGTATGATATGCAAAAAAAAGCTAGTAAAGCCAAAAAGAATCAAAAAATTGCCACCCTGAAAGAATTAAAATTAAGACCTGGAACCGAAATACATGATTACAATTTTAAAATAAAAAATGCTAAAAAATTCTTAACAAAAGGAGACAAGGTAAAATTTACCGTGAGATTTAAGGGAAGAGAAATGCAGCATGTGCAGTTGGGTAAAGATTTAATGAATAGAATAATTGAAGACACTAAGGATATTGGCAAAGTAGAGGTAAGCCCAAAATTCGAAGGAAGACAAATGATTATGATTATTCACCCTAATTAATCATTGTAAACTTAAATTAATATATATATAAATCCGTTACCATGCCTAAGCTAAAAACTAAAAGTTCTGCAAAAAAAAGATTTAAACTGACTAAGTCAGGAAAAGTTAAAATGCCACAAGCTGGTAAAAGACATGGTATGATTAAAAGAACAAATTCACAGATAAGAAAACAAAGAGGCACTACGATAATGTCTAAACAAGACTCCAAAATTGTTAAATCGTATATGCCATATAGTTTGCGAGGATAATTAAATGTCTAGAACGAAAAGAGGAGTTACTAGCAGAGCAAGGCATAAAAAAGT
This sequence comes from uncultured Pelagibacteraceae bacterium, assembly GCA_902588585.1. Taxonomy (GTDB): domain Bacteria; phylum Pseudomonadota; class Alphaproteobacteria; order Pelagibacterales; family Pelagibacteraceae; genus Anoxypelagibacter. Next base: position 197,111 of record CACIPQ010000001.1, on the reverse strand, counting down.
TTTTAAGGCTGTCAAAGGTCAATGGGGCAGAAGAAAAAATACAATTCGTATAGCTCGCCAAGCAATGGAAAAAGCATTGCAGTATGCCTATAGAGATAGACGAGCAAAAAAAAGAGAGTTCAGATCACTTTGGATACAGAGAATCAATGCAGGCGTTAGAGCAGAAGGCTTAACTTATTCTAGATTTATAAATGGTCTAAATAAATCGAAAATTAAATTAGACAGAAAAGTTTTAGCTGATTTAGCGTATAATAATCCAGAAGCTTTTAAATCACTTGTTAAAAAAGTTCAGTTATCAATAAAATAAACTTGTTTTTTCTTTTACAAAGTTAGAGTAAAAACTAACTAATGGTAGATTTACGAGAATTAATTCAAAAAGTATCCCAAGCCAAAAACAAGTTAGAACTGCAAAGTTTAAAAACTCAGTTTTTAGGAAAAAATAGTCAGATCAATCAAGAATTCAAAAAACTTGGTTCCCTAACTGAGGACGAGAGAAAAAGAAGGGCAGGTTCCCTAAATAATGAAAAACAGAAAATTACTGAAGCCATCAATAATAGGTTTAGAGAATTAGAAAAATCAGAAATAAATCAAAAACTTGAAAAAGATAAAGTCGACGTGACATTGCCGGCTCGAGAAAGACCAAACGGAAAAATACATCCCGTCTCACAGGTTATTGATGAAATTTCTTCTATATTTTCTGAAATAGGTTTTTCAGTTGCAGAAGGTCCGGATGTAGAAACTGAATATAATAATTTTACAGCTTTAAATACTCCAGAGGATCATCCAGCTAGAGATATGCATGATACTTTCTATTTGGACGATAACAAAAAAATTTTATTAAGAACCCATACGTCACCAGTTCAAATTAGAACAATGTTAAGTGGCAAGCCACCTTTCAAAATTATTGTTCCAGGAAGAACTTATCGTTGTGATAGTGATCAAACCCACGCACCCATGTTCCATCAACTTGAAGGATTGCATATTGATAAAGATATAACTATGGGTCATTTAAAAGGATGTTTAGATTATTTTGTTAAAGAATTTTTTGAAGTTAAAAAACTTAAAATGAGATTTAGACCAAGTCATTTTCCATTTACAGAACCTTCAGCTGAAGTTGATATCGGTTATAGATTGGAAAATGGAAGAATTATTGTTGGCGAGGGAGACAAATGGCTTGAGATATTAGGTTGTGGAATGGTTCATCCAAATGTTTTAAAAAATGCTAAAGTTGATCCAAAAAAATTTCAAGGTTTTGCATTTGGAATGGGAATAGATCGACTTGCAATGTTAAAGTATGGAATAAATGATCTTAGATCTTTCTTTGAGGCTGACTACAGGTGGCTAAATTATTTTGGTTTTGATCCATTAGATGTTCCAACAAACTATAGAGGACTAAGCAGATGATAATAACTTTGTCTTGGTTAAAAAATCATCTAACTACCAGTGCAAATTTATCAAAAATAATTGATAAACTTACGGGAATAGGCCTTGAGGTTGAAGGAGTTAAAGAGAGTCAAGGGGAACTGTCTGATTTTAAAGTTGCAAAAGTTATAAAGGCAGAAAAACACCCTAACGCAGACAAGCTAAAACTTTGTGATGTTAGTCTTGGAGACAATAAAATAATTAAAGTTGTATGTGGAGCTGCTAACGCAAGAGATGGATTGGTAACCATATATGCTCCTCCAGGTTCGGTAATTCCAAAAACTAAAATGAAATTAAAGGTAGTAAAGATAAGAGGTGTAGAGTCGCACGGCATGCTTTGCTCCGAAAGCGAACTTAATATTTCAAATGAAAGTGACGGAATAATTGAGCTAAAGAACAGCGAAAAGCATATTGGAAAAAATTATTTTAAAAGCAAAGGCGAAAAGTCTATTGATATATCAATCACACCAAATAGACCCGATTGTTTAGGTGTTAGAGGTATTGCCAGAGATTTATCATCTTCTGGCTTGGGCAAGTTAAAAAAACAACCTTCAATTAAAATAAATCAAAAATTTAAAAACCCAATTAAAGTTTCAATAAAAAAAGAAAAGCACCAAGGTTGTGGCATTTTTGGAAGTGTATATATTAAAAATGTTCAAAATAAAGAAAGTCCAGACTGGTTAAAAAAAAGAATTATATCTTTGGGGCTGAAACCTATTTCGGCAATTGTGGATGCTACTAATTATGTAATGTATGATTTAAATAGACCTTTGCACGCTTATGATGCTGATAAAATTGATCAGGAAATTATTGTTAGAAATTCAAAAATAGGTGAGTCTTTTGAGGCTTTAGACAATAAGACATACAAACTTAAAAATAATATGTGTACAATAAGTGATAAATCAGGAGTCTTGGGTCTAGGAGGAATTATTGGAGGAACTAGATCTGGGACAGAACTTTCTACCACAAATATTTTATTGGAGTCTGCTTATTTTTTTCCCTCTTCAATTAGAAAAACTTCTAAAAGTTTAGATATTGATACAGATGCAAAATATAGATTCGAAAGAGGTATTGACCCAGGTTCTATAAGGTTAGGTTTAGAACTTGGAATGTGCATGATATTAGACATATGTGGTGGTGAGGCCAGCAAGTTTTCAATCGTGGGTAAAATAAAGGATGAAAGACCAACGATTGATTTGGAGCTAGAAAAGTTTTTAAAAGTTATTGGATTTTCAATAACAATTGGAGAAATTAAAAAGATTTTAATTTCTCTTGGATGCTCATTAAAAATTAGTGGCAAAAAAATTAAGGTTATACCACCTAGCTGGAGACCTGATATTAAAGAAGATATAGATCTTATAGAAGAACTTATAAGGATAAAGGGTTTTGATAAAATTTCACTGGTTCGTCCTGAAAAAATCAGAACTAAAGAAACTCTCAGCTTTAAACAAAAATTATTTCATTTGTCCCAAAGAGCTGTTGCAAACAAAGGATACTTGGAAGCAGTAACCTGGTCATTCACGGATTCCCGTATTGATAAGCAATTTGCACAAGGAAAAAAAGAAATAGAAATTGCCAATCCTATCTCAAACGATCTTAATGTTTTGAGAAGATCAATATTTTCAAATTTAATTATTTATTTAAAAAAAAACCAAGACAGAGGCTATCCAGATATTTCGTTATTTGAAATCGGACCAATTTTTTTTGGAAACAAACCTGGTGAACAAGAAATTGTTTTAGGAGGTTTAAAGTCTGGTGTTGCAAATAGAAAAAGTTGGGACGCTCAAACAAGAAATATAGATGTTTTTGATGTTAAAGCAGATGCAATGAAAACATTGTTAGAGCTTGGTATTGAAGAAAATGATTTACACATTAGTAACAAGACTCAAAACTATTATAATCCAGGAAGATCTGGTTCTGTTAATTTAAAGTCGGAAAATGGAACTATATTAGCTCTTTTTGGTGAAATTCATCCCGCTATAGTATCCACCTTAGACTTAAAAGAAAAAAATGTTTGTGGATTTGAAATTTTTTTAAAAAACATACCAGAATTTAAAAAAAAACATAGATTTTATAAAAAGAATTATTTTGTATCAGAGTTTCAAAAGTCTGAAAGAGATTTTGCCTTTGTAATAGATAAAAATTATAAAGCAGGAGATATTGAAAAACTGATAAGTGAGGTTGATAAAGATATAATTAAAAAAGTTTTAATATTTGATGTTTTTGAGGGTGGAAATATGCCGGAAGGAAAAAAGTCTGTTGCTATTAATGTAACAATCCAATCAATGGATAAAACACTTTCCCAAAAAGATTTAGACCAAGTAAGTCAAAAAATAATAAATGTTGTTAAAGCCAAGACTGGCGGAACAATAAGATCCTAATGTCAGATATCAATAAAGTAAGAAATTTTGCGATTATCGCACATATCGACCATGGAAAGTCAACAATCGCTGACAGAATGATTCAAATTTGCGGAGGTCTTTCAAAAAGAGAAATGAAAGAGCAAGTTCTAGACTCTATGGACATAGAAAGAGAAAGAGGAATTACTATTAAAGCCCAGACAGTAAAACTTAATTATAAATCAAAAGATGGAAAAGAATATATTTTAAACATCATCGATACTCCTGGGCATGTAGATTTTAGTTACGAAGTTAGCCGTTCTTTACTTGCCTGCGAAGGTTCGGTATTAATTGTTGACAGTTCACAAGGTGTTGAAGCTCAAACTTTGGCAAATGTATATCAGGCACTTGATATTAATCATCACATTATTCCAGTTTTAAACAAAATAGATCTTCCCGCTTCGGATGTAGATAAAGTAAAAAAACAAATTGAAGATGTTATTGGAATAGAAACTTCAAAAGCTATTTCCTGCTCTGGTAAAACGGGCGAAGGTATAGAAGAGATTTTAGAATCTATCGTAAAAGATATGCCTTCTCCAAAAGGAGATCAGTCATCGAAGTTAAAATCCTTACTTGTAGATAGTTGGTACGATAGTTATTTGGGTGTAGTCATTCTTGTCAGAGTATTAGATGGAAAAATAAAAAAAGGAATGAAAGTAAAATTAATGTCCACAAATCAAGATTATGAAATAGAAAAAGTTGGAGTTTTTACTCCAAAACCAAAAGATGTAGAAGAACTTAATTCAGGGGAAATTGGATTCATAATTACAGGAATAAAAAGTTTATCGGAAACCAAAGTAGGAGATACAATTTGCGATTCAAAGGATCCTTTAGATAAACCGTTACCAGGCTTTAAACCTAGTAAACCAGTAGTATTTTGTGGTTTGTTTCCAGTGGATAGCTCAGAGTATCAGAGGTTAAAAGATGGATTAGGAAAATTAAAACTAAATGACTCTAGTTTTTCTTATGAGCCCGAGTCTTCTAGTGCTTTAGGTCTCGGTTTTAGATGTGGATTTTTAGGTTTACTTCATTTGGAGATCATAACTCAAAGGTTAGAGAGAGAATTTGATATTAATTTAATAACCACAACTCCGGGGGTTGTTTATAAAGTTAATAAAATTAACGATGAGACAGTAGATCTTCAAAACCCCACTACCATGCCTGATCCTTCACAAATTAAATTTATTGAAGAGCCATGGATTAAAGCAACGATTATTACACCTGATGAATATTTGGGATCCATAATTAAAATATGCCAAGATAAAAGAGGTATTCAGAAAGACTTATCTTATTCAGGAAATAGAGCCGTTTTAGTTTACGAGCTACCTCTTAACGAAGTTGTTTTTGATTTTTATGACAGACTAAAATCTATTACGAGTGGTTATGCTAGTTTTGATTATGAGATTACTGGCTATAAAGAAGGTAATTTGGTTAAACTTGGTATTTTAGTTAATAACGAACCGGTAGATGCATTATCAATGATTATTCATAAAGAATTTGCACAAAATCAAGGAAGATTAGTCTGCGAAAAATTAAAAGATTTAATACCAAGGCACAATTTTATGATTCCTATCCAAGCAGCTATTGGTGGAAAAATTATTGCAAGAGAAAGTATCAAAGGTTTTAAGAAGGATGTTTTAACAAAAATACATGGAGGAGGGGCGCGAGATCGTAAAAGAAAATTATTAGAAAAACAGAAAAAAGGAAAAGCTCGAGCAAAACAATTTGGAAAAGTTGAAATACCTCAGGAAGCCTTTATAGGTGTATTAAAAATTAACAAGGAGACCTAAGGAGAGATGGCTGAGCGGTTTAAAGCGCACGCTTGGAAAGTGTGTATACCTTCGGGTATCGTGGGTTCGAATCCCACTCTCTCCGCCACAATTTACTTCTTAAAGTAATTGTTTTATCTTATACATTTAACGATGATTATGATTGATAATATCAAAAAGTATATTCAGTTTTTTTTATCTGACGATAGTCATATTTATAAACTACTTAAAAATCTATACTTCAGATTTGACAATAAAAAAATTTTTTTCTTTTTTGATATTGATGATTTAGACGATAATATTTTGAAAAAAAAATATTATAGCTTTACGAAAAAAAACTTTTTGAAATTTAAAAAAGATTCTAATTTTTTTTTAGTTTTTGATAAAAGATTAATAAAAAAATACTCTAACGAAAAGCTTGAAAAAATTATAAAATTAGCAAAAACAAAAAAATATGAATTAATTTATGACGGAGATTGTCCTTTTAATACCGAAATAGTAAGTAGTAAATTTTTGGAAAATTATAGTAAGAATTACGAAATTAATAATTATCCACAAAATATTTTTTATATTCTTAAAGATCGAGAAAATCATATTACAAACATCGGAACCAATCATAGATCTTTTAATTTCAATGGTTCATTTAAATTACCTTCGGGTGGTAAGTCAATCGGCGATCAAGGCGATATAACATTTAGACTAAATTTTATTCCTGATTTAAAAAATAAAACTTTTTTAGATATAGGATCTGAAGAAGGCTATGGAGTTTTTAATGCTATTAAAAAAAATGCTAAATTTGCAAAAGGTTTGAACATTTATGAAGATAAAGAATATGATTTCTTTCCAAATCGTCTAAGAGGGAAAGGAGTCACGCCTAGAAGGAGAAAAGATATAGAAGAAACACAAAACTTTTTGACAAAAGAATATGGATTAACCGGTAGTTCAAAACTCAAATTTGAATACAAAAATGTTTACAATTTAGGAGATGAAAATTTTGATTTTGTTTTTTGTTTTGGAGTTTTATATCATCTTAAAAACCCCTATAAGGCCATTGAAAATTTATTTCAAGTAACTAACGAAACATTAATAATAGAAACCCAAGGTATTAAAAATGACAAATATCTTAATGCAAAAATAGATGATTCAGATGGATTTGTTAGGCATTCCTCAAATTCTTTAAAATTTTTACTGAAAAAAGCCGGTTTTAAAAGAGTAGAAATTTTAGTAGATACATATTTAAAGTCTTGGAAAGTTTCAAACATAGTTCTTAAAGCTGAAAAGTAGAAAATTAACGAATCATTTATCCCCAATCTGGGTCACAAAAAGCTTGATTAGACTCACTTATAGAGCCCGTTCAATTTAATAGAGGCCAGACTCAATAGGTGGTAAAGTAAGTCAGTACAAAACGAATCAGTTCGTTTTGTTTTTTGTTTAACAAAAAAAGAGGGAAGTTATGAAAATGTTAGCAGGACTATCATCGACTATCACTTCTTTAACTCGAGTAGTTATATCTTTACTTGGGTTAGGAATCGTAGTTTCGCTACTTGGTGGAAACGTTCCATTCGTTAGCGGAATTGCAGATAATATCGTTGGATTAGTACAAGCTTTAGGTGATGCTGGAATAGTTGGTTTAGTAGCAGCTATAATCATCCTTGGCTTTTACAAGTAACTAATAAAATATTGGCAGCTGAAAACCTCCCAGTATAAGGCAGTTGCTAATCTTTGTTACCCCAGTCTTTTCCTCCTTGGTTAATTGATTAGGTTGGGGTAACGAACTCAAAACAAGGAGACTTATGAAAAATTGGATATCGAAGATAAAATATTATTTAAACAGTTTTATAGAAGTAGGTGTACTTTTGCTGGCCGTATCGGTTATTGCAGAAGTAATATTTGGCCCCAATGTTGCTTTTTTTGGTTCTCAAGTTACTAAAAATTTAGTTGGACTACTTAATAATTTGGGAAGTCAAGGGATCGCCGCATTAATAATTGTGTTTGCTGTAATATTTGCATACAGAAAATTATTAAAATAGATATTTATCTCCAAGATAAAATATCAAACCAATTGCTATTCCTAGTAATATCCAGTGCATTTTAATTTCTACGAACGCTTGTCACCTTTAGATTAGCAGTTTTGTAGATTCTTTCTATTGTTTTTTTTATATTCATTATAACTACTTTTTTCATAGGTCCGTAGGCATGAATTAGTTTATTTTTAGATAAAACCACAGCCACATGACCTTTCCAAAAAATCATGTCATTTTTTTTTATATTTTTTAGTTTTATCTTTTTCCTAAAAAATTTTTCCTGATCCTTTGAGTCCCTGGGACAATATTTATTATTATGGTTGAAAAAAATTTGTACCAGTGCAGAGCAATCAATACCTTTATAGCTTTTTCCACCCCATAAATATTTAATATTTTTAAATAATTTTATATCTTTAAAAACATCTTTATACTTAAAATTAATTTTTTTTATATCAGAAATTTTTATCCAATACTTTTCAAACTTACCAAATTTCCCATTTTTTTTAACTATTCTCAATCTAGATTCGTATGGAAGAAATTTTTTTAATTTTTTTTTTAAGCTGGGTTTGCTAAAGAGACGTGCTTTTAAAACAGAAACTTTAAAATTTGGCTTTATAGTACGAGAAAATTTCTTGTTTTTAATGTATCCAATGTAACCATCTTTTTTTATTCTAATTTTCTTCCAACCGCTATGTTTTTTTATTACCTTAAAATTATCACCATAAAGCAATTGAGTGTCTATTCCAGATTTTAAACTCTTATTTTTGTAGAGATTAACTATAGGTAAATTATTTCCAAAACTATTTTTCACTTAACTTTATATCGTTTTTAATCATATAAAGAAAAATCAAAGAAGGTATTACCATGATAGCTGTGATTATAAAGAATATACCCCAATCACCGTTCAGCCAATCTACCATTGCCCCTGAAGAAGCTGCCAGTGTAGTTCTTCCAGCTGTTCCAATTGAAGCAAGAAGAGCATATTGGGTTGCTGTATAAGTTCTATCTACCAGCATTGAAATAAAAGCAACAAAAGCAACAGTTGCAAATGCTGCGGCCATATCATCAAAAATTACAGCCACTGCAAATAACCATTCAGATTTTCCTGACCATGCCAGCAAAGAAAACAAAAGATTTGTTGATGCCATTAATATTCCAGAAACAAACATTGCTTTAATCACACCCGATCGAATGGCAAACAATCCCCCCAAAAGAGTAAAGACAACTGTGGTAATCCAGCCCAAACCTTTTGAATAAAGTGCAATATCAGATTTCGAGAAACCTATTTCTTTATAAAATACTATGGACATCCGTCCAAGAAAGGCCTCTCCAATTTTGAAAAGAAATACAAAGGCCAAAATTCCTAAGGCAATTTTAAATCCATTTTTTTTGAAAAAACTTATTATAGGACCAGCAATTGTTCCACTAACCCATGCAGCCGATTTTGTTGCAAAATTAGAAGCTCCTAGCTTACTCTGAATCATTTCATCAGTTCTTCTTTGTGCTTCTTGTCTTTCTGTAGGCTGTGCTTCATGGACAAACATCAAACCAATGTTGCAGGCGATAATAACTATGCCAAGAATTAAAAAAGTGAGCTGCCAATAATTTTCAAATCCTGCATTTTGAAAATACTCTGCAGCATTTAGCGCAATTACTCCACCAAGTTTATATCCAGTCCACCAACCAACGACAGCCATGGCAGCCCCAGCCTGCATTGATTTTCCTTCATCTCTTCCAATTTGTTCAATCCTTAATGCGTCTACAGTAATATCTTGAGTTGCTGAAGCGATTGCAATAATTAAACCAACAGCGATTACTAGCGTAAGATTTGCTGTAGGGTTTACTAAATTCCAACAGAGCAAACTTAATAAAATAACGAGCTGCATAACTATGATCCAGCCACGACGATGACCAACTTTATTGGTTAACCAAGGAATACGAATTCTATCAATTAGTGGAGCCCATAAATAATTGAAAGCATAAACTGCAAATATTAATCCAGCCCAACCTATTGTACTTCTACTCAAACCTTCTTCTTTTAGCCAAAGACTTAAACTGCTCCCAATAAGAACCCATGGAAATCCACTTATAACTCCCAACAATAATATTCGGAGCATTCTTCTGTCGAGGTAAATTTTAAAAGAATCTTTAAAAGTTTGTTTCTGATAAATTTCCATAGTTCATAATACTATATATTAACTTATGATCTCCAGAAAGATGGTAAAAAGAGAACTAATACAGCAAAAATTTCCAATCTTCCAAGAAGCATCCCGAACGATAGTATCCATTTTGAAACATTTGAAACTTGGTTAAAATTTCCATTTGGCCCTATCATCTCACCTAGTCCAGGTCCTACGTTAGATATAGAAGTAGCAGCTCCAGATACGGCAGATAAAAAATCAAGTCCAGTAATTGAGAGCAAAATTGCTATCATTAAAAAAATAAACAAATAAGAAAATATAAAAACTATTACAGAATTAATAAAACTATCTTCAATCTTTTGTTTATTATAACTAAATATAAAAATACTATTTGGGTAGATTATTTTTTTTACTTGATTTTTTAAAAAAAGAAAAAGTATTTGCAATCTAAATACTTTAATTCCGCATGTGGTAGAGCCAGCACATCCTCCAACAAACATTAAAAAAAGGAAAAATATTAATGGAAACTCCCCCCACAAACCAAAATCATCAGTTACATATCCAGTGCCAGACAAAATGGAAATAACATTAAAAGACGAAATCCTTAAATTATCTAGAAAAGAATGTTCATTGTTATTTATAAATAAATACAGAAACATTATTATTATTGAAGTAATCAAGAGATAAAGAAAGCCTCTAATCTGTACATCTTCAAAAAATATTTTTTTGTTTCCTTTAATAAATCTTAAATAGGATATGAAAGGTATGCTTCCAAGGATAATAAATATTGTGGCTGTAAACTCAATTCCCGGATTTTTAAAATAACCAATTGATTCATTATGAGTTGAAAACCCCCCTGTAGCTAAGGTTGTTAAAGAATGAGCAATACTATCAAATATATTCATACCCTGAATCCAATAAACAAAAGCACAAGCAAAAGTTAGTGTTGTATAAATTGTGATAATTAAAAAAGAAACCTCTACTGTTTTTGGTAGTATTTTTTCAGTTCCAGAGGAATCGAGTTTAAAGAGCTGCATACCACCAACCTTCAACAAAGGCAGCACAGTTGTTGCCATTACTATTATTCCAATTCCGCCTAACCATTGCATAATAGCTCTCCAAAGCAAGATGCTTTTTGGCGAAGAGTCCAAATCTAAAATTACAGTTGAACCGGTAGTGGTTATCCCAGACATACTCTCAAAAAATGCTTCACTAAACGAGAGTTTTAAACTCGAAAGAACAAATGGAATGCTTCCAAAAATTGCAACACTTATCCATGCCAACGTAGAAAATAAAAAAGCCTGTTGAAGATTAAGCTGCTTCTCTTTTTTTATGCTAGCAAGAATTGTTAAAATCCCAATAAAAACTGTTATAATTGATGAGGAAAAAAAACTGTTACTATTTTCATTGTAAATTAATTGTACAGTGTAAGGTATCAGCATAAAGATGCCTAGAACAACTAGAAGGATACCAATTATAAAAAAAACGGTTTTATTTGATGCCATAAAATCTGGACAATATTTAAATAGCAATAAAATTCAACTTATTATAAACCTTAATAATGCTTGAGTCTGATCTAATTCAATCAACATCTTCTTGGCCATTTGTTGAAATTCGCAAACTTCTTAAAGATAGGAAAGACATCATCAAGAAGAAGAACAAAATTACCTTTCAGACAGGATACGGTCCAAGTGGTTTGCCGCACATTGGTACATTTGGCGAAGTTTCAAGAACCTCAATGATGATAAACGCACTGAATCACATTAAGGAAATTGAATCTGAATTAATAACATTTTCTGATGACATGGATGGTTTGAGAAAAGTTCCTGACAATATACCTAACGATAAAATTTTACACGACAATATCGGAAAGCCACTCACAGATATTCCCGACCCTTTTAAAAAATATAAAAGCTTTGGGGAACATAATAATAAAATGTTAGTAGAGTTTTTAAAAAAATTTAAATTTAACTTTATTTTTAAAAGCTCCACAGAAAATTATAAAAAAGGAATATTTAATGATTCAATCAAAAGAGTTCTGGAAAAATATGACAATATTATGAATATAATTTTGCCCACACTTAGAAGCGAGAGGAGAAAAACTTACAGTCCGTTTTTACCGATATGTCCAGATACAGGAAAAGTTTTAGAAATACCGGTTATCGAAATGGATAAAAAAAATAATAATGTAGTTTTTGATAATAATGGAAAAAAAATGAAAGTAGATATTTTAAATGGTAAATGCAAATTACAATGGAAAGTTGACTGGGCTATGCGTTGGTTTACATTTGATGTAGATTTTGAAATGTATGGAAAAGATTTAATTGAAAGCGCTATATTGTCTAGCAAGATATGCGAGGCCATGGGAAAAAAATCTCCAAATGGTTTTGCTTATGAACTATTCTTGGATGAAAAGGGAGAAAAAATTTCTAAATCAAAAGGTAATGGGATAACCATAGAGCAATGGTTACGATATGCATCACCAGAAAGTTTGTCCCTTTATATGTACCAAAATCCAAAGAGAGCAAAAAAACTTTATCCAGACGTTGTTCCAAAAGCAGTTGATGAGTACCTATCCTTAATTGAAAAATATGATAAGCAAAAATCTAACGAGCAACTCTTAAATCCAGTTTGGCATGTACACAGAGGTTCTCCCCCCAAAGAAAAAATTGTTATGCCATTTTCTATGTTGTTAAATATTGTTGGTTCCAGTAATGCAAAAACAAAAGATGTTTTATGGAAATTTATTAAAAAGTTTCATAAAGAAATAGACCCAAAAAACCATAAAATTTTAAACGAACTAACTGGATATGCAATTAATTATTTTATCGATGAAGTTGAACCAAAGAAAAAATATAAGAAACCAAATAAAAATGAAAAAAAAGCTTTAGAGAACCTTATTGCTGTTTTAAAAAAGGTTTCACAAAATACTCCTGCAGAAGAAATACAAACCAAAATTTACACAGCTGGAAAAGAAAATGGTTATAGTGAGAATTTGAGAGATTGGTTTAAATTGATATATGAAGTTTGTTTTGGAGAAGAAAATGGTCCAAGAATGGGTTTTTTTATAAGCTTTTTTGGAGTTAAAGAGACAATTGATTTAATGGAAAAAAAGTTGAGAATGTAATTTTAATGTTTTCTTTTCTAAGACCTTTTGTATTTAATCTAGATCCTGAGACAGCACACGATTTAGCAATAAAATCTTTAAAATTTAATTTTCTTCCAAGCAGTCTTTTTTCTGTTGCAGACGAGGAAATGTTAAACATTAAGCTTTTTGGAAAAGAAATTAGCAATCCGATAGGTTTGGCGGCTGGTTTCGATAAGAGCGCAGAAGTGTACAATGAAATATTTAAACTTGGTTTTGGCTTTGTGGAAGTTGGAACTATCACCCCTAAGCAGCAATATGGTAATGAAAAACCTAGAGTCTTTCGATTAACAAAGGACCACGCTCTAATAAATAGATTGGGATTTAATAATGATGGATCCGAAGTGGTAAGAAAAAGAATTGAAAGTAATACTCCGAACAATCTTTTGGGAATTAATATAGGGCCTAACAAAGATACAGAAAGTATGCTTAATGATTTTTTAAAATGTGCAGAAATTTTTTTTCCTCTAGGCGATTATATCACAGTAAATATATCTTCTCCTAATACTCCAGGTCTAAGAAATTTTCACAAGGAGGATGTTCTTAGAAAATTATTGTCAAAAATTAACGAGATAAGAGAAAAAAGTAATTTTAATAAATTTTTTCTATTAAAAGTTTCTCCGGACCTTGAGAATTCTTATGCGGATGGAATTATTAAGTTAATTTTAGAATATAAGATTGACGGAGTAATTTTAACAAATACTACCGACAAAAACAGAGATAGTTTGTTAGATGATAAAAAAAAAGAAACTGGAGGATTGTCAGGAAGACCATTAAAAGATTTATCAACCGAATTCGTTAGAAGATTTTATAAAGAACTAAAAGGCCAGGTACCGATCATTGGAGTTGGAGGAATTGATTCTGGAGAATCTGCATTTGAAAAAATAGCTGCCGGAGCATCTGCAGTACAACTGTATACCGGGCTTATTTACAAAGGACCGACAATTATTAAAGATATTAAAAAAGAGTTAATAGATATTTTAAAAAACAAAGGTTTTAAAAATATAAAAGAAGCAATAGGCTCCGATTCAAATTAACTATTTAAAAAAGTTATATTTTTTCTTATCAAGGTCATATCTAATATGATGTATTAACTCTCTTGCATATGAAAAAGTAACGCCAATTAAAATGACTAAAATTATTGATAAGAATCCATAAACCATTGGGTTACTAGTAGAAAGGGCAAGTACGACCTCTGCTAATTTGTTGTCTATTTCTCCTGTCTTCTGAGTGATAAATAAGCTAGAGCCTTTTTCAAGGACAAAAGTTTCTATACCCATCATTATTCCTACGGCCAACAACAAAACAGCCAGTAAAGTTTTATATTCTGAAGCATTTAATTTTTCTGAAACTTTTAAACCAACGTGTAAACCAATGATTGATCCAGTTATTAAAACAGAAACTAATATAAAATCTATAGTTTGAAATTTTAATGCATGCACAATAACCACCAATCCGGTTATAAAAATTGTTACAAATAGAGATGTACCCGGAACTAATTTGGTTGGCATTCCAATAATATAAATCATTGCGGGTACCATTATAAATGCACCGCCAACACCCATAATTGAAGCGAATATACCAACGATAAATCCCAACATGATTGGAACAATAGCGCTCTCATAAAGTCTTGATTTATGAAACTTCATTCTAAAAGGCAAACCATGGATCCAATAATGATCATGTGCTTTTCTTTTAACAGCAATTTTTTTTCTAATATTAATTAACTCTTTGTATCCTTTTGCAAACATTAAAGTACCAACTATTACCAACATATAAATGTATGCCAAAGTAATACTAACGTTGATTATCCCCATTTGTTTTAGATAGGCAAAAATCAACATTCCAACAGCCGTTCCTAATACACCGCCTGCTACAATTGTTATGCCCATTTTATAATCTAGAGTTTTCCTAAACCAATGGTGTAGCGCACCAGAAACCGATGTTCCTAAAATATTATTTGCCTCATTTGCAACGGCAAATGTAGGAGGGATTCCCATAAATATCAAAACAGGTGTCATTAAGAAGCCACCACCAATACCAAATAGCCCAGATACAAAACCAACAATGAAACTTAGGAGCAAAATTACCAAAATACTTACTTGAACTTGTGCGACAGGCAGGAAAAATTCCATTCAGTTTATTATTCTTTGGCACAAACATTGTCAATACACATATATTTACTTGATTATATATTCGGCTCCAATTATACAGCTATTGGATATTTTATGACTAAGAAATGTGAGCTTACAGGGAAAAGACCTCTCAAGGGGCATAATGTTAGTCACGCTAACAATAAAACAAAAAGAAAATTTAATCCCGGTATAAAAAAAATTAGATTTAAAAGTGATCTTTTAAAAAAGAATATTACACTTAAGGTAACCAATGCAGCCTTAAGAACTGTAGATTTTAAGGGTGGGATTGACAAGTTCCTTCAGTCAGCAAAAGCTTTCAAGCTATCGAAGAAAGCAAAAAAGTATAGAGTCAAAATATTATCAAAAGAAGCTTAGGATTTTTATGTTCAGGTCTAAACTTTTTATAGGACTGGCTATTTGTATGGCTGGAACGGTTGTTATTTCAAATTTTTTAGTTCAGTTTCCAGTAGATCATTTTGGGTTAGAAAATTTACTTACCTACGCAGCATTTAGTTATCCAATAACTTTTTTAATAACTGATCTTGCAAATCGGAAATATGGAAAGTTTATTGCTAGAAAAATAGTTTATCTAGGTTTTTTTACAGGTGTGCTTTTAACTTTATATTTTTCTACAAACTTTAAAGATTTAATATCCATCAGGATAGCAATTGGATCTGGAACTGCTTTTTTAGCTGCTCAACTGTTAGATGTTCATATTTTTGATATTTTAAGAAGAAAGATATGGTTTATAGCACCATTAGTATCTTCGCTGATTGGTTCCTTAGTAGATACTTTATTGTTTTTTTCAATTTCTTTTTACAATACGGAAATGCCATGGTTATCTTTAGCAGCAGGTGATTTTGTTGTAAAATTAATTATGGTAGCACTAATGTTAATACCATTTAAATTATTGTTGAAAAAAATTCCTGATGAAACAAAATTATTTACAAATATATCTTAATGAATAATTTTTTTATTTGAAAACAGATCTGTTAGCTGATTTATCATAGCATCACCTAGATCATGAACATCTGTTATTTTTACAGCTCTTTTATAATATCGTGTAACATCATGACCAATTCCAATAGCTAGTAATTCCACAGAAGATAATTCTTCTATGAAATTTACTGTATTTTTTAAATCATTTTCTAGATAATCATTAGCGTTTGTAGACAGAGTCGAATCATCTACTGGAGCACCATCAGATATAACCATTAATATTTTTCTTTCTTCTTTTCTTTTTTTCATTTTATTAAATGTCCACCTCAAAGCCTCTCCATCAATATTTTCTTTTAAAAGACCTTCTTTGAGCATTAATCCTATATTGTTTTTTGCTTGTCGCCACGGTGTATCAGCAGATTTATAAATTATGTGTCTTAAATCATTAAGTCTACCAGGAGATTTTGGTTTTTTATTATTTATCCATTGTTCTCTGCTTGAACCACCTTTCCAGTGCTTTGTGGTAAAACCTAAAACCTCAACTTTAACAGAACATCTTTCTAAAGTTCTCGATAATATATCTGCACAAACAGCAGCAACTGAAATTGGTTTTCCTCTCATTGATCCAGAATTATCAATTAATATGGTTACCAAGGTATCTTTAAATTCTGTTTCTTTTTCTTTTTTAAAAGATAATGAATTCAAAGGATCAATTATTATTCTTGTCAATTTAGATGTATCAAGAACTCCTTCTTCTAAATCAAAATCCCAAGATCTATTTTGTTTTGCTAAAAGTTTTCTTTGCAACTTATTAGCCAACTTAGCCACAAAACTTTTTAATTGTAAGAGTTGTTGGTCCAAAGTAGCTCTTAATCTCTTTAATTCTTCATTGTTCTCTAGATTCTCTGCTTTAATAATCTCATCAAACTGACTGGTGTATACTTTATATTTTTTTTTGTTTTGTGAAAAAACCGTCTTCGGTCTTAGATTGGCTTCTTCATTTGGGTCTTCAATTTCTTCTAAACTTTTATCGTCTTCTCCCGATACGTCTTTAATATCCGGAGTATTGGTGTCAATTGAAAACTCTTCATTTTGTTCTTTTTTCAAAGACTGACTTTCAGCCTCGTCCTTTCTTTCTTGTCTATCTTTGTTTTCTAAGTTGTTTTTATTTTCTTCTCTATCTTCGCTAAATTCTTTATCTTCGATATCTAAGCTAGAAATTATTTCTGCAATTAACTGGTTAAATTTTCTTTGATCTTTTATATTTTTTTTTAAAAAATTTAATTTTTTTTTAAAGTTTTTTGCAAAATTTATCTTAGACTTTTTACTTTCTTTTATATTAAAAAAGTGACTTTTTAGATATTTTTCAAAAGAATCTGTTAATTGATTTTTATTTGATTCAGATTTTTTTTCTCTTTCTTTATAAACAGAAAACAAGTTCTTTTTTATTCCTATAAATTTTTCGCTACCAATTTTTTCGTATCTAATTTTTTCAGCAATTTTATAAAGTTTTTTGGATAACTCACCTTTTGGCTTATACTCTTCAAAAATATCATTATTGCTGTATTTTAATCTTAATGCCTCGGAATCGGCCCTGGCCCTCATCTGGGAAAAGTCTTTAATACTTTCAATCTTATTTAGTTCAGGAAGATTTACAACTTTGTTATTGTCACCTAAACTTGGTTTGCCAAATTTTATTTCGCAATCTTTTTTTTCTGATATTGACTTTATTGTTGAAATTAAAGCGCTCTTAAAAAACTCTAGGTGGTCCTCTTTTTTTTGCATTTTAACCAATATTTACATTTACAGAAGATTCTGGAAGATCTTCCCCAAAACATCTCTGGTAATATTCGGCGATAATTTTTCTCTCTAGTTCATCACATTTATTTAAAAAAGTTACTCTAAAAGCATAACCTACATCTTTGAAAATCTGTGAATTTTCAGCCCAATGTATAACAGTCCTCGGACTCATAACGGTTGATATATCTCCGTTAATGAATCCATTTCTTGTCAGGTCAGCAACCTTAATCATGTTCACAATATTTTCTTTTCCTTCTGCATTATTTAGTCCTTTATTTTTTGCTAAAACAATTTCTAACTCTTTTTCAGCCTTAAGATAATTTAATGTTGTAACTATATTCCATCTATCCATTTGACCTTGATTAATTTGTTGAGTTCCATGGTAAAGCCCCGTTGTATCTCCAAGACCAACCGTGTTAGTTGTTGCAAACATTCTAAAAAATTTATTTTGTTTTATTACTTTATTTTTATCAAGAAGTGTAAACTTGCCGTCACTCTCTAAAATTCTCTGTATAACAAACATTACATCGGGTCTTCCGGCATCATACTCATCAAATACTAATGCTACTGGATTTTGAACAGACCAAGGCAATATTCCTTCTTTAAATTCTGTAACTTGTTTTCCGTCTTTAACAATTATTGCATCTTTCCCGATTAAATCTATTCTACTTATATGACTATCTAGGTTTACTCTTACACAAGGCCAATTAAGCCTTGATGCTATTTGTTCTATGTGTGTAGATTTTCCTGTTCCGTGGTAGCCTTGAATTAAAACTCTCTTATTAAATGCAAAACCTGAAAGAATAGCTAAAGTTGTGTCTCGATCAAATTTATAATCTTGGTCTATGTCGGGAACATAAGTATTTTTTTTTGAAAAACCATCAATCTCCATATCTGTGTCTATACCAAAAGTCTGTCTAACAGAAATTTTTATATCGGGTTTTTGATTTTCTAAATTCATAATTTTCTTATTTACTCATACTCAATCTCAATTGGCTATATGCCAAAGTGATCTTTTTTAGAATGTCCTCATATTTTTTACTTCCGTGATTTTTATCAGGATGGTATTTCTTTACAAGCATTTTAAATCTTTTTTGAATATCAGACCAATTTGTATTGTTTTTTAAACCAAGAATTTTAAGGGCATCTTTATCCCTATCTGAAAATTTTGATTTTTTAAAATCATCAAACGTTGAGTTCTTAAATGCGCCAGGTTTATCGCTCAAAGCATTCACCCATAGAATTCTGAAAAAATTTTCAGATGACCCAAAACTTTTAGTTGGTTTGTGCCAAGTCAAATCAGATTTAATAAAATTTTCAACTTCATTTTCATTCATATCTGCAAAATAGTTCCAACTTTTATTGAAGATCTTTATATGTTCTAGACATAACAATCTAAATTTTTTACTATTGTCTTTTTCAACTGGAGCTCTATGAACCCCAATTTTATTACATTTGCTCCATTCACAAATATTTTTCATGATAATATTTTATTATATAGTACAATAGTCATTTAATGAAAAGTTTTATAGAAACGATAAAAGAAAAAATTATAAACAATATTCAGGTTAAGAAGATAGAAATAATTGACAACACCCATAAACACAAGCACCATAATTCTTTTCACAAAAAAAAAGTTCACTTAAAAATAATAATAGAATCAGATTTATTGAAATCGCTGGACACAATTGAGTCTCATAGAAAGATAACAGATATTTTAAAACATGAGATGGAAACAAAAATTCATTCTTTACAAATAAAAATTAACTGATTTTTTCCAAAACATTTTTCATTTCCTTTAGGCTTATTTTAAAGCTTCCAGGAACTGTGGTTTTGCCTATTCTCTTTAGAAGAATTAAATTTATTTTATTATCATAATTTTTTTTATCAATTGCCATAAAGTTTACTATTTTTTTTAAATCTTTTTTTGAAAAAAAATCTTTTAAATTTTTAGGCAAATTGTTAGTTTTATATAAATTTTCAATTGTGTTTAAAGTAGTATAAGAACATATTTTTTTTCTAAAAGATAATCTTGTTGCCAGAATCATTCCTATCAGTACAGCCTCACCGTGGTTAATTCTTCTTGAATAATTATTTGCAGCTTCAATGCCGTGAGCAAAGGTATGACCAAAATTTAAAATCATTCTTTTGCTTTTTTCCTTTTCATCTTTATTAACAAAATAAATTTTAATTTTACAACTTTTTGTAATAACATTTTTGATTGTTTCAAAATTCATTTTTTCTAATATGTTTTTTGAATTTTTATTAAGTGATTTAAAAAAGCTCCTATCGTGAATAAGAGAGTGTTTTAAAATTTCAGCAAATCCACAAACTAAATTTCTTTTTGATAAACTTTTTAATAGCCCAACATCACTAATAACTGCCGTTGGTTGATAAAATGAACCAATAAGATTTTTTCCTTTTTCCGAGTTAACTCCAGTTTTGCCTCCAATAGAAGAATCCACTTGAGCAAGCAGCGTAGAAGGTAAGTTTATAAAATTTACTCCTCTTTTTAAAATGCTCGACACGAATCCTGCAAAATCTCCGATTATTCCACCACCAGCTGCAATAATTACATCGCTTCTATTAAAATTTTTTTTTAGTAAATCTTCAATCAAATTATTGGCTTTAGTGAAAGATTTTAGTTTTTCACTAGGAAGATATTCGTAAACATAGATCTCATAATTTTTTATTTGCTTTTTAATTTTACTTTTGTATTTGGAAGGTATTTTTTTATCCAAAATTAAACCTACTTTTTTTGTTTTGGGACATAATTTTTTAATTTGTTTCCCGAGCAAACTTATTGCTTCATTGCCAATAAAAATTGGATAATTTGTATTCTTATTTTTTACTTGAATCTTAGATATTTTCATAAATTTTTACTACTTCTTTAGTTATTTCTTCTTTGGTTTTTAAATTACAATCAATTTTATAATCTGCTAACGAATAAGTTTTTTTTCTTTTTTCATAAAGATTTTTCACATCTTGTTCTAAGTTTTTACTATTCAATAAAGGCCTTCTTTTGTTCATCTTAATTCTTGGAAACAAATATTTAGGCTCTAAGTCCAACCAAAAAGAAACACATAGTTTCTTTATGGCTTCTCTGATTTTTTTATTCATAAAGGCACCGCCCCCTAGGGCTACTACGACATTCCTTTCTTTTATGAGATTCAGCGTTTCTTCTTCTTCTATTTTGCGGAAAAACTCTTCTCCTTTTTTTTTAAATATGTCCCCAATTGAAAGTGAAAGTTTTTTTTCAATAATTTTATCTATATCTTTGAATTGTATGTTTAGTTTACCTGACAAATCCTTGCCAATAGTAGATTTTCCAGCACCCATCATTCCAGTTAATATAAGGCTTTTTTTCAATTTATACCTAAATTTTTAATTTGATTTATCACAAATTTGTCTTAATTGTTGAGTTTAAATATATTTTATCAACTATGCAACCGAGATTAAAATTAAAATCAAAAAACGACTCATCTTTTCCTAATGTATTGTTGAAAGGCTTTTTCATTATTGTTTTTATTGGTTTGGCTTTTTATTTATTAGATAGGATAGATTTCCCGTTTCCACAAAATGAAGTAAAAGAAGATGTCACCAATCAAATTATCAAACTTAAATAATAATTTTTTAATTTTTCTTTTTATAGCAATGTTTTTTTGCTCCTTATCATTTGGAGAAGAAAAGCCGGTTGATATATGGAGCGAGAAGAACAATACAAAATCATCTGAAAAAAATAAAAAAGAAGAAAATCTTAAAGAAGAATCAAAAATCGATATTTCAAAAATAAATAAAAGTAAAAAAGAGCAAATCCAAATTTTAGATAATCAAAACGAGGATCCGCCTGTCAAGTTGGTAGGGTTATATGATCCTGGAAAAAATGATTTAAGTCTAGAGATGTGGTCGGAAACCAACGGTGAGTTTATAAGAGACGCTATAAAAAGAATCGAAAAAATTGAACTTTCAAAATTTTCTGAAGAAATATTTTTAAATACTATTTTGACATATTCCTACGCTCCAAAAAATAATTTATCAGAGGGCGAATTTCTGAAATTAAAAATAAATTGGTTAATAAAAAATAACAAAATAGAAGTTATTGAAAATTTTTTAAATAATAATCTAGAATTTGATGGGAAATCAAAATTAATTAAATTTTTAGTAGATTTTTATATTTCATCAGGAGACATTTTAGAAGGATGTAAAAAAGCAGATTTTATCAATAAAGAAATTAAAGATAAGTATTTGGAAAAATTTAGAATTTATTGCTTGATTCTAAATGAAAAAAAAGAGGAAGCACAACTTAATTTTGATTTGTTGAGAGAAGAAGGACGTTCCGATAAGTTTTTTGATGATAAAATTTTATTTTTATTAGGAATGAAAGACAAACCTAACAATACAATCTCTGATAAAAACTTATTAAATTTTTATTTATCATCTGTCACTATAGAAGGTTTTAATTATGAGCCAAATAAAAAAACAGATAAAAATATATGGAAATATTTAGTTGCTTCAAATTTAATTGTTATTGATGAGCTGGAAGACTCTGAAACAATAAAAAAATATGAAGCAGCAGCAAACGAAGGAAACTTTGAAAAAGAAAAAATTTTTGAAATCTATATGTCCATTCCTTTTAAAATTACACAGTTAATTAATGCTTCCACAGCACATCAAAGTCTAGAAGGATATGAGGCGAGAGCTTTAATTTATCAAAAAATGTTATTATCTGATAACACAGAAAACAAGCTGAAGTTACTTTTTTTACTAAAGGATTTATTTGAGAAAGAAAAATTGGTTAATATTTTTAAAGAAAATTTAAGCAACACTTTAAAGGGCATGGATTCTGACGATATACCTAAAGAATACAAAAAGATTGTTGAAAAAAATATAATATTAGAAAAAAACAATGAAATAGGAAAAATTAAATACGATGACAAAATCTTGCATAGGTCAAAAGCTATAAAAATTTTTACTGAAGAGGATCCAAACAGAGAAAAAGTAAATAAAGATTTTTTAAGTTCTTATAAAAAAATTAAGAGAAACAAGAAATACTTTTTTTCAATTAAAGATATAATTCTTTTAGAAACCCTAGCATCTGACGGGATAGAAATCCCAAAAGATCTGAGCGTTCAGAGCCTTTCAAAAAATTTAACGGTTCCTTCGACTATGAGTATGCTAGTAGAAAATGGAGAAATAGGTTTATTTATGCTTAAACTTGTTGAAATAATCGGCAGTGATGAGATAAAAAATCTAGATCCTGAAACTTTATATTTTATTAATAACTTACTAAACAAAGGAAAAATAAAAAAAGTAAGAAATCAAATTTTAAATCTGACCCTACCTTTAAGAGTTTAATTCATATATAAATACCGTATGACTATAAGAAAAATATTAACGGAACCAGATCCATTTTTAAGACAGAAATCAAAACCAGTAGAAAAGGTTGACGATTCAATAAGAAAAATAATGGATGATATGTTGGAGACTATGTATCAAGCCCCAGGAATTGGTCTTGCCGCTATACAAATAGGAATACCAAAAAGAATTATAGTTCTAGATATTTCAAAGGATCCAGAAAAAAAAGAACCAATGTATTTTGTTAATCCAGAAAAAGTATTCACATCAGAAGATCAGGCAACCTATGAAGAAGGTTGCTTATCTGTTCCAGGACAATTTGCTGAAATTGATAGACCAGATAAATGTCATATTAAATATTTGAATTACAATGGTGATTTCAAAGAGCTTAAAGCAGAAGGCTTGTTAGCAACCTGTATTCAACACGAAATAGATCACCTAGAAGGAATACTGTTCATTGATTATCTTTCAAAACTTAAAAGATCTATGATAACAAAAAAACTTTCAAAACAAAAAAAAGAATTAGAAAGAATAGTAGTTTAACTTCAGAAATTTAATGTCACAAAAAATTGTTTTTATGGGAACTCCTGAGTTCGCAGTTCCAACTTTAGAACTACTATTAAAATCAAACCATAAAATTTTAGCAGTTTATTCACAACCACCAAGCAAAGCTAACCGAGGTCAGAAAATAAAACCTTCAGACGTTGAATCTTTTTCTAAAAAAAATTCTCTTAATGTTAGAACTCCACTTAAGCTGGATTCAGATGAAGAATATAACTTTATTAAAAATTTAAACCCAGACATTGTGATTGTAATAGCTTATGGAAAAATTATACCAAAAAAATTTTTAAATCTAGCTAAACAAGGATTTATTAATGTTCATGCATCACTATTGCCGAAATGGAGAGGGGCCGCTCCAATTCAAAGATCGATTATGAATTTGGATAATGAGACTGGTGTAAGCATAATGAAAATTACAGAAGATTTAGACACTGGCCCCGTGATGCTTCAAGCTAAGATTTCAATTAATCAAAATACAGATGCAAAAATATTGGCCAAGGTTTTGTCCCAGCTAGGAGCAAAGACTCTTTTAGATTCTATAAATAAAATAGCAGATGGAACTGCAAAATTTGAAGAACAAGATCATAGCGTAGCAACCTATGCAAAAAAAATTAGCAAAGCAGAAGGCAAGATTCATTGGAACATCGACGCAAAAAAAATATTAGCAAAAATTAATGGCCTTAATCCCAACCCTGGAGCTTGGTTTGAATACAAAAAAGAAAGGTTTAAAGTTTGGAAAGCCGAAATAGCAAATGGAAAAGGAAAGCCAGGAAAAACACTAGATGATAAACTAACAATTGCCTGCAACGAAGGATCAATAAAAATTCTTGAGATCCAAAAAGAAGGAAAAAGTAGACAGGAAATTGATCAATTTTTACTTGGTAACAAGATAAAACATGGCGAAAACATAGTCTAATGTTTACATATCAAATTAATGTTGAATACTTAGGAACGAATTTTGTTGGATGGCAAATTCAAAAAAATGGTCTTTCAGTTCAGGAGGTTTTAGAAAAAGTTTTATCTAAGTTTTTAAAAGATAAAATTAGAGTCATAGGATCAGGTCGTACAGACGCTGGTGTTCATGCAAGCGAACAGTCAGCTCATTTTAAAACAAAACAAAAGATACTTGATAAAAATATCTTCATAAATTCTATTAATTTTTTTTTAAGCAAATACCCTGTATCTGTCCTTAGTATAAAAAAAAGACCAAACAAATTTCACGCAAGACACAGTGCAAATGAAAGAATTTATAAATATTTTATTATTAATAGGCGTTCATCTTTAGTTTTAGAAAAAAATAAAGCCTGGCATATTAAAAAGAAACTTGATGTAAAAGTTATGAGAAAAGGCGCTGAAATTCTAAAGGGTACCCATAATTTTTCAACATTCAGAGCTTCATCTTGTCAAGCGAAGTCTCCAATAAAAACTATAAAGAAAGCTATGGTAAAAAAAAATAAAAACAAAATTATTTTCATCTTTCAATCTAAATCTTTTTTACAACAACAAGTTAGATCAATGGTAGGTTCTTTAAAATATTTAGGGGAAGGGAAGTGGAACTTAGATGATTTTAAAAGCGCATTTTTATCAAAAAAGAGAACAATGTGTGCCCCTCCTGCTCCAGCACATGGACTTTATTTAGATAAAGTAAAATACTAATTAATTTTCTATCAAAGCATTTAAATGCATTTCTGTACTTTCTTTTAATGCATTCAAATCGTAACCACCCTCTAAAATTGAAACCACTTTATTGTTACTGCTTTTATTTGCAACTTCCAAAGTCCTTTTTGTAATTTCGTAAAAATCTTTGGATTTTAATTTAAATTGTGCGAGAGGGTCATCTTCGTGAGCATCAAATCCTGCAGAAAATAATACAAACTCTGGTTTAAATTCTTTGAGTTTTTTTAAAACATGCTCATAAGCGTTTAGATATTCTTCAGAATTTGTTCCAGCTGGCAAAGGTATATTTAAAACATTATTGTGTTTACCTTTTTCATTATTTGAACCACTCCCAGGATAGAAAGGATATTGATGGGTTGATATGTATAAAACCTTTTCATTTTCATAAAAAATATCCTGAGTTCCATTTCCATGATGAACATCAAAATCAATGATTGCAATTCTATTTAGTTTGTATTTTTCAATAAGATAATAGGCACCTACAGCAACGTTGTTATAAATACAAAACCCCATTGCTTTATCTTTTTCTGCATGGTGTCCAGGCGGGCGTACAGCACAAAAAGCATTTTTAAATTCTTTATTTTGTACACTATCGATAGCTGCAATAATTGATCCAACCGCATCTGAGGCAGCTTTTTTGCTTCCAGGAGATACAATGGTGTCTCCATCTAAAAAAAACAAACCTTTTTTAGGAAAAGATTTTTCTACTTCATTTATATAATTTGAATTATGAGTTATTTTTAAATATTTAGAGTCAAATTTACCTGGTTTTTTCCAAGCTAGCTTTTTATTTTTTTTAAGATTTTGAATTACAACAGAAACTCGGTCAGCTCTCTCAGGATGACCTTGTCCTGTTTCATGATTTAAATAAGTGTCTGTAGTTATAATTCCTGTTTTCACTTAAAATAACTTACCAAAATATTTTGATATATTTTAGTTAATTTTTTTAAGTCAGAAATCGATACACTTTCATCTACTTTATGCATAGTTTTGCCTACTAGACCGAACTCTAAGCAAGGCGCAATGTTTCTTATAAATCTAGCATCAGATGTTCCGCCAGAAGTAGATAGTTTAGGTTTAATACCGGTAATTTTTTTAATTGTATTTTGAATCATATAAGTGGTTTTGTTGGGTTTTGTTAAAAAGGATTCACCCGAAACTTCATATTGTATTCTAAATTTGCATTTTGCTTTTTTAGTTATAGAC
Organism: uncultured Pelagibacteraceae bacterium; assembly: GCA_902588585.1. Taxonomy (GTDB): domain Bacteria; phylum Pseudomonadota; class Alphaproteobacteria; order Pelagibacterales; family Pelagibacteraceae; genus Anoxypelagibacter. The sequence goes on along the minus strand of CACIPQ010000001.1, from coordinate 170,538 downwards.
TTGAATATAGTATTTAATTTTCTTTTTAATGAACCAGATGAATGTTTATCGTTAAACCTTATATTAAATACAGCATTTGCTGAGCCTGGAATTACATTATCAGCATGATTGTCTATATTAATTTTTGTTACCTCTAGATTAGAGGGTTGGAAATTTTTTGTTCCTTTATCTAATTTCAATTCTTTTATTCTTTTTAGAATTTTAATCATTGTGTTTGAAGGATTATTAGCTCTATGAGGATAAGCCACATGACCTTGAGAACCAATTACGGTAAGTCTTCCAGTTATACTTCCCCGTCTTCCAATTTTAATCATTTCTCCAAGCTTATTTGGATTTGTAGGTTCACCTACTAAACAGAAGTTAATTTTTTCTCTTTTTCTTTTTAAATATTTCACAACTCTTTTAGTTCCGTTTATTGCAATTCCTTCTTCATCTCCGGTAATTAATAAACTTATTGAGCCTTTAAATTTTTTATTTTGAGTTTTAAATTTGCTTACTGCTGCAACGAAACAAGCAATCGAAGCTTTCATATCGTTAGCGCCTCGTCCAATTAATTTGTTATTTTTTATAGCCGGTCTAAATGGATTAACACTCCAATCACTTATATTTCCCGGAGGCACAACATCTGTGTGTCCAGCATAACAAAAATTTGGTGAAGATTTTCCAAGTTTTGCATATAAATTTTTAATATTTTTAAAATTTATTATTTTACAGTTAAAGCCAAGAGAGCGTAAATTTTTTGCCAAAAGATTTATCACCCCAGCATCTTTTGGTGTAATGCTTTGTCTACGAATCAATTCTTTAGCTAATTTTAATTCACTTATTGGCATGAGCTTGTTAGTCTCTCAATAAATCGTTGATTGAAGTTTTACTTCTCGTTTTTTCGTCTACTTTTTTAACAATGACTACACAATACAATGATGGTCCATCGGGATTGTTTTTGCTTGGCATAGATCCAGGTACTACAACCGAGTAGTCAGGAACTTTTCCATAATGAACTTGACCAGTGGCTCTATCAACAATTCTTGTCGAGCCTCCTATATAAACTCCCATTGATAATACTGATCCTTTTCCAACAATAACACCTTCAGCAATTTCTGCTCGTGCTCCAATAAAACAATTGTCTTCAATTATTGTTGGATTGGCTTGCATGGGTTCTAAAACTCCACCAATTCCAGCTCCACCAGATATATGACAATTTTTTCCAACTTGTGCACAGGATCCTACGGAAGCCCAAGTATCGATCATGCTTCCTTCATCCACATAAGCTCCAACATTTATAAACGAAGGCATCAAAACAACATTTTTTGCAATGAACGCTCCTTTTCTTATTACTCCATTTGGAACATATCTAAACCCGGCTTTCTTAATTTTTTTCTCGTCCCATCCTTGAGTTTTTCCCTCAATTTTATCATACCAAGTTGAATAAGGACCTTTAGAGGCTTTCATTTTGTTAACTCTAAAACTTAATAAGATTGCTTTTTTGATCCATTGATTGACTTGCCATGCACCACTTTTTTTTTCAGCAACCCGTATTTTTCCTGAATCCAATAAGTCAATTGTTTCTTTAATTAATTTATTCAGCGATTTATCTGATTGATTAATTTTATTTTTATTAGAAAAAGCCTCGTTTATTGATTTTTCAATTTTTTCTAAGTTCATTAATTTCCTTTAAAAAATTCGTTAAATTTTCAACTCTATAATTTATAAAACTTTCGTTAGAAAACTCTGCCGCCCAAGGTTCTTTATTTTTAATCCAAACAGTTTTCATGCCTAGTTCATGTGCCGGTTTTAAATTTCTAGCGATATCCTCTACTAATATACAATATTGTGGCTCAATTTTGTATTTATCAATCAATCTTTTATAGCTTTCGATTGCTGGTTTGGGAACAAAATCCGAATCTACAATGTCAAAAATTCCATCAAATAGCTTATTAATACCTATTCTTTTGGTAACATTTTCAGCATGAGCCCTAGATCCGTTGGTAAAAATTATTTTTTTATCTGTTATTTTACCTAATTCTTTTTCTAAAGCTTTATCATTTTTTAAAAAATTCAAATCAACATCGTGTACAAAATCCAAGAATTCTTGTGCATCAATTTTATGGTTTTTAATCATTCCATTTAATGTTGTATTATATTCGTGAAAATAATTTTTCTGAATTTTTTTTGCTTCTTCAATACTTACATTAAGCTTATTTGAAATATATCTGGACATTTTTTTATCCACCTGGTCAAAAACTTTGGTATCACCTGAATAAAGAGTGTTATCTAGATCGAATAGCCAATATTTGATATTTACAAGCTCTTTCATTTTCTTATCAGGGTGCCAGAACCTTTGTCTGAGAAAATTTCATCTAATATAGAGTGGGGTTTTCTACCATCAAGTATAACGACACCTCTAACACCGTTTTCAACGGCATCTACACAATTTTCTATCTTTGGTATCATTCCTTCACCAACTATTTTCCATTTTATTAAATTTTCAAGATCAAATGGTTTAATCTCTGGTATGAGTTTTTTCTTATCATCATAAACTCCCTCAACATTTGTCATTAGTATAAGTCTTCTAGATTTTAGTTTTTTTGCTATAGCACTAGCAGCAGTGTCTCCATTGATATTATATGTTTGATTATTTTTGTCTAAACCCAATGGCGCTACTATAGGTATTTGATTTTGACTAATCATATCCTTAATAGTATCTGAATTAATTTTATCTGGTACACCAACAAAACCTAGCTCTTGTTTATGTGGAATTACATTAATTACATTATTAATTTTAGAATTTATTGAGACTGCTTTTGAGCCTTTTTTCTTTAAAGAGCTTACAATATCATTATTAAAATCAATCAATACCTCTTCTACAATCTTAATTACTTTTTCGTCTGTTACTCTTAAACCATTTATAAATTTTGTTTGAATATTTTCTTTTTTTAGCTCCCTCTCTATTCTTGGACCTCCTCCGTGTACAATTATAATTGAAAGACCTAGTTTATTTAATACACTTATATCCTCTATAAAATTATTAAATATCTTTCTATCTATTAAAACGTTACCACCATATTTAATAACTATTAAGTCTTCTTTATATTTTTTGATATACTTTGGTACATTATTAATATCTGGTGCTTCCTTAGGCCAAAATTTTTTTATTTCATCTAAACTTTTTTCCTCAGACATTTATTTAGTTTTGACCGTTGTTGTTCTCATAATTACCCATTGTTGAGCAATTGTTAAAATGTTGTTAATTGTCCAATAGACAACCAGCCCTGATGGAAATGGAGCCAAAATTATTGTTAAGAAAAGAGGGAAGAACATAAATATTTTTGCTTGAATGGGATCCGGAGGCGTTGGATTTAGTTTTTGTTGTAAATACATTGTTGCACCCATCATAATTGGCCAAGCTCCAATAATTAAAAAGGAAGGTGGATCCCAAGGAATTAAACCAAAAATATTAAAAATTGAAGTTGGATCCTGTGCAGATAAATCTTTTATCCAACCAAAGAATGGTTGATGTCTCATTTCTAAAGAAATCAGAAGCATTTTGTAAATTGCAAAAAAGAAAGGTATTTGTATTAAAATTGGCAAACAACCAGACAATGGATTAACCTTTTCTCTTTTGTAAAGAGCCATCATTTCTTGCTGAAGTTTTGTTTTATCTTCTTTGTGCAGCTCTTTTAGCCTTAGTAATTCTGGCTGTAAAATTTTCATTTTTGCCATGGATCTAAAAGAATAGTTTGCAAGCGGAAAGAATAATAATCTTACAGCTGCTGTAACTAAAATTATAGCTATTCCAAAGTTTTTAGTAAGTTCAAATAGATAGTTTATTATAAAAAATAATGGTTTTGTTAAAAAATAGAGCCAGCCCCAATCAATAGTTAAATCAAATTTATTAATAGACTCTGATTCTGCATATCCATCAATGACCTTTACTTCCTTAGCGGCGATAAAAACTTTTGTACCAGATGTTTTTGAAGAAGATGGTTGAACCACAACTGGTTTGTTAAGAATATAATTTGCTTTAAAACTATCTTTATAAACAAACTCTCCTTTGAAAGATTGATTTTTTTCCGGAACCAGTGCCGTTATCCAATACTTATCTGTTATTCCTAGCCAGCCACTCTCTGCATTATGTTCTTTTTTCTTATCTTTTATGTCATCATAATCATATTCTTGAAGATCTTCATTAAAAACTCCTATAAAGCCATCGTGTAGTATCATGGTTCCAGACATAGATCCTGCTTCAAGAACTGGTTTTTGATTTCTAGTTATTTGTGCATAGGGATACAATTCTACTATCTCACTAGATTTATTTTGAATTTCTTGAGTTATTTTAAATAAAAATTTGTCATCTAGTTCAATTTTTTTTCTAAAAATTAATCCAGAATTATTATCCCATTCCATTATCACGGGATTACTCACTGATAATTTATTATTTCCTTTTACTTTCCATAAGGTTTTTGCAGTGGGAAGAGATATCTTGTCTATATTACTAGACGCCCAACCTGTTTCTACAAAGTAGCCTTCGTCTGTATCTGCTGGATTTAAATAGGTTACTCTTTCATCAGAGTTGAGTTTTGATTTATATTTTTTAAAAACAATATCATCTATTAAAGCACCTTTTAGTGCAATCGAACCTTTGACGTTATCATTTTCAAATTTTATTCTTTTTCCAGAACGAATCGCATCTTGTCTTGAAATATTAGGAACCTTTTTATTTTCAACATTAACACTTGGAGCATCCGAGTTTTGACCATCTGTCTTTTGGTAACTTTCATTTTGTTGTGAGGTTTTTTGTTCATTAACTTGAGGTGATTCAAAAATTACAGACCAACCAAACAAAACTGCAAATGATAAAGCGATTGCGAAAATGACGTTTCTAAGATCCATTTAATATTTTTTTTTAAAATCTTGTTTTTTTGGAACCAAATCTAATCCCGAACTACCTCCTAAAAATTTTACAGGATGACATTTAGATATTCTTTTGAATCCAAGACAGAATCCTTTGATTAAACCATGTGTTTCTAATGATTCAATAAAGTATTCAGAACAGGACGGAAGGAATCTACAGTTTTGCCCAAAAATTGGTGATAGAAAAAATTTATAAAATTTTATTAGGCCTATTACGAGCCAATTAGCAATTTTCATAGTCTTACACTATCCATTCTTTTAAAACTTTTTTTCATCTTTTCAAACAAAGAATCGTAATATTCTTTGTAGGCCCTCTCTTTTCCAAAAATTACATATACGTAATTTAAATTAATTGCACTGTTTATTTTTAATAGTTTTTGCACAATAGCTTTCAATTTCCTTTTTATTTTATTTCTTTTAACCGCATTTCCAGTTTTCTTTCTCATTACAAAACTTATGTATAATTTTTTACTTTCTTTCTTTTTGTTTAAAAAATTTTTTGTACGATATATTGTAAAGCAATCACCGTTAACAACTCTATGTTTTAACACTTTTGCAAAATGGGAGCTTTTTTTTAAACTTTCAAGCTTTGTCATTGTCTTTATTTTTTAAGTAGAAAGTATTTTACGACCTTTTGCTCTTCTTCTAGACAAAAGTTTTCTTCCAGCTTTTGTTGACATTCTAGATCTAAAGCCATGTCTTCTTTTTCTTACTAGCTTACTAGGTTGGTAGGTTCTTTTCATAAGATTTCTTTGGTTCCTATTAAATTTTTTGATATTTATAGGTAATAAGTTTGTATAAGTACAGTTAAAAGTTAATTTATGAACATTGCTTCAAAAAATTTAAAACTTACAATTGGGGGCATTTATTTAATAGTGCTTTTTGTTGGTTTATTTTTTTTATTTTCCTTAATAGATTTTAAAGATTTAACCAGCTATGAGTTTATAAGATCAAACAAAGATGCAATTTTAGAATATAAAAATAATAATTTTTTATTATTAACTATATCCTTTTTTATTTTTTCTATTATTTGGGTCTTGCTTTTAGGTTTTGCATCACCAATCTTATTATTTGCTGGCTTTGTTTATGGTAAGTGGTGGGGAATTTTAATTGTTTTAATCGGAACAACTATAGGTGCAACACTCCTATATCTTTTAGCAGGTCTTTTTTTTAAAGAGATAATAAAAAAAAAGCTAGATCATAAGTTTTCAAAATTTAAAGATTTTTTTAAAAAAAAAGAACTTCTTTATTTTACTATATTTAGATTTATAGGTGGAGGAGGAACACCTTACGGCATCCAAAATGTCTTGCCAGTTTTATTTAACATATCGTTAAAAAATTATTTTTTGGGAACCCTTATTGGAAGTGGACCTCCCATGTTTGTTACTGTGGCTTTGGCTGATGGTATAGAAAATGTTATAGAAAAAAATGAAACTTTAAGTTTTTTTACCGTTTTTAGTTCTCCGGATATTTATTTGCCAATTCTAGGTTTTGTAATAATTATAATTATGACAGTTATTTTAAAAAAAACTTTATTTAAAAAAAATTAATTATGAAAAATATTAAAATAACTTTTTGGTTTATTTGGTTTTTGCTTGTTATTATTTGGAATTATGGTTATCCAGAAGCAAGTCCATTTTTTGATGTTTTAATTGCAGTTTTATTATCTATACTAAATTTAATAGCACTAAAATTTTTTAAAAAGTAATTGTGAGTGTAAATATTTTTAAAACAGCAGTTCTACATCATGGCAAAGGAAATTTTTCAAAGGCCAAAGAAATTTACGAAACTCTTTTGTTAAAAAATCCAAATGACTTAGCTGTTTTGCAAAATTATGGAACTTTATTGTCTCAAACAAAAGAGTTTAAAAAAGCAGAGGATGTATTTAAAAAATGCCTCGAAATAAAACCAGACGATCCTGTGATTTTGTACAATTACGGAAAATTATTCCATGATCAAAAAATTTTTGAAAAGGCTATAAAGTTTTATGAAAAGTCTTTTGAAATAAATCCAAAAAATAATTTTTCAATGTATAATGTGGGAAATATATATTCGCTCCAAGGGAAATTTGAAAAAGCAATTTTTGCCTTTAAAAAATCAATTAAAATCAATTCTGAAAACTTTCTAGCTCATAACAATCTAGCTCTTGCTTTTAAAAATAATGGAAATTTTAATGATGCATTAAAATCTTATAAAAATGCTTTAGAAAAAAATAAAAACTATGTAGATGGGCATGTAAATTATAGTACGCAGCTCTTAATGTTAGAAAAGTTCGAAGAAGGCTTTGAAGAGTACGAATGGAGAAAAAAGAGCAAGTCATTTTCAGGCTATATTAACTATTCTAAACTAAATTTAACAAGCAAAGTATGGAATGGAGAGAATCTTGATAATAAGAAATTATTTGTTATTGCAGAACAAGGAATTGGAGATTTAATTCAATTTACTAGGTATTTATATTTTTTAAAAAAAAAATATAAAGTAGAGATTATTTTATACGTCAAAAGCAAAAAATTTTCACATTTTTTTAATAAAAAAAAATTTAATATTATCTCTGAGGGAGATACAATCCCTTCCCATGACTATCATAATCATTTACTTAGTTTGCTAAAAGTTTTTTTAAAAAATGATAATCTTTTCTGCAAATCAGTAAATTTCTTTCAAAATAATAAAGATTTAGAAGAGAAATGGAAATTAAAGATAAATAAATACAAAGGTCCTAAGATAGGTATAAACTCTTCTACATCGCTGTCAGCAAAAGATATTCCAATGAAATATTTTCTCCAATTAGCCTCTAATTTTGATTTTAACTTTATAGTTTTGCAAAAATCAATTAACAAGATTGAGTTAAAAGAAATCTCAAATAGAAAAAATCTAATATATTTTCCTGATATAGATAATTCGGATAAGGCTTTTATAGACAGTATAGAGATAATAAAAAATCTTGATTTAATTATTACCGCAGACACTTCTATTGCTCATGTGTCTGCAACATTAGAAAAAAGCACATGGATACCACTTCCTTTTATTAGTGATTGGAGATGGTTTTTGGACGAGAAAAGCTCAAGGTGGTATGACAATGTTGCTTTATACAGATCAAAAAAAATTGATAACTGGGACATTCCATTTCAAAATATAGAAAAAGATTTAAAAAAATTCTTCTAGTTTAAATAGAATATTGAATTTCACATTTTATTAGAGGATTTTTGCAAGCTTTTGCAGTAGAGGCTTGCATAATTGGATTCTTCAAAGTAAAACATTACTAAAAAATATGGTGCAAAAATGGGTATTCATTACGATTATAAATCAACTAGAGGCGAAAAGGCTATGCGTAAAGAAGCAAAGAAAAAAGCCCGTCTAGAACAAAAAAGAGCCAGAAAGGGATCCAAACCAAGAACCGAAGAGTCTGAAAAAATGCACGATATTCAGAAAACCATTACCTTAGAGGACCTAACGGATCCAAATAAGAATTAGTTTAAATGAAAGTTCTTTTAAAAAAAGAGAAATCTCTTTCTAGGAAGAGTTTTGCTTTAAAGGTGAACTTAAAAAAAAGAAAAGAATTTAAAAATAAATATAAAAGAAAAAAGAACTAAAAATGAGCGTTTTGTCAGATAGATGGATAAAAAAAATGGTGAAAAACCATAAAATGATCTCTCCGTTTATTTCAAAACAAGCTAGAAAAGGAAAAATATCTTACGGTCTATCTTCATATGGTTATGATGCTAGAGTTTCTGATGATTTCAAAATTTTTACAAATGTAAATTCTACGACAGTAGATCCAAAAAATTTCAAAAAGGACGGTTTTGTTTCCAGAAAATCAAAAGTTTGTATAATACCTCCAAATTCGTTTGCCTTGGCCAGAACAGTGGAATATTTTAAGATTCCTGAAAATGTAATTGTTATTTGTTTAGGAAAATCTACATATGCGAGATGCGGGATAATAGTTAACGTAACACCTTTGGAACCAGGATGGGAAGGTCATGTTACACTGGAATTTTCGAACAGCACACCACTTCCTGCCAAAATTTATGCTAACGAAGGTGCTGCTCAGTTTGTTTTTATTAAGGGGAACGAAAAACCTGAGGTAACATATTCGAAAAGAAAAGGTAAGTACATGAAACAAAAGGGCGTTACACTTCCCAAAATTTAATTGATGCAGAAATTAATTGTTAAAGGTAAAAAAATCTTATCTGGTACTGTTAAAATATCTGGTTCAAAAAATGCTACTTTGCCAATTCTGGCAGCCTCTATACTTAGCGAAAAAAAAATAGAAATAAATAATGTACCTTTAGTTAAAGACGTGATGACAATGTCAGAACTTTTGAAGCATATTGGGTCTGGTATAAAAGTTAATTTAAAAAAAAAAAAATTTATAATAAATAATAAAAAAAGAAAATTTAAAACTGTTGCTCCCTATAGTCTACTTAAAACCATGAGAGCTGGTGTAATTGTTTTAGGGCCTTTATTATCTAAGTTTGGAAAAGCAAAGGTATCTTTACCAGGAGGCTGTGCAATTGGAAGCAGACCTGTCGATATACATCTTTTCGGATTAAAAAAACTAGGGGCCCGTATTAAAATTAAAAATGGATACATTTTTGCAGAAGCAAAAAAAGGACTTGTTGGAGCAAAAATAACATTACCTTCAATATCGGTAGGTGCAACAGAAAATGTAATTATAGCCGCAAGCTACGCAAAGGGAACTACATATATAAACAATTGTGCATGTGAACCAGAGATAAAAAATTTAACAGATTTTTTAAAAAAAATGGGAGTGAAAATATTCTGGATGAATAAAAGAAAAATAAAAATTATAGGCAATCAAAATTTAAAACCCGTAAACCATACAATGATGTTTGATAGAATAGAGGCGGGCACTTTTATTATTGCTGGAGCGCTAGCAGGTAGGAGACTTAAAATTACAGGAATAGAATCAAAAATTTTAAAAAAAGAATTGACGGTTTTAAAAAAAATGGGAATTAATTTAAAAATTAGGAAAAACGAAGTAACAGTTTTTCATTCAAATAAAATCAAATCTATCTCAATTAATACAGAGCCATATCCGGGCTTTCCTACTGATCTTCAAGCACAAATAATGGTTTTAATGATAAAAGCAAATGGAGTTTCAAAGATTAGAGAAAATATTTTCGAAAATAGATTTATGCATGTTCCCGAGCTAAATAGAATGGGGGCAAAAATAAAAATTAAAGGCAATCTGTCTGTGATAGATGGCCCACAAGAATTAAATGGTGCAGAAGTTATGGCAACCGATCTAAGAGCCTCAGTAAGTTTAGTCTTAGCAGGTTTAATCGGAAAAAACAGAACTTCTATTAATAGAGTTTATCATTTGGATAGAGGTTACGAATGTTTGGAAAAAAAATTAAAAAAATGTAGAGCAAACATATCTAGACTCAATTACTAATGAAAAAAAAAAATTTGAAATTAAATGCAACTTCAGAAGAAGATTTAAAAATAATATCTGCACACTTACAAGATTCCATTACACAGGTACAAAATATTGCACATTTAAAAAAAAATAGAATTTTTTTAATACAATTTAATAGATTTATGTGGGAGGATATAGAAAAGGGAGTTTTTAGAAAAAACAAAAGAGTATTATCTATTCTTAAGTTTGAAAATGTAATTAATGTTTCCTCAAGGAATTTAAATCAAAAGAATATTGATCGTTTTCTGGATTTTTTAGCAATTGAAACTAAATTTTTGTCTGATAAAAATTACGAAATAAAATTAAATTTTGCAGGAAATATATTGATTAAATTAAACTCAGAAGTGATAGAATGCTTCCTTGAAGATATCAGCGACCCTTGGGAGACAAAAAATAAACCAAAACACGATCCTTTTAATGATTAGAATATTAGATACAAAAACCAGAAATTTTCAAAATAAGTTTCAATATTATTTGAACTTAAGAAGAAAATACTCTGATTCTAAAACTAAAACTGTTAAGAAAATTGTAAGAGATGTAAGGAAAGGAAGAGACAAGTCCCTTATTAAGTATGAAAAAAAATTTAATATTCTAAAAAACCTAAGTAAAAATAAATTATTTTTTTCAAATTCTGAAATAAAGAAAAATATTAACAATTTAGACCCAAGGGTAAAAAATTCTATTGATCTTGCCTTTAGTAGGATTGTAAATTTTCACAAAAAACAAAAATTTAAAGGTTTTAAAATTAAAGACAAATACCATAATATTTTTTCCTATAGATCTAAACCCATAGATAAAATTGGTGTTTATGTTCCAGGTGGAAAGGCTAGTTACCCAAGTTCTGTTTTAATGAACTGTATACCAGCGATGATAGCGGGGGTAAGGGAAATTTTTATGACTGTTCCAGCACTTAATAACAAAGCTAATCCAGGAATATTATATGCTGCAAAAAAATGCAAAGTAAAAAGAATTTTTAAATTAGGTGGTTCCCAGGCAATCGCAGCTTTTGCTTTTGGAACTGAAACGGTTTCTAAAGTAGACAAAATAGTGGGTCCTGGAAACGAATATGTTTCATTGGCAAAAAAAGAAATTTCTGGAGAAACCGGTATTGATATGTTTGCTGGACCTTCCGAGGTTACAGTAATTGCAGATAAATATTCTAATCCAGAATGGATTTCAGCAGATTTAATTGCCCAATCCGAACATGATGAAATGTCACAATCTATATTAGTCACTGATAGCAAAGATATAATTTTTAAGGTTAAAAATTTTATAAAAATACAATTAAAATTTTTGCCTAAAAAAAAAATAGCATCAACTAGTCTTGGAAAATTTGGACTTGCAATTTTAGCAAAAAATTCAAGAGAAATATCTGAAATTGTAAACAAAATTTCTCCAGAACACTTAGAAATATACACAAAAAAACCTGATGCTTATTTAAAATCAATTAATAATGTGGGCTCTATTTTCTTAGGCGCTTATTCACCAGAAGCAGTGGGAGATTATCTTGCGGGACCTAATCACGTTCTTCCAACTTCTGGAACAGCAAAATTTTCTTCTGGCTTATCGGTTTATGATTTTTTAAAAAGACAGTCTGTAATTAAAATGACCAAAAGAGGTATTGAAAGATTGGGCCCATCAGTTATAACCTTATCAAAATATGAAAATTTACATGGTCACGCTAATTCCGTTAAAGTCAGGATTAAAAAAGGGTAAAATTTGACTAAACAAGAGAAAATAGAGTTCAAAGGTAAGGTTACAGAATTACTTCCCAACGCCATGTTTAGAGTTAAGCTTGAAAATAACCATGAAGTTTTGGCTCATACAGCTGGAAAATTGAGAAAGAATAGAATAAGAGTCTTAGCCGGTGATCAAGTCTTGGTTGAAATGACCCCCTACGATTTGACTAAAGGCAGGATTACTTTTAGATTTTAATGTATTATGGCCTTGTAGCTCAGTAGTAGAGCAGTACCCTGAAAAGGTATGTGTCGTTTGTGCGATTCAAACCAAGGCCACCACAACAGCAATAATTCTGGACATCCACTAGGTTTCGCTGGTATATCCCGGGAAATATGCATTTTTCCTTAGAGATAACAATGAAGACAGATCTTTCAGTCCTGCCAAAAGTAAAGGATGTTTACATTACAATGCTCCCTGGCAATGATTTTAGAGATGTCGCTAACAAAGCAAAAGAACTAGTCCAATCCGGGTTTAATCCCGTTCCTCATTTTCCAGCAAGATCAATTAAAAATTTAAAGGATTTAAAAGACTACGTCTCAATGTGTAAAGATTTTGGCGTAAAACAGGCTCTTGTTATTGGGGGCAGTAGCCAACCAATAGGGGACTACCATTGTTCACTACAGTTATTAGAGACAGGATTATTTAAGGGATTCAAGATAGGAATTGCTGGACACCCAGAGGGGTCCCCTGATATATCGGATTTTGATTTAGAAAAAGCTATGAAAGACAAAAAACCTTTTGCTGATTATATTGTTACGCAATGGCTTTTAAATCCTGATCCAATAGTTAAATTTATTTCTAAACAAAGCTTACCAGTTCATGTGGGGATAACAGGTCCTTTGAAATTAAGTAGTCTAATTAAATTTGCAAATATTGTTGGAGCTAAAAATTCAATTAATTTTCTTAAATCAAACGCAAGCAAGGCATTAAATTTATTGAAACCGTCAGATCCAAATGACTTAATTGGCAAACTTAAAGGATCTACTGAAAATTTTCATATTTATACATTTGGCGGTTTAAAAGAAACTAATCAATGGTTAGCAAAAAATAATTATGCCTAAAAAAATTCCAAACTCATATAAAGTTGAAAAAGTAAATTATGATAAAGTAAGACATGAAACATCGGTAGACCAGTCTGATAGAAAAGTTCCATACAATCTAAGACAAAGCGGACCAACAAAAGTAGAAATGTTAATCTCAACACGTGTTAGGAAATCTCCTTACTGGCATCTATCAATGAAAGCAGGATGCTGGAGAGCTACAGTTTATAACCGTATTTACCATCCAAGAGGTTATGTTAGACCTGAAAAAGGTGGGGCGATGGTGGAATATCAGGCTATTAAAAAACATGTAACTATGTGGAATGTAGCAGTAGAAAGACAAATTCGTGTTAAAGGTCCTGATGCAGAAAAATTTACAGATTATGTAATAACAAGAGATGCTACAAAAATTTCAACAATGAGAGGTCGATATGTTATTCTCTGTAATTATAAAGGCGGGGTTCTTAATGATCCTGTTTTAATGAGAGTAGCTGATGATGAATTTTGGTTTAGTTTGTCTGACTCTGACATTGGAAAATATTTGCAAGGTGTTAACTCTGATAAAAGATTTAAAGTTGAAATAGACGAGATTGATTCATGTCCAGTTCAAATTCAAGGTCCTAAATCAAAAGCATTAATGAAAGATTTGATTGGAGACCAGGTTGACCTAGACAACATGCCTTATTATGGTTTAGCAGAAGCAAAAGTAGGAGGTAGAAGTTGTGTTATTTCTCAATCAGGATTTTCTGGAGAAGCTGGTTACGAAATTTATCTTCGAAACGCAACTTTGTACGCAGAAGATATGTGGAATACAGTACTTAAAGCAGGAAAAAAACATAAATTGATGGTAATAGCCCCGGCTCACCACAGAAGGATTCAAGCAGGAATATTATCTTGGGGGCAAGATATGGATCATGAACATAATCCTTTCCAATGTAATTTGGGTTACCAAGTATCTTTATCTGGAAAAGGTCAGTGGAACAAACAGGCAAATTATATAGGAAAAGAAGCTTTAGAAAAAATGAAGGGACAACTCAAAAATGGAGAAAAACCTTACAAGCTTCAGCTTGTTGGTTTGGAGTTAGCAGGAGGAAAACCAATAGAGGATTATGCAAATGATTTTTGGTTAATTTCAAATGCAAATGGAGGTAAACCAGTCGGCTATATAACATCACCCTGGTATCACCCAGAAAAGAAAAAAAATATTGCAATGGGATATGTTCCATTTGAGGGTGATATTAACAATAACGGTTTTCCAACTGGTAAATTTGGGAAGAAATACAAAGTGCATTTGCCAAAAAAATATTCTAACAAACCTGTTGAGGCAACGGTTGTTCCAGTTCCATTTACAGAGTCTTTTAATCCAAATACTAGAGAAGTTAAGAAATAATTACTGAATCGTATTTCTATCACTTTGGCCCTCGTAACAGCCAAAGTTTGTTATTTTGTTCAAGGTATCTGCTACATCGTTTAAATCTGTTACTTCTAACAATTTCTGTTTTTCACTAACTGAGAAAGGAGATATCATTGCCAGTGTATAAATTTGTTGAAAAGCTTTAAGTTTAGAAATTTCTTTCCAATCTACCAACATACCTTGTTGGTAAAAATATTTTTTTGAATTACTTATTAATTTTTCTAATAAATCATTTTTAACTTTGTATTTTTTGAGATTTACATCATCTTTAAATTCATCATAATTTACAAAAAATTCTCTATAAAGTTTATTATTACTAATTTCTTTTTCTATTCTAAAACGGATTAGTCCTTTAAGATTTATTAAAATTCTTCCATCAGTTGTTTTCTCATGTTTTTCAATTTTTCCCAGACAGCCAACTTTAAATACATCTTCATTAACCTTTTTTGATTGTATCATTCCTATGAAACCATTTTCTTTTAAGGAATCTTCAATCATATTAAGATATCTATTTTCAAAGATATTAAGAGGTAAATTAGTTTCGGGAAAAAAGATTGCTCCTCTCAAAGGAAATATAGATATTTTTTTTGGCAAATTATCTTTCATTTTATTTTAAGCTGCTCTTCCACAACAGTGCTTATATTTTTTTCCTGAACCGCAAGTGCAAGGTTCATTTCTCGATATTTTTCTTTTCTTTTCAAAACCATCTGTTTTTTTAGGTTCATTTTTTTCTTCAACAACTATATTTGTATTAATTAAGAATTTTATGGTTTCAGCTTTAATTTTAAACAATAAACTTTCAAAAAGCTGAAAAGCTTCTCTTCTGAATTCAGCAAGAGGGTCTTTTTGTCCATAACTTCTTAAGCCAATTACCTGTCTTAGCTGTTCTAAATATTGAAGATGAGATCTCCATAAAAAGTCCATCATTTGTAGAAAGATTCTTTTTTCAATATCATTATTTTGTTGTTCGCCTAAAATTTTAACACGTTCATTTCTTTTTTCTTCAAAAGAAGAAATCAAATTTTGGATAAATTCTTCTTTTTTCATTTTAGAGAAAATTTCTATCTTTTTTTCGTCAAAAACGTTTCCGTAATTAGCTTTAATCTCACTAGAAAAGGTTTTTAAATCATTATTTTTATCAAAATTCTGGTGTGTTACTTCTAGATTTTTATTTATCTCATCTAAAAAAGAGGAAATCATTTTTTTTACTTCTTTTGTTGTTAGAACTTCTAATCTTTGTCCAAAAATAACTTTTCTTTGATCGTTCATTACGTCGTCAAATTTTAAAAGAGTTTTTCTTATTTCAAAATTTCTTGCCTCAACTTTTTGTTGGGCTCTTTCCATTGCTTTGTTTATCCAGGGGTGATTAATAGACTCATTTTTCTTTAAACCAAGTTTTTTTAACATCCCATCTATAGATTGCCCGCCAAATATTCTCATCAAATCATCCTCAAGACTAATGTAGAATATTGACGAACCCGAGTCTCCTTGCCTTCCAGATCTGCCTCTTAACTGGTTATCAATTCTTCTGCTTTCATGTCTTTCTGTTCCAACGATAAATAGTCCTCCAAGATTTTTAACCTTTTCTTTATCACTATTTATTTTCTGTATTGATTCTGGAGTTTCTTTTTCATTATTAATTAGAAAGTTTTTGTTACCTCCGAGCTGAATATCTGTACCTCTTCCGGCCATGTTAGTTGCAATTGTAATCATTCCAATTTTTCCAGCTTCAGCTATAATTTTTGCTTCTCTTTCATGATGCTTAGCATTTAAAACATTATGTTTTAATTTGTTTTTTTTTAACAATTCAGAAATTTTCTCTGACTTCTCAATACTAGTTGTTCCAACAAGAACTGGTTGACCTTTTTTGTAGCACTCATTAACTTTATTCAATATCGCATTATTTTTTTCTTCCTCAGTTCTAAAAATTTGATCATTCATATCCTTTCGAACCATCTCTTTATTAGTTGGAATACTCACGACATTTAATCTGTAAATATCAAAAAATTCTTCTGCCTCTGTCATTGCTGTACCTGTCATCCCAGCAAGTTTTTTATATAATCTAAAATAATTTTGATAAGTTATTGATGCTAAGGTTTGATTTTCTTTTTGAATATCAACATTTTCTTTTGCCTCAATAGCCTGGTGTAATCCGTCAGCAAATCTTCTGCCCTCTAAAACTCTTCCTGTAAATTCATCTATGATCTGAACACTTCCTTCTTTAACAATATAATCTTTGTCTTTCTGGAATAGAAAATTTGCTTTTAATGCCTGGTTGATATGATGTACTAAACTTAAATTTTCTGGATCATAAAAATTATTATTTTTTAAAATACCGGAATTTCTAGACATTCTTTCTATATTATCAATACCAACATCAGTCAAAATTGCATTTTTATTTTTTTCATCTAATTCAAAGTCTTTTTTTTGTAAACTTTTTATAAACTTGTTAGCCAAAAAATACTTATCAGACTTATCTTCTATACCACCAGAAATTATCAAAGGTGTTCTGGACTCGTCTATTAGTATACTGTCAACCTCATCAATTATGCAAAAATTTCTATTTTTTTGCACCATATCAGAAATCTCATACTTCATGTTGTCTCTCAAATAATCAAAACCCAACTCATTATTTGTTGCATATGTAATATCGTAATTGTAATTTTTTTTCCTTTCAAAATCATTTAATTCATTTGTAATACATCCTGTTTTTAACCCTAAGTGATTATAAATTTGACCCATCCAAACAGAATCTCTTTTTGCTAAATAATCATTAACTGTTACGATGTGAACGCCCTTGCCCTCAAGTGCATTTAGGTAAGCTGCTAATGTTGAAACTAAAGTTTTTCCTTCTCCAGTTTTCATTTCAGCTATATTTCCGCGATGAAGAACAATGCCTCCGGCTAGTTGTACGTCAAAATGTCTTTCACCAAGCACCTGTTTTGCTGCTTCTCTTACCAGGGCAAAGGCCTCTGGGAGAATTTCCTCAACATTTCTTCCCTCTGATATGTTTTTTTTAAATTGGTGGGTTTTTTCTTCAAAATTTTCATTTTTGAAGTTTAAGAAATTTTTCTCCAAATCATTAATTTTGCTCACTATAGGCTTGATTTTATTTAATTCTAGTTGATTACCACTTTTAAATAATCTATTTAATGCCTTGGTTATTAAATTCATAAGTTCAGTTTATATAATCATTAATTTTATATATATATGTATATATAGGGATAAAATAAAATATTTACATGACAATAAACGTAAAAAATTTTTTAAAAGATAAACCTAAACTATCAAAAATGGGGGAATTTCAGAAACTCCAGGAAATTGAGGGCCTAGAGGTTTCATCCGTTTCAGCAGATTTGTATGGAACAGGAAGGGATGATCTTTGCTTATTTTATTTCAAAGATGGAGCGAACTACGCAGCTGTTTATACGAATAATTCAATTTGTTCGGAGTCAATAACGTGGAACAGAAAAATAAGAAAAAAATTTGTTAAAGCATTGTTGGTTAACACTAAAAATGCAAATACTTTTACCGGTTCACAAGGTGCAGAAGCATTAGAAAGCATGTCAAAAATCCTTGCAAAAACATTAACTCTAAAAGAGTCACAAAAAAAAGACGGAACTAGTCAGGTTATCAAACCAAACGAAATATTGTTTGCTTCCACAGGGGTGATTGGTGAAAAATTTCCGACCCAACAGATAAAAGCTACTATTCCAAATTTAGTAGACAAATTAAGAGACAGACAAAATCAATTTGTTTGGTTTAAAACCGCATCATCTATTATGACAACTGATACTAGACCTAAGTTGGCCTATGAAGAATGTAGACTTTGGAATAAAGATATAAGACTTTCAGGAATCGCAAAAGGATCAGGAATGATTTCTCCAAATATGGCTACCATGTTGGCATTTGTTTTTACTGATGCAGATATTCCTTCTATATATTTAAAAAGTTTATTGAAAAGAGCAATGACAAATACTTTTAACGCGATTACCGTGGACAGCGATACATCGACCAATGATATGGTTGCAATTTTTTCTAGCAATAAAGTTAAAACTGGAAAAATATATAATGTTTTAGATCCAAAGCTTAAAGATTTTGAAAATGCACTTCAGAGATTATTGCTTAATTTAGCAAAACAAATTGTAAGCGATGGTGAAGGGGCAAAAAAATTTATAACAGTTAAAGTTGTTAACGCCAGATCTCAGCAGATGGCTAAGAATATAGCCTTCTCAATAGCTAACTCTCCTTTATTTAAAACAGCAATGGCAGGTGAGGACCCTAATTGGGGTAGAATAATTATGGCTGTAGGAAAATCAGGAGAAAAAGTTTCACCAGAAAAAATTGAAATAAAATTTGGAGATTTAAAAGTTGCCGAAAAGGGAAAAATTTCTGAAGAATATAATGAGGAGAAATTAAAGGCATATATGGAGTGGGACGCATTATCAATTGAAGTTAATCTAAAACTTGGGCAAGGTTCTTTCGAATGTTATACTTGTGATTTAACCGATGATTATGTAAAAATTAATGCAGACTACAGAAACTAATGATTAAATATAATTTGAAGTGCAAAAACAAACATGAATTTGAAAGTTGGTTTTCAGACTCCAAGGAATTTGAAAGATTAAGATCAAAAAATATGATCGAGTGCGTTTTTTGTAACACAAAATCCGTAACAAAATCCATAATGTCCCCAAGAGTTATGAGCAAAGAACAAAAAGAAAAAGAGAATCGTTCTTTGAAAGAAATTCAAAAAATTCGAAAAGACTTACAAAAAATGAGAAAATTTGTTGAAAAAAATTTTGAGTATGTGGGCGATCAATTCCCTCGTGAAGTAAGGAGTATTTATTACGACAAAAGAAAAAATAAAAATATATATGGTAACGCAACACCTGAAGAGACAGAGGAACTAAAAGAAGAAGGAATTGAACTTACAACAATTCCATGGTCTGATAACAAAGATAATTAGTTTTTCTTAGCAACCAATATATAATTTACAGAACAATCAGGAGTTTTACTCCATTCTTGTGTGATTAAATTGTATTTAAAACCATCTTTATTTAATTTTTTTAAATTTAAATTTTCTAGCTTTTTTTCTATTTCTTCTGGTTTTAAAAACTTATTCCATTCATGTGTCCCGATGGGAAGCCATCTTAATATATATTCAGCCCCAACAATTGCTTTTATATAAGATTCAAATGTTCTGTTAATTGTAGCAATAAAAATTATTCCATTTTTATTTAGCATTTGAGTCGATGATTGTAAAAATAGGTTTAAATTATCAACATGTTCAACTATTTCTAAATTTAAAATTACATCAAATTTTTTTTTCAAATCATTTTTTTCTGGTGAAGAATTAATATATTGAATTTTTAAGTTATTCTTTTTAGCGTGAAGCTGCGCAACAACAATATTTTTACTAGATGCATCCATACCTGTAACCTTTGCACCAAGTCTACACATAGGTTCACTTATTAATCCACCACCGCACCCAATATCCAGAATCTCTAAGGGGGATAGAGGCTTGTCTACATTTTGATTTAACTTAAAGTGGGATATGCACTTTTCTTTTATGTATTTGATTCTTATAGGATTAAAGAGGTGCAAAGGTTTGAATTTTCCATTGGCATCCCACCACTCATCGGCTATTTTTGAAAACTTTTGAATTTCTTCTTTATTTATTGTAGTCATTTATCTCATTATTATATTTTAATAAACTTAATTTTAACTTATTTATTTTTATAATAAAATCTAACTATGACAAAAAAAGTATTGAAATTTGGAGGAACATCCGTGGGTTCAATCCAAAGAATTGCTCACGCGGCTAAAATTGTTAAAAAAGAACATGATACTGGTAATAAAGTTATTGTGGTTGTTTCTGCAATGGCAGGAACTACTAATAACTTAGTTGCCCACTCCCAATCTATATCAAAAAAATTTAACAAAAGAGAACTTGATGTTCTGCTGACTTCTGGTGAACAGGTTACAAGCGCACTGATGGCAGGAGCATTAAACGATTTGGGTGTTAAGGCAAAGTCTTGGATGAATTGGCAAATACCTATTCTTACAGAAGGCGATCACACAAATGCAAGAATTATAAATATGAACGTTGAAGGCATAAATAATTATTTATCAAATGATGGCGTAGCAATTATTCCTGGATTTCAAGGTGTTTCAAAGTCAGGCGATATCACTTCAATTGGAAGAGGAGGTTCAGACGCAACTGCAGTTGCTATAGCAAAAATATTTCAAACAGATAGTTGTGAAATTTACACAGATGTTGATGGAGTATATTCTTCCGATCCCAACAAAATACCTCTTGCAAAAAAAATAGATAAAATTTCTTATGAAGAGATGTTAGAGCTTTCTTCTTTAGGTGCAAAAGTTATGCAATCTTCAGCTGTTCAAACAGCAATGATGAATGATATTCCAATTCAAGTTAAATCAACTTTTACAGACAGAAAAGGAACAGAAATAAATAGTCAGGAAAATATAGATTACAGCAAAGCCGTTACGGGTGTAGCCTACTCAAAAGATGATGTAAAAATTACTCTTTTAGGGGTTGATGATAAACCTGGTGTTGCAGCAGATATATTTGAACCTCTTTCAAAAGATCAAATAAATGTTGATATGGTTATTCAAAATATTTCTGCAGATGGAAAAAAAACTGATTTAACATTTACCACAAAAAGACAAGATAGTAAAAATGCTACCTCATTAATAAAAAATAATAAAAAAATAAAGTATGAAAAAATGCATATGAATGATAAAGTGTCTAAGATATCTATAGTTGGAGCTGGAATGGTTGCGACACCAGGGATAACTTATAAAATGTTTAGATCTTTGGCAGAAGAAAAAATAAATATTCTGGCTATTTCTACCTCTGAAATTAAAATTTCAGTAATTATAGAGGAAAAATTAACTATAGACGCAGTAAAAAAACTGCATAAAACTTTTAATCTAGATTAACAAATCAGATGGAAATTAGACCTCATAGAGTTATTAAAAGAAAAAAAACAAGAATAATAAAAGTAGGGAATGTTCATGTTGGTGGAGACTCTCCTATTTCTGTACAGTCTATGACAAACACTCTCACAACTGATTACGAATCTACTATTAAACAAGTTAGAGAACTTGAAGAGGCGGGAGCCGACCTAGTCAGAATTTCTTGTCCAGACGAAGAGTCTACTAAGGCATTAAAAAAAATAACAAAAGAAGCTAAGGTTCCTATAATTGCGGACATACATTTTCATTACAAAAGAGCAATAGAGTCGGCTGTATCAGGTGCAAAATGCTTAAGAATTAATCCGGGAAATATCGGTTCAAAAGAAAGGATAAAAGAAGTAATAAAGGCAGCCAAAGATTATGACTGTGCAATTAGAATAGGTGTGAATGCCGGCTCATTAGAGAAAAAAATTTTAGAGAAGTATAAAGAACCTTGTCCTGAAGCCTTAGTGGAAAGCGCTACACATAACATCAAACTTTTAGAAGATAATGATTTTTTTAATTTTAAAATTAGCGTTAAGTCATCAGATGTTTTTTTGGCAGTCAAAGCTTATGAAGGTTTGTCTAATTTATACGATTATCCTTTACATCTTGGAGTCACGGAAGCAGGAGGATTATTTACCGGAAGTATAAAATCTTCTATAGGAATTGGTAGACTTTTAATGCAGGGTATTGGAGACACAATAAGAGTTTCTTTGTCTGCAAACCCAGTAGAAGAAGTTAAAGCAGGTTTTGAAATATTAAGCGCATTAGGCATCAGATCAAGAGGTGTTCAAATAATTTCATGTCCATCCTGTGCAAGACAAGCATTTCCTGTAATTGATACTGTTAAAATTTTGGAAGAAAAACTCTCACATATAAAAAAACCCCTAACTCTATCAATCATTGGATGTGTTGTTAATGGACCTGGAGAAGCAGCTCAAACCGACATTGGTCTAACGGGAGGAGGGGATGGAAATAACTTATTTTATTTATCTGGAGTGCCACATCATAAAGTTGCTAGCAATGAGATTATTGAAAAAGTTGTCGAATTAGTAGAATCAAAAGCTAAAGAAAAAGTAAATTAAATTTCATGATACCAGCCGATAAAGTAAAAAAAATTATAGAAAGATACAATTTTTTAGAAAAGGAATTGTCCACAGGAAAATTTGATTCTAAATTATTTGCCAAAAAATCAAAAGAATATTCAGATTTAAAAAATATTATAAATCCTGCAAAAGAATATTTAAATTTTGAAAAAAATAAAAAAGATTTAAACAATCTTATTAACGATAAAAACAATGATAAAGAGATGATTGTTATGGCCCAAAAAGAATTAGAAGCCGCAGAAACATCAAGAAATATTTATGAAAAAAAACTTAAAATTTTTCTTTTACCCAAAGATAGAGATGATGAAAAAAATTCCATAGTTGAAATAAGGGCAGGAACAGGTGGATTGGAAGCCACATTGTTCGTGGCTGATTTGTTCCGCATGTATGAGAAAGTCTGTTCAAAAAAGAAATGGGCAATAGAAATAATAAATATTTCTAAGAGTGAAGCCGGAGGATTTAAAGAGGTTATTTTTTCAGTTAAAGGAAATAATATTTATTCTTATTTAAAATATGAATCTGGAGTTCATAGAGTCCAAAGGGTTCCAACTACCGAAACACAAGGCAGAGTACACACATCTGCCGCAACAGTTGCAATATTGCCTGAAGCAGAGGAGGTGGATGTTAAAATAAATGATTCAGACTTGAGAATTGATGTGTTTAGATCAAGTGGACCGGGAGGACAATCTGTTAATACTACTGATAGTGCTGTTAGAATAACCCATGTGCCATCTGGAATTGTTGTTACACAACAAGATGAAAAGTCTCAGCACAAAAATAAAGCCAAAGCATTAAAAATTTTAAGAGCCAGACTTTATGAGGCTGAAAGATTAAAAAAAGAAAAAGAACGTTCAACTGATAGAAAAAATCAAATTGGCTCAGGAGATAGATCAGAAAGAATACGGACATATAATTTTCCACAAGGAAGAGTTACTGACCACAGAATAAATCTTACTCTACATAAATTGGATGAATTTTTAAAAGGCGAAATTCATGAAGAGATGAACGAAAATTTAAGATTAAAAGATCAAGATTTAAAATTAAAAAATTTAACATAAAATGCAAACATCAGAACTTATAAATATTGGGTCTAAGACTTTAAGAGGTAAAAATATTGAAAGTCACAAAATAGACTCTGAAATAATTCTTTCACATATATTAAGGATTTCTAGAGAAAAACTTTTAACCAGTGAGAACGAAGTATCAAAGGAAGATGTTGTAAAATTTAGATTTTTGATATCTAGAAGAGAGCGTTATGAGCCTATAGCATACATAGTAAATAAAAAGGAGTTTAGGAGTGAAAACTTTTTTGTAGATAAAAGATCTTTAATACCTCGCCCGGAGACAGAACTTCTAATTGATCCAATAAAAAAAATTTTTAAGAAAAAAAACTTATTCTTCTTGGACATTGGGGTCGGCACAGGTTGTATAATGTCTTCTATTTTGAAAGAAATAGAGTATAGCAGAGGGATTGGTGTAGATATTTGTAAAAATACTATTTTTAATGCAAAAATAAATTTGAAAAAACTTAAAGTAGAGAATCGAGCTAAGCTTTTATGCAGATCGTTTGAACAAGTTTTTAACCAAAAATTTGATTTAATCGTTTCTAATCCACCATATGTGGTTAAAAGAGAGATTAATCGACTTTCTAATGATGTAAAAAAATTTGAGCCTAAACATGCCCTAGATGGCGGTAATGATGGTCTTGACGTTGTAAGAAAAGTTATTTACAAATCTCGAAGTATCCTCAAATTTAATGGAATTTTAGCTTTAGAGATTGGAAGAGGACAATATTTTTCCGTATTAAAAATTTTGAAACAAAATGGCTTCAAAAAATTTAGGAATATAAAAGATTATAAAGATAATGTTCGTTGTATTTTTAGCACGTTTTTAGAAAAAAATATAAAAAAATAAAAATTAATTAGATTACGGATGTTATAATAATAGAATCGGTAAAAGTATATTAAATAAATAATATGAAGAATGGAAAGATAAGAAGATTTAGACCAAGATCAAGACCAAATAAACATTATTCTGGCAGAAGATCTAATGGACCTATGCAGGGCAATGGCATCCATCATATGGATGGACAAAGAAATAATTTTCCAAGAAACAATGTTTCAAGAAATCCTCACAACCTTGAAAGAATAATTGAAAAATTTAAAAGTTTAGCCAAAGAGGCTTTAGGTTCTGGAGATCAAATTTTGCATGAAAATTATCTTCAGCATTCAGATCACTACGCTAGGATTTTATCTGAGGTTAGTGAATTAAAAACAAAAAGTGTGGTTAACGAAAAAAATGAATCTTCAGAAAATCTAAAACCTGAATCAGATAATCTTTCTAAATAAAATATCAAAGTTTCGCAAGCAATTCTCCAAGAGCAACATCTAATTTTATTCTTTCAATTTCAAAAAGTTTTCTCTGCTCACCTTTTAAAATTTTTCCAGAAGGAAGTTTTAATTTTTGAGAATTAATAAACTTACCATTATAGGATACAGTGTAATGTAAGTGTGGACCAGTCGACATTCCTGTGCTTCCTACATAACCAATAATTTGTCCTTGTCTGACTCTTCTTCCTGATCTTGTAGCAATCTTTGACATATGTCCGTAGCCCGTTGTGTAGGAAGAATTGTGTCTTATTCTTACACAGTTACCACCGTTGCCACACCAACCAGCCTTAATCACAGTTCCATTTCCTGAGGCCATGATAGGAGTGCCAGTTGGAGCGGCAAAGTCTGTACCGTTATGATGTTTAGTAAATCCTAAAATTGGATGCTTCCTTTTTCCAAATGGCGAAGAAAGTCTTGCGCCGTTAATAGGAGTTTTCATAAGTGCTTTCCTTATGCTTCTTCCCTTCTCATCATAAAAATCATAATTATTTTTTTTTCCAAATCTATATAATTTTATTTTTTGATTATTTACATTAAGGTAGGCATATAAAATTTTTCCTGTTTTTACTTTTTTATTTCTATCATCTAGGTATCTTTCATACATTACCTGAAAATGATCGCCTTTTCTTATGTCTCTTTGAAAGTCCACTTCAAAACCATATATTCTTGCATATTCCACTATTATATTTGGTTCCATGCCAGCCTTGATTGCTGAGCTATATAAATTATTAGAAATCTTGCCTTCAACCACAACATTTCTTTTGAAAAGTTGAGTAACGTTTTTTGTTATTTGAAGACCATCTTTTCTTTTATCGATACGTACAAACGTTGTTTTGGAAATCGGATAATTAATCTTAACCACTTCAATTTCTTTACCATTTTTTGTTTTTTTTAGTATAAATTTAATTTTTTGATTGGGCGATATACTAGATAGATCTTTTTTCTTTATTTTTTCTACTATCCAGGAAACCTCGTCTTGCTTTACACTAAACTTTTTTAATATGTTTTCGATCGTATCGTTTTCTTTTACTATATAATCATATTCTAAATAAGGTGATTTTATCTGGTTAAGTATATAATTTTTTAACAGAACCGTTTGGTCATTTGACAGAAAGTCATTTATTTCCTGAATTCTTTTTTCCTTGAGACTTGAGTTGTATATGCCAATTGAATAGATCGCGAAAAAGAAAAAAAGCGTACTAAGAACATGAACTAATTTTACCTTTTTAAATTCGGGGTACTCTCTTTTAAAGCTCGATACCTCTCTTTTGAAATTTGATATGATTTTTTTCAATTCTGCTAAAATGAGTTTCATTTTTGTCAGACTTTTCTATATAAAAAAAAAACGAGATATTCAATGCCAGGTAGTGCGAAAAATGTTGTTTTTATTGGTTTTTTTACCAAATATACGCCTTGATTAATTTTTATATTTCAATATAACGGCATCTCACAATAACCCGCAAAAAAACAAAGCTTTTAGTGGATTTTTGAGCTGGTTACTGTTGTGTAATTTGCTGAAATTTTCAGGAAATTGAGCTTTTTTAAATTGTAGATAAAGAAGAAGAGAAGTGTGGACGGTTAGGTTAATAAAGAAATTTAGCGTACACACTTTAACGAAAGTAACTTTAGTTTATTCTAAAGTTATTAAAGCTAGTGTGCGCCGTTATTAAACTTGAGAGTTTGATCATGGCTCAGAACGTACGCTGGCGGCACGCTTAACACATGCAAGTCGAACGCAGTAGCAATACTGAGTGGCAGACGGGTGAGTATAATGTGGGAATCTGCCTTTTGGTTCGGAATAACTCGGGGAAACTTGAGCTAATACCGGATAAGCCCTTACGGGGAAAGATTTATCGCCGAAAGATGAGCCCGCACTTGATTAGCTTGTTGGTGAGGTAAAAGCTCACCAAGGCAACTATCAATAGCTGTTCTTAGAGGAAGACCAGCCACATTGGGACTGAGACACGGCCCAGACTCCTACGGGAGGCAGCAGTGGGGAATCTTGCACAATGGGGGAAACCCTGATGCAGCGATGCCGCGTGAGTGAAGAAGGCCTTTGGGTTGTAAAACTCTTTCGTTGGGGAAGAAAATGACTGTACCCAAATAAGAAGGTCCGGCTAACTTCGTGCCAGCAGCCGCGGTAATACGAAGGGACCTAGCGTAGTTCGGAATTACTGGGCTTAAAGAGCTCGTAGGTGGTTAAAAAAGTTGGTGGTGAAATCCCAAGGCTTAACCTTGGAACTGCCATCAAAACTTTTTAGCTAGAGTGTGATAGAGGAAAGTGGAATTTCTAGTGTAGAGGTGAAATTCGTAGATATTAGAAAGAACACCAAAAGCGAAGGCAACTTTCTGGATCACTACTGACACTGAGGAGCGAAAGCATGGGTAGCGAAGAGGATTAGATACCCTCGTAGTCCATGCTGTAAACGATGTGTGCTAGACGTTGGAAATTTTATTTTCAGTGTCGCAGCAAAAGCGTTAAGCACACCGCCTGGGGAGTACGACCGCAAGGTTAAAACTCAAATGAATTGACGGGGACCCGCACAAGCAGTGGAGCATGTGGTTTAATTCGAAGATACGCGCAGAACCTTACCAACACTTGACATGTCCGTCGCGACTCGTAGAGATATGAGTCTTCGGTTTGGCCGGACGGAACACAGGTGCTGCATGGCTGTCGTCAGCTCGTGTCGTGAGATGTTGGGTTAAGTCCCGCAACGAGCGCAACCCCTACGTTTAGTTACTAACATTTAGTTGAGTACTCTAGACGAACTGCCAGTGATAAGCTGGAGGAAGGTGGGGATGACGTCAAGTCCTCATGGCCCTTACGTGTTGGGCTACACACGTGCTACAATGGTACTTACAATAAGATGCGAAGAGGCGACTCGAAGCCAATCTTAAAAATGTATCTCAGTTCGGATTGCACTCTGCAACTCGAGTGCATGAAGCTGGAATTGCTAGTAATCGCGGATCAGCGCGCCGCGGTGAATACGTTCCCGGGTCTTGTACACAC
>CACIPQ010000001.1:0-137500 GCA_902588585.1 uncultured Pelagibacteraceae bacterium | reverse complement strand
AGCAACTAGCAGATTTTATTGAAGAATTTGAAATAAAAGAGTTTGAAGATATGGAAAGAATCTCAAAATCTGAACAAGAAAGAATTGTTAAGATTGCTAAGTGGGAGTCCAATGTTGTTCCTAGACCAATTACAGCACTATCAGTTTTTATTACACTAGCTAGGTTTTTAGACAGATATGACATGGTAGAGTATTTTGAAAAATCAGTATTCGAAATACTTAATCGAAACGTGAAAAATAAATCTTCAGAGAGTCTGCAAGCTAAAGAAAGTTTAATTTTATAATTATTTTTTTGGTTTTATATTGGTAAAACCAAATTCCTTATTTTGGTCATTAATTCTTGATGCTATTTCTGTAAAATCCTTTATTGTTTTTAAAATATTTTCATTAAAAGGAAACTCTTGCCATTTCCAAATATTAGAATAACTATTTATCTTCAGTGTATCGTTGACCCATTTATTGAAGCTTGAGTTTGTTTCTTTTTCCAATTCAAAAACTATTTCTCTTCCTAATTGTGTCTGAAAATTTTTTTTCGTAAAAAATGAAGAGCTTTCAGAATTGGTTTTAAAAAAAACGTAATGACCCCCTGATTTTACATGATCAATTGCTGAAGTAGGCCAATTTTTAATATCCAAATCTTTTGAAATATCATTATAAGCCAGCTGTTTTCCATGAATATTGTACTCATTTTTTTTGTTTGAACTCATTATTTGATCAATATCATGAATGTTTTCTAGTTTATGACCTTTAAATTCGACATGTGTTATGCCCGCTCTTCTTCTAACTAAAGCTCTGTTCACACATTTCTCTAACAATGAGTTGTCTGCCTTTTTGTCTATGGTCATTAAATGAAGATGGGCTCTATCCAGACCACCAACACAAGCGCACATACCATGTTCAAACAAAACAACATTCCTGTTGTAATATTTAGAAATTTCTTTCTCCAAAATATTGATTAACCATTTTAATTCTTTAATCTGGGAACTTTCTATTAAACAAAATGAAGGCAACATTTTTTTTGTTACAATCATTAGATACCCAGGAGTGAAGGCACCAATGGCTGCAATTACAAAAAAATTGTCAGTAAAAGCTACTAATCTATTGTACAAATCTATTTTTTTTGGGGGATAGAATTTACTTTTATTTGTTTCGTAAAAAAATTTATCCCAAGATAGAACATCTTCCATATTTATAATTTATTTTATGTTTATATTGTTTTTAAAATTAATAGCAATATTTTTTCCAATAGTTTTTGAATTTTTTAATATTGCATTTATGATGGTTTCCCTACCTGGATTAAATCCCCTAGAAATAACACTGGGACTGTATATTTTATTTAGACCATTGATTTGAAAATTTTTATCTACAAAAAAACCTACATCACTAAAATTCGCTCCCATTTTTTTTATTGAAGATATAAGGGATATTTCATTTGATATTTTTGCTACGTTTAATGGTCCAGATACATTTACCACTATATCACAATTATATTTTTTATAACTCCCCCTGGTATTTTTTGCCAAAACTATTAGTTTTCTGTTTTTAAAATCTACTTTTTTAACCGTTTCTTTTTTAGTTATAAGTATACCGCTCGAAGATAATTTCTCTCTTGCCTCTATAGTTTTAGAATAGGTAAATCTTGTTATATTTCTAATTTTATGGTGATAGGTATTAAAATATTTTATTTTTTCAGCATTATCAAATTTTTTTAAACACTTATTGATAATTCTATTTTTTAAAATTATGGTCCAGGCATCATATTTTTTGTATCCTTTGGTTTTAGCTATTTCAAATTCTTTTAAAATAGCACTGTACAGTTTTATAGATGTATCTATTTTTTTAATATTTTTATTTGTCAGAACCAATAACTGATATTTTTTTTTATTAATTGATAATTTTGCTTTTTGTATACTTTTTAACTTATTAGATGAGCAAATAATTAACATTTTAATTTTATTATTTATAATTACCGATCTTAATTCAGGTAAAGATTCTAATAATCCAGCTTTGTAACCAATAAAATAAATTACTAATTTTTTGTTTTTGTACAGACTCTTAATTCTTTTTATCAAAATTGAGGTTGATCCTTCGGCATAAAAATCCCAAATATAATTCTTGTTTTTTTTAGCTAGTGGAGTGGCTAATTGCTTGGGCGGAGGCAGGCCCAGACCAATATTTTGAGAAATTGAGTAAACGGGTTCATTAGTTATTTTATCCCTGTTCAAAATTAATTTTGGGCGATCTTCATTTTCGAATTTGTAAATTAATTTTTCATATTTATTATTTTTAAATATTATTTTTTTATAATTTTTTTTTATATTTTCAATGTTAATTACATCGCCATTTAAAAAGTGCAAATCTATGTCAATTTTACTTGAAGTTTTTAGTTTTTTTATTTTTTTTGTTAAATTATAAAGTCTTTCTTGAAGCCAAAAATCCAAAGAAGCTCTTGGCATATAAAGTTCATCGATTTCTTTTTTCTTATTGGAAAGAAAAATTTTTTCATTTGCTTTTAACCATATTTTTCCACTGAAGCCACCAGATTTTTTTAAGTAATTAATTACAAGTTTCTTATTTTGAACTTTCAAAAGCCAGTTCGTGAATTCTTTTGGAGACAATCTTATTGGATTATTAAAAAAACCATACCGTGCGTTGGACTCACTGTAGGCTACACCGCCAGGAACATTTTTAAAATTTTTGTCTATAATAGCAAAAAAGACTTTTTGATTTTTTAAAGGTTTTGTTTTATTGGTCTTTTTTAAAATTTTTTCTATGTTATTTATTGCGGAAATTATTGTTTCTGTACCAGTGACCCCGCCCCCTATTGAAGTATGGAAATAATACATTTAATCTTAACTATAAATATTAAATTTGATTATTTGTTTCATGCGTGAAAATTGATACATAAGTTAGTATTTAAAATGAAAGTAAATATTTCACAAAATAACTATCTTGATATTATTAATTTAAAATATGGTGTTTTTCAACCTTTAAATAAATTTGTATCTAAAAAAGAATTTGTTTCGATCGTAGAAGATTTTAAATTAGACAAAAATAAATTTTTTCCCATTCCAATTTATATGGGGATATCAAAAGCAGTATTTAATAAAATAAAATTTCAAAAAAAAATTGAGGCGTACTATAAATCTAAAAAAATTTGTAACCTAAAAATTCTATCTTTTTATCAAATTAATAAAAAAAAAATAGGAAAGAAAATATTTCAAACCTCAGATGGGAGACACCCTGGCCTTCAAAACTTTTTTAGATCTGGAGATTATTTTATTGATTGCAAAATAGAAAATTTCAAAAAAAGCTCAATAAGCAAAATTCAGTTTAATAAACCTGAAATATTTAAAAAAAAATTTTCTAAATTTAAAAAAGTTATTGGTTTTCATACTAGAAATGTTCCTCACAGGGCACACGAATGGATCCATTTTTTTGGTCTGTCAAAGTGTGACGCGTTACTAATCCAACCTCTTGTAGGCCAATTTAAAAGCAGTGAGTATAAGGAGGACATTATTATTAAAAGTAATTTAAAATTAGTAAATAAAATTTATAAGAAAAAAAACATTTTTTTTAATGTTTTTAATTCATACCCAAGATATGGAGGCCCAAGAGAAGCTTTGCTACATGCTTTAGTGAGAAAAAATTTTGGATGTACACATTTTTTGGTTGGTAGAGATCATGCAGGAGTTAAAAATTATTACCCAAAATATGCCTCTCAAAAATTATGTAAAAAATTTAGTAATAAAATTAATATTAATATTGTTACATTTAAAGAACCTTATTTATGCAAAGGGTGTTTACAAATTATGAATAAAAAATGTTCCAGTTGTAAAAATAAGAAAAAAGAAACAATAAGTGGGACAAAAATACGAAAACTAATTTTAAACAAAAAAACTATACCCCAAAAATATATGAGAAAAGAAATGTCGGTTTTATTAGATAAAAATTCTATTATAGCTTAGTTTTTATTTTAAAAAAAATTATCTTTAATAAGTTTTTTTAAAGACTCATCCTCATTAAGTTTTTGTTCTTTCAAGCTTAATATATCTTTTACAAGAATTTCTATATTATTAACTTCATAGATGTGTCCAAACTTATCTCTCATTGTTATTTCAATTGGCTTATTTTCGTATCTTTGAAAATTTTTATTTTTTATTTTTTTAGGAGTATTGATTAAAAATGCTTTTTGATTAGATAACAAAGCATATTCTATAAATATACCTGACCAATCTGAAACCAAAAACCTATACTTGTTTAAATCCAAATTATTGGATGAATCTACTGGGATATTTAGCTTATTTAAATCTTCTAAAGAAATTTCTTTTTTTTTAAATGACATAGGGTGAGGTCGTAATATGTATGAAATATTATTTTTATCCATATGTTCCTTGAGCAATTTATGACAATTTAAATCAAAGAAATTACTGTTCCAAGTTGGTGCCAGTAATACATCGTGAGTTTTTTTTGAGTTTGTTTTTTTCTTATCAACAAATAAATATTTTGACCTGAAAACCTTAATATTAAAATTATTTTTTGTTTTCATTTCGTTTATTTCTGATTCTTGAAATTTACTTATTACTTGTATTGCATCGAAATTTTCAAAAGCTTTTTCTCTGTAAATCATTGTTAAACTCACAGGAGAATGTTGAAGATATATATATTTACAATTTTTTTTTAGTTTTGATCGCTTAAATATTGTGTTTCCTATGTCGGGAGTAGATGAATAAAGCACATTTAATTTCAAAGTCAAAAAAACTAATTCTCTGAAAAAGTTAGAACGAAAAACGAAGCAAGAATCTGTAGGGAGAATTTTATTTTCAATTTTTTCAAAAGATATTATTATAACTTTCCTTTTTGTACTAATTTTAGAAATATAAGGCTTTAAATATTCAAAAATAAAACGATTCTCACAAAAAAAACCAATATTATTTTTTTTCTCTCTTGCCTTGTATCTAAAGAAATTTGTTAAATCTAAAAAAAAATTAATCAAATGTTTTTTTATTTTTTATTTTTTTTTTTAAATAAATTTTTAATCTTTTGTTTAAAAATTTTGAGGTAGTTTGTAAACGTGGCAAAACCTGCAACAATAGCGGCAACAATTGCGCTGCCTGTTGCTGGGTCTAGATATGCGTAGGCATTTGTCATAAAGACAAAGTAAAAAAATAAAATAATTTTGAAAATGTTCATGAAACTTATTTAAATTTGTTTTATAAATCCCAATATATTGAGTACAGTGTAATTATCAATGATGAATTATAATAAAATAAGTAGAGAATTCATGATTAAAAATCAATTAATCGTGGTCTCGTTGTTAATTACCTGGATACCTTATCTAGAATTTATAAGCAACAATGTTCACGGACTAGATTCGTATGGTTATAAATTTATAACATTTACAGTATTCTGTTTAACTTTAGCCACAGTATTTCTTTCAGGAATTATTTCTTTGATATTTAAAGAAAAATTTTCAGAGATATTTTTTTTATTAAGTTTTATAACATTTATTTTTTTTAACTATGATAAAATTAAATTTATTATTAATTTAGTATTTGTTAATTTTGGATTTAAATTTGGAGGGGAACTATCTTTATTTCTATTAATAGCATCGCAGTTTATATTCTTAATATATTATTATTTTAATAGAAAGTTAAAAATATTAAATTGGATAATAAAATTTTCAGTCATCCTATTTTTTATAAATTTTTTTTTCTTTATATATTTTAATTATAATGCAAACTTAAAAAACTATTCTAAACAATTTTCCAATATTAAATATTTTTCAAATACCGAATTAAAAAATATAGCAGCTAATTACAATAAAAATAAAAACATATATTATGTAATAATGGATGGAGCAACATCATTAGAAATATTTAATCAAGATATAAAAAATATAGACGTAAAAGAATCCGTTAATTTTTATAAAAAAAACAATTATACTTATGTAGAGAATTCTAAATCTAGTTATAACGGAACTTTAGTCTCTATCTCGCAAATCTTAAATTTAAATTATCATTTGACGGAAGACAGCTATCCATTTTCAATAAATTCTTTGTTTCCAGTATCAATGTCTAAATTTAAAACCTCGCCTCTTGGCAGTGCAATAAAGAACATCAATTATGATTTTTTTTGGATTGGAAATACAGTTTATCATTGCACAGTGTATAATAGCTCGATCTGTTTACCTAATAGCGACGATAAGAAATATAGCTTTATTTTTAATTTTAGAAATTTGATTAACAATAATTATGCATTATCTATTTTTTTAAAAAAAACACCAATTGTTGATATAACTAATAAATTTTTTTCAAAATATATGAAAATAAAATCATTCGAAGAAACTAAGCGATTCGAAGATGATGCAACGGATAAGTTAATAAAAAATTTTAATTTAATTAAAAATAACAATAAAAAGTATTTTGTATTTGTTCACTCTAGAATACCCCACCTTTTTGATAACGCTGAAATAAACGATAAAATTTACGATAAAAACTGTATTTTATCTAAAATTCCTGAGGATATCAGAAAAGATATAAGTATTGGCTATGAGCAAAACTATCAATGCGCTTTAAAAAGAGTTAGGGAACTTATTATTTTCTTAAATAAAAATGATCCAGATGCTCAGGTAATCATACAGGGAGACCACGGTATTTTTTGGACAAACATTAAAGATCACATTGCAAAAGAACAAATTAAGTCAATTTTTAACTCAGACAATATTAAGAAAGAGTATAATTTTAGAACCAGTGATATTTTAAACATAATAAAAGTTTCAAATCATTGTAAAGATTTTATAAATTCAGAGATTGACAATGTAAATGCAATTAGATTTTTATTATCTTGTGCCACTAATCAAGTACCAAAAGTTTTAAAAAAAAGAACTTTTTTTTCAATAGATGATCTAGAAAATGACAATTATTTTAAAAAGAAAGTGTTTAATTTGAATACTAATTGAAAATTTTAATTTAATAATGTATTAAGCAAATGATGAGAGAAGTTAGTTCCAACAGAAGTTTCGGTATCCTATTCTTCGTTGTTTTTTTAGCAATATCAGCGTGGCCAATGATTGATGGCCAATCAATCAGGATTTGGTCTCTTGTTATTTCATTAATTTTTTTGTTTTTAGGAATAGTAAATTCAAAATTATTGAATCATCCAAAACTACTATGGATTAAGTTCGGAGAACTTCTTGGAAGAGTTGTAGCTCCTATAGTGATGGCTGCTGTATTTTTTTTAATATTAACCCCTATAGGACTGTTAATGAGAATGATAGGAAAAGATTTATTAAATATTAAATTTTCAAAAGATAATTCTTACTGGATAAAAAGAGAAAAAAATATAGGTTCAATGAAAAGGCAATTTTAATGTTAAGTTTCATAAAAGAATTCTTGGATTTTTTAAGAGAAAGAAAAAAATATTGGCTACTACCAATTATAATTGTCCTAGGACTTTTTGGTATGCTTATAGTGCTTAGCCAAGGATCAGCGGTAGCTCCGTTTATTTATACAATTTTTTAAGTGACATCGATTTTAGGCATTTCTGCATTTTATCACGACAGTGCTGCAGCATTGGTCGTTGATGGTGATATTATTTCTGCAGCTCAGGAAGAAAGATTTTCAAGAAAAAAACACGATGCCAGATATCCTCATAACGCAGTTGAATTTGTTTTAAATAATTCAAATTTAAAATTAAATCAAATAGATCATATAGTTTTTTTTGAAAAACCGTTTTTAAAATTCGAAAGACTATTAGAAACATATTTGGCCTTTGCACCCAAAGGTTTTGCTTCTTTTTCAATGTCAATGCCTATCTGGTTAAGAGAAAAACTTTTTCAGAAAAAATTTTTGTTTGAACAACTCAAAAAACACGATAAAAATTTTAAAGATATAAATAAAATACATTTTTCAGAACATCATTATAGTCATGCAGCAAGTGCATTTTATCCTTCCCCCTTTAAGGAAGCAGCAATATTAACTTTAGATGGTGTTGGGGAATGGGCAACCACAACATTGGCCATTGGCAAAGAAAACAAGATAACCATGTTAAAAGAAATTCATTTTCCTCATTCTATAGGATTACTTTATTCTGCTTTTACCTACTACCTAGGCTTTAAAGTTAATAGTGGAGAATATAAAGTTATGGGCTTAGCTCCATATGGCAAGCCTAAATTTAAAGATCTCATAATAAAAGAACTTATAGATTTAAAAAATGATGGTTCATTTAGATTAAATATGAAATATTTTAATTACGCAACCGGACTTACAATGACAAACGATAAGTTCTCAAAATTATTTGGTCAAAAAACAAGAAATCCTGAAAAAGATTTGTTAACACAATTTCATATGGATATTGCTGCATCCATACAGTCTGCAACCGAAGAAATTGTTTTAAGATTAGCTTCTTCAATTTTTAAAGAAACAAAGATTAAAAATTTATGTATGGCTGGCGGTGTTGCACTGAACTGTGTAGCAAACGGGAAAGTTTTAAAAAAAAATATTTTTGAAAATATCTGGTTTCAACCAGCGGCCGGTGACGCAGGCGGATCTTTGGGTGCAGCTTTGGCATTTTGGTATCAGGAACTTGGGAATAAAAGAGAAGCAGTAGCTAGCGGCGACAGCATGAAAGGTTCTTATCTAGGACCATCATATAAAGACGATCAAGTTGAAAAAATTTTAAATTCTTTAGGAGCCAAATATGAAAAAAAAGATGAAGATAGTTTAATAAACACTGTTGCTGATCATTTAAAAAATAAAAAAACCATTGGTTGGTTTCAAGGGCGTATGGAATTTGGTCCAAGAGCTTTAGGTTCGAGATCAATTATAGCAGACCCAAGATCTGATAAAATGCAAAAAGAACTTAATTTAAAAGTTAAATTTAGGGAGAGTTTTAGGCCATTCGCCCCTTCTATTTTGAGAGAAGAAGTCAATGATTGGTTTGATATAAATTGTGATAGTCCTTACATGCTTTTAGTTTCCGACGTAAAAAAAAATATACAAATACCTATGAATGAAAAAGACCAGAAACTTTTTGGTATAGACAAATTAAATGTAAAGAGATCATCAATTCCTGCTGTCACTCATGTTGATTACTCAGCTAGAATTCAAACAGTTCATAAAGAAACTAATCCCAAATATTATAAACTTTTAAAAAGATTTAAAGAGATTACGGGTTGTCCTTTACTAGTGAATACATCTTTTAATATTAGAGGCGAACCCATAGTTTGTTCTGTGGAAGATTCTTTTAAATGTTTTATGGGAACAAATCTTGATATTTTGGTGTGTGAAAATTATATTCTATTTAAAGAAGAACAAGATGAAAAATTGAAAAAAAATTATCGATCAGATTTTGAATTAGACTAAATTATTTCAGTGAAAAATTTTTTTAAAATACTATCAGTAAATATACTTATTGTTTTAACTACATTATCCTTGATAGAAATATTTTTTGGATATTGGTTTGATGAAAATAACCTGGGCCCTTATGTAAGGGAACATAGAATGAGAAAGGCTTCCTATATTGTAAATTATGAAGGAAAATCATATGATTTTATTTACAAGAGGAACTATCATGCATTTAGAGGCGCCGATGTACCATTAAAAGATATATCTGCTGTAATAATGGGTGGGAGCACTACAGACGAAAGATATAAGCCCGACAAATATACTATTACAGAGATTTTAAATAAAAAAATTTCTAAAACGAAAAACGATATAAGAATTTATAATGCAGGTATCGAAGGCCAGTCTACAAGAGGTCATATCTCAAATTTAAAATATTGGTTTCCAAAACTCAAAGACTTCAAACCCAAGTACATCCTTTATTATATAGGAATTAACGATCAGTATGCGAACAAGGGACTGAGAAATGAATTTCAAGATGGAAATATTCTAAGCGAGTCTTATACCGAAAGAATTTTAGACAATATTAAGTCGAGAAGCATATTTTATGATTTATTAAGAAAACTGAAACACAGGTATCATAAATCAGATAAAAAACTTCTTTATGACTTTGACGAGGGGATTAAAAAATATAAACAAAATAATCCAGAATTTTTAAGTTATAAAGAATTCATAAAAAACAATAGTTTAGAAGAAGTTTTGTTGAAATACAAAGAACTCACCGAGGTTTATACTGCAAGAATAGATAAATTGCATGCAGAAACTATTAAAATGGGATCCATACCAATTTTTATAAATCAACTAACTGCAAAAGGTTTCAATAATTCAAAACTTGTAGCCTTAAACTCTTCACTAATAATTCACTGTAAAAAAAACAAATATCATTACATTGACGTAGCTTCCAATTTAGAAGGCAAACTCGACTTCTGGTGGGACGGTATCCACACAACACCAAAAGGCTCAAAAGAAATAGCGGACATAATTGCCCCCCAACTAATTAAAATATTCGAAGATACAAATAAATAAATCAAAGCTTGTAATACATCCTTACAACATATGGTTGTACTCCCGTTCCTATACACACTATAGGAAGAAAGTAAATTAAAAGAAGAAAAAAAGCCTTTACTGTTCAAATATTGAACAATAGAATGTTCAATTATTGAACATATGAAGGACCAACAAGATCATTTTGATGTTTTAAGAAAGATTCAAAAGAATCCAGAATCTACCCAACGTGAACTAGCAGAAGAACTTGGTTTTAGTTTGGGAAAACTAAACTATTGTTTAAAAGCTCTTCAGTCAAAAGGCCTGATTAAAATAGAAAATTTCAAAAAGAACCCAAATAAACTTAACTATTTTTACGTTTTAACACCCAAAGGAATCGCTCAAAAAACCAAGCTGACTTTGAATTATATGCAAAGAAAAATGAGAGAATATGATGAACTTAAAAAAGAGCTTAAAGGCAAATAAAAATGTGGACTGTATTAAAATTTGATAAAAAAAACCTCTCTGTACTAAAAGAAGATCTTAAAAGTAAATTGGGTAATGATTTTGAGATCTATATTCCAAAATTACGTATTCAAAAATATCAAAATAAAAAATTAATTAGCAAAGAACTCAATTTACTCGGAGACTATTTGTTTTGCTTTCATAAAAGTTTAGAACATAAAAAAACAGTTAATTCATTAATGTTTATAAGAGGTCTTAAGTATTTCTTAGATGGTTTTGCAGAGTCTCAAAAAGATATAGAAAAATTTATAAAAAAATGTAAAGATTCAGAAAGCGAAGAAGGCTTTCTATCAAGAAACTTTTTTGATTTGGATATAAATAAAAAGTATAGATTTAGTTCAGGACCTTTTGCTGACAAAATATTTAAAATTATTAATTTACAAAGAAACAGAATTGGAATTTTAATGGGAAATATAAAAACAACAATAAAAAAGAAAGAGTTTTTATTTACCCCAGCATAGAAAATTTTAAATGATTAAAATTATTGTAAAAGTATACTTTTTGCAAAGTGCGGAGCATTGGTTAAATAGACTATGAAATCTTTAGTTACAGGTGGCGCAGGGTTTATAGGAAGCAATTTAGTAGATCTTCTCATTAAAAAGAAACACAAAGTTATTGTCCTAGATAATTTTAGTACCGGTAGAAGATCAAATTTAAAAGATCATTCAAAGAAAAATCTAAAAATAGTAAATGTCGATATTTCAAATTACCAAAAAATAAAAAAATATTTTTCCAAAGTAGATTATGTTTTTCATATGGCTGGTTTAGCAGATATTGTACCAAGCATTGAGAATCCAGATAAATATTTTAAATCAAATGTAATTGGCACATTTAATGTGTTGCAAGCCTCAAGACAAAGTAAAATAAAAAAGCTTATTTATGCAGCTTCAGCAAGTTGTTATGGGTTTCCTAAAAAATTTCCTACAAACGAAAATGAAAAAATAAAACCCATGTACCCTTATGCTTTAACAAAATGGCAAGGAGAGGAATTGGTTCAGCATTTTAATAAGGTATTTAAATTACCAACTATATCTCTTAGATTTTTTAATATTTATGGACCAAAATCTAGAACAAGCGGAACTTATGGAGCTGTTTTCGGAGTTTTCTTAGCTCAAAAAATTGCCAAAAAACCTTTAACTGTTGTTGGAGACGGGAATCAAACTAGGGACTTTTTGCATATAAAAGATCTGACTGATGCTATAATCAAAGCAGCTTATTCTAAAAGAGTTGGTAAAATTTACAATGTTGCAGGCGGAAAAGAAATTAAGGTTAATACATTGGTTAAATTAATTGGTGGAAAGAGGATTAATATTCCAAAAAGACCTGGCGAACCTTATAGATCTTTAGCCAATATAAATAAAATTAAAAAAGAACTTAATTGGAGACCAAAAGTTTCTATAAACAAGGGAGTTAAAAACCTTCTAGAAAACATAGGTTATTGGAAGAATGCACCTGTATGGACACCAAAAAAAATTAGCCGTGCTACCAAAATCTGGTTCGATCTTCTTAAAGACAAATGATCAAGTCAAAAAAAATTACTAAAAATTTTAATTAAATCATCATGGAAACGAAAATAGTTACAAAATTAGAATCTTTATCAAAAAAAATAAAAAATTTAAAAACCAAAGGCAAAAAAATTGTTCAATGTCATGGAGTTTTTGACGTTCTGCACTTAGGCCATATAAAACATTTTAAAACAGCCAAATCTTTGGGGGATATATTAATCGTCACTGTTACAGCGGACCAATATGTAAACAAAGGTCCTAACAGACCAATTTTTGAATTACAAAAAAGGATGGAGATGTTATCTTCTTTAGATTCTGTTGACATAGTTTTTCCAAACTTTTCAAGCAATGCTGTAGATGCTCTAAAAATTGTAAAACCGGATATTTACTGCAAAGGAAAAGAATACAGAGATCACTCTCTAGACAGCTCAGGTCAGATAACTAAAGAATCTAAATTTGTAAAAAACTACGGCGGTAAAATATTTTATACTACAGATGAAATTTTTAGTTCTAGCAAAATAATTAACCAATCGGGTTTTAACTTAAACAATCTTCAAAAAAAATTTTTATTAGATTTAAAAAAAAATGTTAGAAATAGATTCTTTCCTAAAAAAATCATTGATAACTATGACAATCTTAAGATTCTGGTAATAGGAGAGTCAATTATTGATGATTATGTAGCATGTGAAACTTTAGGAAAATCAGGCAAGGAGCCAGTTTTAGTTTTAAGAGATATAGAAAGCAAACAATTTTTAGGCGGCGCTTTATCAATCGCAAATAATTTAGCAAATTTTAGTAGAGATATAACCTTAATAAGCGCATTAGGTGAGAAAAAAGAATTTAGTAAAATGATCAACGACAATCTTAACAAAAGTATTAAAAAAAAATTCATACTTAAAAAAAATTCATCTACAATATTAAAGAAAAGATATGTAGATAACATTAATCACACAAAGATATTTGGAGTATATACAATAAACGACGAACCTCTTAATAAAGACAGTGAAATAAAATTTCATAATTTGATTAAAAAAGAGATTGTAAAAGCTGATTTGGTAATAGTCTCTGATTATGGTCACGGGTTAATTTCAAAAAAGACGGCAGATTTTATTTTAAAAAAGTCTAAGTTTTTAGCTATCAATGCTCAGCTTAATGCTGCGAATGTAGGCCACCATACAATTTCAATGTACAAGGGTGCTGACTTAGTCATCATTAATGAAAACGAAATGCGTCATGAGCTAAGAAATAAAGTTGATGAAAAAGAAAAATTAATAAAATTATTATCCAAGAACCTAAAATCAAAGTATACAGTTGTAACGTCCGGAAACCACGGATCCACCTTGTATATAAGAAGCAAAAATAAAATTTTAAAATGTCCGGCATTTGCTAGCAAAGTTAGAGATAAAGTGGGCACAGGAGATACTATGTTAGCAAGTTTAGCTTTGAGTATTTATAAAAAAGATAACGTCTATTTTAGTATGTTATTTTCAGCATTGGCCGCAGCACAAAACATTCAATTTATGGCCAATAGCAAAACATTAAATAAAGTAAATATAATCAAATCATTAGAGTCATATCTAAAGTAGAAAAATGCCAAAAAAAATTCTGATAACAGGTGGTGCTGGTTACGTTGGGTCTGTTTTAACACCAAAGCTTTTACAAGAAGGATATGAAGTCAACGTAATTGATTTAATGATTTATGGTGACACATTGCCAAAACACAAAAATTTGAAAATTTTTAAAAATGATATTAGGGATTCAAAAAACTTAGAGTCAGCATTAAAAAATGTTGAAATAGTTATTCACTTAGCGTGCATTTCAAATGACCCAAGTTTTGAATTAGATAAAACACTTGGAAAAAAAATCAATCTGGATGCTTTTGAACCAATGGTAAAATTAGCGATTAAACAGGGGGTAAATAGATTTATTTATGCATCATCTTCAAGCGTTTATGGAATCAAAGATGTCAATAATGTCTCAGAAGATATGTCTCTAGAACCACTTACTGACTATTCAAAATATAAAGCCATTTGTGAAAAAGTATTACTAAAATATAAAAGCAACAATTTCATACCAACCGTGATTAGACCTGCTACAGTTTGCGGTTTTTCACCCAGACAAAGACTTGATCTGGTAGTAAATATTTTAACAAATTTAGCATACAATAAAAATCAAATAACGGTTTTTGGTGGATCTCAATTTAGACCCAATATTCATATTAGCGACATGGTAGATTCTTATTTATTATTGACAATATCAAAACCCGAACTTATTTCGGGAAAAATTTTTAATGTTGGCTATGAAAATCATACAGTAAGATCTTTGGCAGAAACAGTAAAAGAAGCAGTCGGTAAAAATGTAAACATAATACACTCATCAACAGACGATAATAGATCGTATCATATATCATCAAAAAAAATTGAAAGCGAATTGAACTTTAAGCCTAAAAAAAAAGTCAAAGATGCTGTCGCTGATCTTGTAAATGCATTTAAAAAAAATATTTTTACTGATCCGCTAAATAATGAAATTTATTTTAACATTAAAAGAATGCAGAATTTAAATTTAAAATGAAAATTAACT
This sequence comes from uncultured Pelagibacteraceae bacterium, assembly GCA_902588585.1. Classification (GTDB taxonomy): domain Bacteria; phylum Pseudomonadota; class Alphaproteobacteria; order Pelagibacterales; family Pelagibacteraceae; genus Anoxypelagibacter. The sequence continues at coordinate 122,502 of CACIPQ010000001.1, read as the reverse complement.
ATTCTTATTTACCAAGACAATTTAAAAATACAGGCTCACTTTGGAAAAAACTAAAGAAATTTGTATCAACTGGAGACTTTACCTTAGGAAAAGAATTAAAAATTTTTGAAAAAAATTTTGCAAAACTTATTGGAGTTAAATATGCAATAGGTGTTAATTCAGGTACGGATGCATTAAAGCTTGCCCTCAAAGCAATAGGTGTTAAGCCAGGAGATGAGGTAATTACAGCCGCCAATACGTTCGTGGCAACAGTAGGAGCAATCGAAGAAATTGGTGCAAAAATTAAATTTGTTGATTGCGATGATACTTTTTGCATTGACACAAGTCTGATAGAGAAGAATATTTCAAAAAAAACAAAGGCTATTGTACCCGTACATTACACTGGGAATATGCCAAACATGAAAAAATTAAAGACAATTTCTAAAAAATATAAAATTCCGATTATCGAAGACGCATGCCAATCAATTTTAGGTGAGTATGATAAAAAAAAAAGTGGCACATGGGGAGAAGCGTCTGCTTTTTCATTCCATCCTTTAAAGAATATAAATGTTTGGTCAGACGGTGGCATGGTAGTTACCAATAGTAAAAAAATTTTTGATAAAATTAGTTTGCTTAGGAATCATGGGCTAATAGATAGAGACACTGTAAAAATTCTTGGTTACAATTCAAGGTTAGATACTTTTCAAGCTGTTGTTGGAAACTGGTTGCTTCCGAAAGCAAAATCTATTGCTGAAAAAAGAATAAAAAATGCCAAGTATTTTGACAGGGAATTTTCTAAGATACATCAGGTAACAATTCCACCTAGACTTTCTAATGTTAAACACGTTTATCACCTGTATATTATTTTTGTTAAAAATAGGGACAGACTTTATAAACATTGTCTCAAAAAAGGTATAGAGGTAAAAATTCATTATCCAACACCAATCTATAGACAGACTCCATTTTTAAAAAGAGGTTTAAAAAAAGGAATGTTTCCAGTTACCGACGAACACACTAAAAAAATAATCTCCTTCCCTTGTGACCAACATCTTTTACCTAAAGAAAAAAAATATATTGTAAACATTGTTAGAAATTTTTATAGAGCAAAATGAAAGTAAATTATTTAAATTTTACAGAACAGTGGAAAGAAGAGAAAAAAAGATTACTCCCTGTTTTATTAGAAGTTTTAGGTTCAGGCCAATATGTTGGAGTAAGAGGAAAAGAAATATCAAAATTTGAAAAAAAAGTTAGCAAAGATTGCGGAATGAAATATGCCGTATCTTTGAATAGCGGTACAGATGCCCTTACTTTTGCATTACATAGTGTGGGGGTAAAAAAAGGAGATGAGGTAATAACTCCAGCAAATTCCTATGTTGCTTCAACAAGCTCTATCGTTCATTTGGGAGGAAAACCGGTCTTTGCGGATGTATTACCAGATCAAAATATTAATCCTAAAGAAATAGAAAGAAAAATAACGAAAAAAACAAAAGCAATCATGCCTGTCCATTTAACCGGAAGGTCTTGTAAGATGGATGAAATTATAAAAATATCTAAAAAATATAAAATACCTGTTGTTGAAGATTGTGCCCAAGCATTTGGAAGTAGATATAAAAATAAGCCATGCGGTTCGTGGGGAGAAATTGGATGTTTTTCAACCCATCCATTAAAAAACTTAAATGGTATGGGTGACGGCGGTTTTGTGGTTACTAATAATTTTAAAGCGGCAGAAAAAATTAGAAAAGCAAGAAATCATGGTTTGAAAAACAGAGATGAAATGGAATTTTTTGGTTTTGTTTCGAGAATGGACAATATTCAAGCAGCTATCTTGAATTTTAGATTAAGCAGAATACATAATATTATTAGAAAAAGAAGAGTAAATGCAGATTATTATATCAAAAGGTTAAACAAAAAATATGTTTATTTTCCTCAGGAAAAAAAACATGAATTCAATACCTATCATACTTTTGTTATTCAGGTTCCTCATAGAGATAAATTAAAAAGTTATCTCAAAAATCATAATATATCTACCTACATTCATTATCCAATTCCAATTCATAAACAAAAACCAATCCAGAGAATGAATTTGAAAGAACAATCATTGCCAGTAACAGAACTACAATCCAAACAAATTTTGTCTCTTCCAATTCACCACAATCTAAAAAGACATCATTTGGATCATGTAATTAAAACTATAAATAATTTTTTTCAAAATGAATAAATTGTATCGGGATTTATATAAGAAAATTTACAAAATAAGATGTGTAGAAAAAAAAATTTCTACGATGTACAAACATCAGGAAATGAGATGTCCTGTACATCTTTCTATTGGTCAGGAAGCAGTTGCAGCAGGTGTTTGTGCAAACCTTGGAAAAAAGGATGAGATTATAAGTACGCATAGATCTCACGCCCATTATCTTGGAAAGGGAGGCAATTTAAAAAATATGATAGCGGAACTTTACGGAAAGGATAAGGGTTGTGCAAAAGGACTAGGTGGTTCAATGCATTTACAAGATCTTGATAACGGTATCTTTGGATCTGTTCCTATAGTTGGAAGCACTATACCAATCGGTGTAGGTATTGCTTTTTATTCAAAGTTTTTCTTAAAAAAAAATAATATAACAACAATTTTCTTTGGCGAGGGAGCAACAGAAGAAGGGGTTTTTCATGAATCAATTAATTTTGCAAGCTTGCACAAATTGCCAATATTATTTGTCTGCGAAAATAATCTGTATTCTGTTTACACAGGACTTAAAGATAGACAACATGTGAATCGAAGTATAAAAAAAATTGTAGAATCAAATGGTATTGAGTCACACACCTCTACAGGCAATGATGTTTTAGATGTATATTCATTAGCAAAAGAAAGTATAAATAAGATTCGAAAAAAGAAAGGGCCTATATTTTTAGAATTCAAAACCTACAGATGGCTAGAACACTGCGGTCCAAACTGGGATGACAATTTAAACTATAGACCAAAAGGTGAATTAAAAAGCTGGATGAACAAGTGCCCTTTAAAAAAATTAAGAGGAAAAATTTTTTCAAATTCAAAAAAAAACAATACCCTAGATAAAATAGAGAAAAAAATTAATTATGAAATAGAGAATGCTTTTCAGTTCGCTAAAAATGCTAAGTTTCCTAAAAAAGAAATTTTAAATAAATTTATTTATTCAAACTAAATCTCTTGAGAAAAATTAAATTTAATCAATCTGTAAAAGAAGCGTTAACACTTTCCATGCTTAGGGATAAAAAAGTAGTTTTAATGGGATTAGGCGTTACTGACCCCAAAGGAATATTTGGTACAACAAAAGACTTAGGAAAAAAATTTGGATCCACTAGAGTTATAGAAACACCTACCTCAGAAAATGCCATAACAGGAATAGCTTTAGGAGCTGCGATAAAGGGAATGAGGCCAATTTTAACACATCAAAGAGTAGAGTTCTCTCTGCTAAGTATGGAACAAATTGTAAATCAGTTATCAAAATGGCACTTTATGTCAGCCGGAAAACAAAAAGTTCCTATTGTTATTCGAATGATTATTGGCAAGGGTTGGGGGCAAGGACCACAACATTCTCAAAGTTTGGAAGTACTTTTTTCTCATATACCTGGTTTAAAAGTAGTTGCTCCTTCCAATGCTTTTGATGCCAAGGGCCTGTTAATACAAAGTATAAAAGATAATAATCCAGTAATATTTTTTGAACATAGATGGCTTCACGATATTTCCGGAAATGTACCAAAAAAAAGTTATGATATAAAAATTGGAAAAGCAAAAATTATTAAAAAAGGGAAAGATATAACCATAGTTTCATTTTCGGAAGCAATAGTTCAGGTAATGAGAATTTATAAATTTTTGAAAATAAATGGAATTGAGCCTGAAATAATAGACCTAAGAACACTCAGGCCAATTGATAAAAAAACTATAATTAACTCAGTTAAAAAAACACGAAAGTTATTAGTGATTGATAATAGCTGGACCACTTATGGTATAAGCGCCGAAATAATATCTATCGTAACAGAGTCTATATTCAAAAAACTAAAAAAATCACCTCAAAGAATCGGTATAAAAAATGTCATGATTCCTAGTAGTAAAGAGCTTGCAAAGCATTGCTATTTAAACTCAAAAAATATTTTAGAAAAAATTATATCTATAACAGGGAAAAATATTAATAAAAAAAAGAAAAATTTATTTCTTAAAAAGATAAATACTAGCGAATCTGATATACCTTATAAAGATTTTAAAGGACCTTTTTAATCATGAAAAAACTTGAGAAGCTCAACAAAAAATTCTTACGTGATGGCTATTTAATTCAAAATGTCGAAGACAAAAAAGCACTTCAATATATTAACTCTCTAATAAAAAATAAATTATTTAACCTGCTTAAAATTAAATCAAAGTCAGGTTCGTTAGATGATGTACATAAGTTTGTGAAAAAATCAGAACTAAATTCAACCCGTTTAAAACTCATCAATTTTATTAATGAAGATAAAGAGTTTAGAAAAAAATATTTTGAAATTGGTAAAAACATAATTTTTTCAGTAATTGGAAATGAGCTTGCTATGCAAAATAATATAAACTTATCAATACAAATACCGCAAGATGATAGTTCACTTCTTCCCCTGCATTCAGACACTTGGTCTGGAGACTCTCCGTTCGAGGTTGTCGTTTGGATTCCAATGGTAGATGTTTACAATACAAAATCCATGTTTATTTTAAAGCAGAACAAAAGTGAAAAATTTAGAAAATATTTTTCGAATAAAAAACTAAAACTTTCATCACAACTTCAAAAAAAATTTAAAAAAGATTTGGTGTTTTTAAATATAAAATTTGGACAATTCTTGATTTTTAACCAAAATTTACCACATGGTAATGTTGTTAACTCAACAAATGAAACCAGAGTTTCTCTCAATTGCAGATTCAAAGGTTTGTTTACTCCGTATGCACAAAAAAAACTCGGAAGTTTTTTTTCCCCTTTAATAGTAAGGCCAGCTTCCAAAATTGGTCTTAACTACAAATTTCCTGGAGAAGAAAAAGAATGATTTTGAGAGGCTACATATCTAGCAGACCTCTTAATGACAATGTTTCTGTAGATCAAAGCATACAGAATATGGTCATAAGGAATTCTTGTAATAAAAGAGGTTTTACATTTCTTTTAAGCGCAACAGAGTATGGTATGAAAAATTGTTTTTTAATTTTAAATCAAGTTCTACAGGATTTGAAGAAGAATAAATTTCAAGGAGTTGCTTTTTATAGTCTGTTACAGCTGCCGAAAAATTATGAGGACAGAAAAAAAATTTATAACGCTTCAGTTTTGAAAGGAAAAAAAATATTTTTTTCTTCGGAAAACATCCTGGTTGCTAAAGAAAGTAATCTAAAAAAAATTGAAGAAATTATTAGAGTACAGGATTGTTTAAAATATTGTCCAAAAAATTTTAATACAAATCGACATTAAGTGTATTTTTCTTCTAAAGCGATAATTCGCGATGATAACAAATATCTTCTACAGCTTAGAGATAATAAAAAAAGTATTGTATATCCAAATCGTTGGGCTTTTTTTGGAGGCAGGTTTAAAAAAAATGAAACAGCAGAAAAATGTCTTATTAGAGAATTGAAAGAGGAACTTTCTTTAAAAATTAAAATTACCATGAAATTATATGAGCAGTTTAATTTTAAAAAAGAAGGTCGAATTAATTATTTTTACGTTGAACATTTAAACAAGGTAAGAAAATTAAATCTCAAAGAAGGACAAGACTTAGGTTGGTTTAGAAAAAGTGAGATTAAAAAACTTAATTTGGCAGACGATGTTAAAATTATTATTGATTACATATAAAGTAAGATGAAAAAAATAAGATTAGCTTTTGTTGGTTCAGGCTTTAACGGACAAATAGGATTTATACAAAACTTTCATAAGAACAAAAATTGCGAAATAGCGGGACTTGCTGAGGCTAGACCCAAGTTACTTGAAAAAGTATCAAAGAAGTTTGGGATTAAAAACAAATACTCTTCACACAAAGGAATCATTCACAACATTAATAAATTTGATGGTGTTGTCATAGTTACTAAAAGAAATATGTTACCGGCAATAGCTTATGACTTTTTAAAATTAGGAAAGCCAGTGTTAACCGAAAAACCTATGGCCTCAAGTCTCTTACAAGCAAAAAAACTTATTCAAGTCTCAAATCAAAATAGAACATTATACAAAGTAGGTTACAACAAAACATATGACGAGGGTGTGCAAAAAGCTAAATCAATATTTAAAAAAATATTAAAAAAAAAAATATTAGGAAAAATAGTTTTTATAAGATCGCATAGATTGTCGGGAAGCGGTTATGACTCAGAAAATATCTATATTAAAACTAATGAAAAAAATTTACTAAATAAACCAGAGTGGAAAGCAAAACCAAACTGGTTACCGAAAAAATTTGAAAGAACGTATGCAAAGTTTTTAAATTTATATTGTCATAACATAAATCTGTTTAAATATTTTACAAATATAAAACCAAAAATAATTTTTTCAGATTTATCTGATACGAGAATGTCTACAGTAATACTTGATTATGGAAATTTTAGAGCTTCTCTGGAAACAGGTTTTTTTACAAAGAATGGATGGGACGAGACATTTGAAATCTTTTTTGAACACGGACATATAAAAATTATTTTACCCCCCCAGCATAAAAAAAATAAAGGATCAACGGTTCTAGTTTATGAAAATAGTAAAAATAAATTTACCAAAAGATATACTTTTAAATCTTGGTCATTCAAAAGACAGTCTGATGCTTTTATTAATGACATAAAGACCAAAAGTGTTAAGCAAAATAATGCTAAAGCTGCAGTAGAAGATATTGAAATTATAGAGAGTATTTGGAAAAGGTTCATAAAAAAAAATGTTAATTAATAAAGTAGTTCATAAGTTGGGTTTTTTAAGAAAATTTCCGCGACCAATAGCTAAAATTTTTTTTAAATTTTTAATATTCTTTGACCATATTTTCTTTGAAGTTAGAGTTTTTTTTCTAAGTTTATTTTTGGGAAAAAATAACAAGGTTTCAAAGGCACTAAAAGACCTCAAAAACAATGGAGTTGCTGTTATTTCTAATTTTTATGGTGACGAAGAAACAAAAAAAATTAAAGATGAATGTATAAAATATTTAGATAAAATTCCCGTCGAAAAATTAAAAACAAGAGATTACATTGATAATATGCCAGTAACTTTAGGTAATACCAAACTATATTTTGAAAGGCTGGGAGGATCTATTAAGTTTAAGGGATTAAATAATGTAAGCAATTATCTTAAAAATATAATTAGAAAATATGAAATAGATTTATTAATTAAAACATATCATTTAATTCTGTCCGAACCTCTTATAGTTTATAATGTAACCCACACCGGATCTTTTCAACACCCCGTTATGTTAAACCCAGAAGTAAACGACAAAGCAATAGCGGGTAATCCTCACGTTGATTTATATTTTCACCAACTTAGATGTTTTATTGCATTAAGTGATGTCGAAGAAACTAATGGTCCGACAATTTACTATAAGAAATCACTAAATATTAATGAAATAAAAAAGAACCATCTAAACCTTATATTGGAGTCTTTCGATTTCAAAGTCGACAAAAATGAAAGTCATGTGATAAATTCAAAAAAAATAGAATATTTAGATAATATGAAAGCCAAATCTATTTTAAAATGTAAAAAAGGCGACTTAGTTTTAATGGATTTAAAAACAGTTCATTATGGAACTGTTCCGAAAAATGGTGAGAGACATTTGCTTTGGTTGTATTATTAGGTATTAATATTTAGGGAATAGAATGAAAAAAAGTGAATATCACGATAAACTAATTGATTATCTGTATAAGGCAAAAAAAGAAAATTTACTTTATCCAAAAAGATATTGTTATGTTCTTACAAACTTATGCAATCTAGCTTGTACATTTTGTTTTCAAGATCGAAAAAAACAAAATGGCGCCATGGAAGCAGAAGACTGGATAAAATTAACCAACCAGTTACCCGATGGTTCTCGTGTTACTCTAACAGGGGGGGAGCCAATAGTTCTCAAGGGTTTTGAGAAAGTTTTTGACAAAGTAGCTAAAAAATTTGAATGCAATATGATTACGAATGGATTGCTCCTAAGCAAAGAACTAATAGATTTTATGTTAGGATATAAAAATTTCAAGGTTTTATCCATATCAATTGATAATGAAAAAAATACTATAAGAAGATCTGCAAACCTTCAGGAAAAAAAATGGGATGAAAAATGGGATCATGTTGAAAAGATGATGTTGTATTTTCAAGAGGCAAAAAAAAGGCTGGGTCGTCAGGACTGTATTTTAGATTCCAAAACTGTAGTTTTAGATGAAAATGCCAAAGATTTATTAAGAATTCATAAATATTGTGTAGAAGATTTAAAGTGCGATACACATGCTTTTCAATTTTTAAAAGGGTCTCCTATACAACATTCTGATATAATGTTTAAATTTGAAAAAATTTTTGAAAAAAGCACAGCACCAGTTTATAAAAATTGGGAACATATAATTGATCAATTAAATAAAATAAGAAAATATAATATTGAAAACAATAAAACTGGATTTTTACATCCTGCAGCGGCTTCAATAATTGATGATTCACAAAAAATAAATATTAATTGGCTAAATAATTCAAAACATGACAAAAAATTATTTAAACCATGTGCAGCTCCTTGGGGATCAGCCCATATTAATGTCGATGGGACATTATTTCCTTGTTTGGCCGTAGATATGGGCAATGTAAGAGAAGGTTTGGAAAATGTTATTAAAGGAGAAAAATTCGAAAAATTTAGATCTTTGATTAAAAAAGAAGGAACAGTTGAAGCTTGTAATAGATGTGGATGGTTGCAACCACTAAATTAAAAAAACTATGAATCTGGGTTTAAAAAATAAAAACGTCTTTATCACTGGCGCTAGCAAGGGAATTGGTTTTGAAATCGCAAAACAACTTGCTTTAGAGGGATGCAGAATTCATTTGGTTGCTAGAGATAAAAAAAAACTTAAGCTTTCTATTCAAAATTTAAGAGGCAAAAAAGCTTTACATAGTTACACTTCGGTAGATCTAGTTAAAAAAGGTGGACCAAAAAAAGCTGTATCTGAAGCTATAAAAAATATGGGATCTATAGATATTGTAATTCATAATTTGGGAGGCGGTCTTGGTAAATCAAATGTTCTAAGTAAAATTGATGATTGGAATAAAGTCTTGAGATTCAATGCAGGTATTGCAATCGAGTTAAACAATTTAATCGTGCCTAAAATGCAAAAAAGTAAATGGGGAAGAATTGTTCATGTTTCCTCATTGAATGCAGTTACAGGAGGCACAAGTTCAAAGGGAGGAGCTTTTGCACCTGAGTACTCATGCGCCAAATCATATTTAAATATGTACACTAAAGTTCTAGGAAGAGAATTAGCAAAGGATAACATTATTGTTTCTGCAGTAATGCCTGGAGTTATTTTAACAAAAGGGAAGTATTGGGAAAAATTAAAAAAAACAAAACCCAAACTTGTAAAAAGTTATATCAAAAATCATCAGTCTGTAGAAAGGCTGGGCGATCCAAGCGAAATCGCTCCTTTTGTTTTATTGCTGTGTTCCGACAAGGCTTCTTATGCTGCTTCATCTATAATTTCAATTGACGGCGGATACTTTTAATCATTTTTGTTAATGAGAATTGGAATAGATCTAGACAATACAATTGTTAATTATGACCATGTTTTTAAATCAATTGCTTATAAAAATAAGCTGATTAATAAAAATTGGTCTGGAACAAAGAGTCAATTAAAAAAAAAAATAACAAAAAACTACTCAGTTGAAAAATGGAAAAAACTCCAAGGGTTAGCTTACGGTAGATATATGAATGCAGCAGTCATAAATCAAGGATTTAAAAACTTTTATCAATTCTCAAAAATTTTTAATTGTAATGTATTTATAGTAAGCCACAAAACAAAATACGGACATTATGATAAGTCAAAAATTTCTTTAAGAAACGAAGCATCAAAGTGGATAAAAAAAAATGTTGGTATAAAAGAAAATAATATTTTTTTTGAAGAATCGATAGAAGATAAAATTAAGAGAATTAATAAGCTTAATCTGGACTATTTTATTGATGACTTATTAATTATACTTAATAATAAACATCTATCCAAAAAAATTAAAAAAATACACTATTCTGATTTATTAACATGGTCAAAAATAAAAGATAATATTTTTGATATAAATAAAGAAAAAAATTTACAAAAAGTATTTGAATTTATTTTAAAAAAAAGAATTAAAAAAATAATTAGACTTAAAAAGTTAAGAAACAGTAAAATTTACAAATGTTATTGCGTTGATAAAAGCAAATATTTGATTAAAAATTACCCAGATTATGATTTAGATCTTAGAGCAAGATTAAAAAGAGAGTTAGTCAGTTTGAATTTACTAAAAAGATTGCATTTTACCAATATAACAAAGATCAAAAACACAAATCTTCTTGTTAATTGTGCGTCATTTAAATGGATAGATGGAAGAAAAATTTCAAAAATTAACAACAAAGATCTTTTGGAAACATCAAATTTTATTGGTAAATTGTATTCTATTAAAAGAAAAACTACTGACAATTATCCTTATAATGCCGTTGAATCTTGTAAAAATGTCAATGATATAATTGATCAAATAAACGACAAATACAAATCGTTAATTTTAAATAAATCTTTACCTGTTGTTTTAAGAAACTTTCTAATAAAGAAAATCAGATATAAAATAAACAACTTTAAGGTAAAAAAAAAATATCTCAATAATATAAAAAAAAGATATGAAATTCTAAGCCCCTCAGATTTTGGTTTTCATAATTCACTGAGGAGAGATAAAAAAATTATATTTTTTGATTTTGAGTACTTTGGAAAAGATGATCCAGTTAAACTTGTTGCAGATTTTTTATTGCATCCAGGTATGAAAATCAAGGATTGTCAAAAAAAATTCTGGTTTAATAAAGTTAAAAAAATTTTCAGGAAAGATAAAGATTTTCAAAATAGACTTATTTATTATTTACCTTTTTATGCAATAAGGTGGTCATTAATTATATTAAATGAATTTAGATTTAATAATAGTTTTCGTTTTAACAAAACTAGAATGCTTGTACAGCTAAATAAAGCAAAAAGAATGCTTAAGATTTGTGAGGAAGAGTTATTTTTAAAATGGGTAAATTAAATAAAAAAAATATAATTTTGGACAAGAGATCTATTTATCTCAGAAAATTAATATTAGAAGGACTTAAAGGCGGCAAAAGAGGTCATATAGGTTCTTCAATGTCGATAGTAGAAATTTTAAGAGTTCTTTACGATCACATTATGAAATTCAATCCAAAAAAACCAAACTTAAATAAGAGAGACAGACTTATTTTAAGTAAAGGACATGGATGTTTGGCTTTATATTCTATTCTAGCTGATAAAGGATATTTTTCTAAAGACACACTAAAAACATTTTGTAAATCTAATTCCATTCTTGGCGGACACCCAGACAAACATATTAGAGGGGTAGAAACTTCAACAGGATCATTGGGTCATGGATTTTCGATAGCTATAGGTATGGCTATCGCTCTTAAAATCAAAAAAATTAAATCAAATGTTTATGTGATAATTGGCGATGGAGAATTAAACGAAGGCTCTATGTGGGAAGGGTTAATGTCGGCATATAAAAACAATTTAGACAATCTAATAGTAATTTTAGACTATAATAATTTGCAGACTTACGGATCCCCAGCCAAAGTTGCTGGTTTAGATAAAATTAAATTAAAAATTAAAAGTTTTGGTTTTAATACTTCCGAGGTAAATGGTCATTCGATTAAAGAACTTAAAAAAGTATTAAAAAGTAAAAACAAAACTAAACCTAAGTTTATTATTTGCCACACGGTAAAAGGCAAAGGTATTTCTTTTGCAGAAAACAATCCGGACTGGCATCACAAAGCAAACTTAGAGGATAAAGTTCTTAAACAAATCAGCAATGAACTAAACACTTATCTAAAATGAGAAAAAGAATTATAGAAGAGTTCTATCAGCTTGCAAAAAGAAATAACAAAATGATTTTTATTGGATCAGATTTGGGTCCAAATATATTAAAAAAATTTAGTGAAGAATTTCCTAGTAGATTTTTTATGGAGGGAGCTGCTGAGCAAAATATTATCTCACTTGCTAGCGGTATGGCACAAGAAGGTTTGATACCTTATGTGAATACCATTGCAACTTTTTTAACCAGAAGATGTTATGAACAAATCTGTATAGATTTAGGTTTGTTAAAAACCAAAGTAAGATTAATAGCTAATGGAGGAGGAATGGTTTACGCACCATTAGGCCCAACCCATTTAGCTACCGACGATATTGCGTTAATGAGGTCAGTTCCAAACATGACAATATTAGTTCCAGCAGATGAAATAGAAGTTGCAAAAATGATTAAAAATACAGTTAGCCACCCTGGTCCTATTTATTTTAGAATAGCCAAAGGAGGAGATCCGGTAGTTACAAAAAATATTTATAAAAAATTTGAAATTGGAAAGCCTTACAAAATAGGAAAAGAAAAAAAAAATATTATTATAACGACTGGGATTATGCTTGATACCGCTATGAAAATTAGACAACATTTTAAAAAATTAAATTATGAATTAGGAGTGATACACTGTCCAACAATAAAACCGATTAATAGTTCTTCGCTTTTTAATCTTTTATCCAAAACATCTAACATTATTACCATTGAAGAACATAGCGTCATAGGTGGATTAGGAAGTACAATTAACGATCTGATAACGAGAAAAAAATTTAAAAAAGTGGAAAATATCGGAATCCCAGATGAGTTTCCAAAGGGTTATGGTAGGCAACATAATATGATGACAAAATACAATTTAGATTTAAAAAGTTTAATTAAAAAAATAAAAAAAATTATTTCATAAATGCGGAAAAAAATTAATTTAGTTACATCATTACATAAGTCCACCAAAAGAAATTATTTAAAAAGAATGATGAATTCAAAAGTTAAGTGCATGAAAATTGCAAGAAAATTTGAGTTTGATTTTTGGGATGGAAAAAGACGCTATGGATATGGTGGCTATAAATATATACCGGGAAGATGGAGAAATGTGGCTCAAAAGCTAATTAATAAGTATAAATTAAATAATAATTCTAAAGTTTTAGATGTAGGATGTGGTAAAGCCCACGTACTTTATGAAATGAAAAAAATTTTACCAAAACTTAAGGTTTTTGGTTTTGATATATCAAAACATGCAATCAAGCATGCTATTCCAGAGATAAAAAAAAACCTCTTTGTACATGATGCAAAAAATAAGTTTAAATTTAAAAATAAAGAATTTGATTTAGTAATATCTCTTGCGACACTTCACAATTTAAAAATATTTGACCTGGTTAAATCTTTAAAAGAAATTCAAAGAGTTGGAAAAAAATCATATTTAATGGTTGAAGGTTATAGAAATGAGAAAGAATTATTCAACTTACAGTGTTGGGCATTAACAGCAGAATCTTTTTTTGATGATGAGGAATGGAAATGGATATTTAACCATTCGAAATATAAAGGAGACTATGAATTCATATATTTTGAGTAAATTTCACTACTTGATTGTTATTAGTAATAATATTATTAAACATTATTAGACTTTAGATATTATGGGAACAAAAATAACATTTGCAGATTTAACGCATACAGGCCAAATAGTTGCGGCAAATACCATACCATTGGGTATTGCATATGTAGCTACTTATGCAAAAACTCATCTGAAAGATCAAATTGATTGTGAAATTTTTAAGTATCCAGAAGATTTCAGCAATTATCTTGATAAGGAGCTTCCTCAGCTAGCTTGTTTTTCAAATTTTTCTTGGAATATTAAACTGGGCCATGAATATGCCAAGAGAATTAAAGAGCTTTCACCAAAAACAATCACAGTATTTGGTGGCCCAAACTTTCCAGACAAACCAGATCAACAAAAAGACTTTTTGAAAGAGTATCCTGCAATTGATTTTTATTTAGAGTATGAAGGTGAAAAATCGTTTGTAGAACTCTACAATGAATTAAAAAAAATAAATTTTGATAAAGAAAAATTTTTAAAAAACAAACCTTTAGTTCACAATATTAGATACTTAGATGGAGATGAGCTAATTACATGTCCTTTAGGTGAAAAATTTATGCATCTAGAAACATTACCATCACCTTATTTGTCAGGAATGATGGATAAATTTTTTGATGACACTTTAATTCCTATGATGCAATCAACAAGAGGCTGTCCATTTACTTGTACATTCTGTTGGGAGGGAGGATCATATTTTACCAAAACTCCTCGATACCCCCAAGACAGAATAGTGGAAGAATTAGAATATATAGCAAAGCGAGCCAAAACTAGAGATTTACAAATTACAGATGCTAACTTTGGAATGTTTCCAAAAGATATTGAGACAGCAAAATCAATAAAAAAATGTCAAGAAAAGCACGCAGGTTATCCCGCAACTGTATTAGCGGCAACTGCAAAAACAGGAAAAGAAAGAACTGTTGAAATTGTTAAAATTTTAGGTCCAACTTTGCCAGCTACAGCAGCGGTACAGTCTACCGATAAAACAGTCTTGAGCGAAATTAAAAGAAAAAATGTTTCTCAGGAGGTTTTAGTAAATTTTTCTAAAAGCATTGAGAAAGAAGGCGGCCAAAGTGAAGCTGAAATTATTCTCTGCTTAGAAGGAGACACGAAGGAAAAACATTTTAAAACTGTTAAAGATATGTTGGACGCTGATATGAAATTTATAAGATTGTATCAATTCATGATGTTGCCAGGAACAAAATCAACAACAAATGAATCTAGAAAAAAATGGGAGTATATTTGCAGATACAGAGTTTTGCCTAGATGTTTTGGAGAATACACTTTTAGAGGAACAAAATTTCCTGTGGCAGAAATAGAAGAAATATGTGTTGCAAATAAAACTATGCCATATGAAGATTATCAGGCTTGTAGAAAATTCGATTTAACGGTCGAGATATTTAACAACGACTCGATACTTGCCGATTTAATGAGTTTTTTAAGAATGAATAATATTAAACGTTCAGAATTAATTGAAAAAATTCATGAAATAAGCCTGCTTCATCCTGTGTTTAGTAAGTTTTATGAGGAATTTAACGCAGAAGAAAAGAAAAATTTAGCGACTGACCCCAAACCATTAGAGAAGTTCACTAAACAAAAAGGTGTTATCAAGAAATACATAGATGGAGAGTATGGTACAAACGAGCTTTACAAATATAGAGCGATTGCAGTTTTTCGCCATATAAAAGAATTACACGAAATTGCTTATGAAGCAGCTAAATTCTTATTAAAAGAAAATAATTTGTTAGATGAAAAAGTGGGAACTTATTTAAGCGAACTATTTGATTTTAGTATTCTTAGAAAAAACAATTGTTTAGATGTTTCTAATAAGCAGAAAAAAACTTTTCATTTTGATTTTGGAAAAATAATTGAAAGTCATTTCCAAATAAACCCCTTTGATGTTTACAATCCTAATGGAGTTGAAACCAACTTGAGCCATACAAAAGAACAAGTTGGACTTATTAAGACGTATGAAAATCAATATGGAACAGATCTTATTGGATTAGGAAGAATTCTTCTAAGAGCAAACATGGATCGTCTATATTTATCTGTAGAATAAATCTAAAAAAATTTAAAGTGAATTACTATCAGCGAACTGACTGCAGGCTTTGCAAGAGCAAAAGTTTAAAAAAGTCATTAGTATTAACCCCGAGTCCATGGGCAGATGATTATGTTGCTAAGTCTAATTTGTCAAAGAAACATGAATTGGTTCCTATAACGCTTTGTGTTTGCGCCGATTGTGGAAACGGTCAGTTAGATCATGTTATAGATCCATCTGAAGTTTATTTAAATTATACTTACGAAACATCAAGTTCATTTGGGTTAAGTAAACATTTTAAAGATTCAGCTCTAAGCATAATTAATAAGTTTAAACCAAATAAAGTTGGCTTGGCGGTTGATATAGGAAGCAATGATGGAACACTTTTAAGTTATTTTAAAAATTATGGCATGAAAGTTTTAGGTATCGATCCAATGCCAAATATTGCAGAAATAGCTAAAAAAAGAGGAATTCCTACAGTAACCGAGTTTTTTACAGAGAAGTTTTCTAAAATTTTAAAAAAAAAGCATGGTTTCGCAGATGTTATTTCTGCAAATAATGTAGTGGCCAACATAGACGATTTAGATGATTTTTTTAAGGGCGTAAGAAATATAATGAACAAAAAAAGCATATTCTTTTTTGAGACTTTTTATTTGCCTTTGCAAATAAAAAATTTTGTTTGGGATTTTACCTATCATGAACATTTATCTTATTTTAGAGTGGAACCGCTTAAAAAATATTTTGAAAAACTGGGCCTACAAATCATTGATGTTGAAACCAACCTGGTAAAAGGGGGTTCAATGAGATGTGTTTTACAATTACTAGATGGAATAAAAAATGTAGATAATTCAGTAAATAAATGCATCGAAGAAGAAAAAAATTATGGATTTAATAAAAGAGAATTATTCGAGAATTATTCAAAAAAAATTGAATCTTCTAAACAAAATTTTATAAATAAAATAAAAAAAATAATTTCAGACAAAAAAGAAATAGCTGGTTACGGAGCATCGGCTACATCGACAACTCTAATGTATCACTATAATATGAACTACCTTAAAAATTTGTATGATGATTTTACAGTTAAGCAAAATCTTTATAGTCCCGGATTCCATATTCCTGTACATGCTTCTTCAAGAATTTACAAAGATAAACCTGATTATATTGTAATTTTAGCATGGCGATACAAGGATCAGATTATAAAAAAACACAAAAGATTCCTGGATAACGGCGGCTGCTTCATCGTTCCTTTGCCAGAATATAAAATAATAAAGTCATAATAAATCTATCATTAAATTTTAAAATGAAAAATTTATCAAAAATTAAAAAAATAATTAATAATTCAGTAACTCGGTATTTAATTAAACCTGTCAATTATAAGATTTTATTTTTTAGAAAATCTGATGAAGAGAAATCAATTTTAAAAATTGAAAAAATAAGAGACATTGAAAAAAAAAAAAAATTATTTATGAATTTAAAAAGAAAATTTCCGTTAAATCCATTAATTTTAGAGAAATATTACTCTTTTTTACATGAAAACAACTTTGATTTTTTTTATGAATTGAAAGAATATATTAATATAAAGTTAAATTGGTTAAAAAAATTTAAATTAGACCATAAATTTCAACACCTTATTCCTTGGCAAGTTTTTTGTGGTTCTCTTGGGAATACACATAACGCTTCGACTTTAATACAAGCTAAAGAGCTAGGATTAATTGATGATTACCCAATATCTTATATAAATTCGAACAAAGATCTGATTACAAACAAAACTTTATTTACTTATTTTGAAAAACGAATAAATATAATTAAAGATCTTGATTTTACTAGAAATACTCTATTCTTGGAAAAATATTTTAAAGCTCCACTTGATTTAGGGGTATCTCCTTTCAAGAGAAGTTATTTTATTAATGAATTCTCCAAAAATCAAATTTTACAAAAAAAATACAAAGAGAACTTAAATAAATCTTTTTTTAATTTAACTAAAGAACACTTGGAAGAAGGCAATAAGAAATTAGCAAGAGATTTTGGCATAAGTAGTAATGATTGGTTTGTTACAGTCCATGCAAGATCAGGAAGTACAAAAAATGATTATGATTATGATTCATTTAAAAATTCGCACATAAAAAAGTTTAATAAATCAATTGAATTCATAGTAAATTTGGGCGGAAAGGTTTTCATAATGGGAAACAAAAAAAATGCCAATTGTTAAAACAAAAAAAGGGGTAATAGATTACGCTCATCACGAAAAAAAAAGTGATTTTTGGGACGTATATTTGTCGGCAAGAAGTAGATTTTACTTAGGAACAGACTCCGGACACATGGTGATGGCGGATTATTTTGGCGTACCGAGTTTAATATCTGAAACACCATTGATATCTACATTAATAGGCATGAATCGGTATGATTTATTCTTACCAAGACTTTTAAAAGATAATAAGAACGGAATGAAGATGAAGCTAAAGGAATACTTTACTCCAGATTATATTTCAATTCAGACAAATGTAGAAAAGTCATTTAAAAATAAAGGATTGGCTCTCATAGAAAATACTGATGAAGATATATTGGATGCAACCAAAGAGTTAATGGACAGAACAAGCCCTCAATCAAGATCAATAAAAAATTTTAATTTAGGTAAATTACAGAAAGAATTTATTGAAAAGGGAAACCAACTATTAAAGAAAAATTTTTCTTTAGATTTGGTTGTACATACTGCCCCTAGTGAAAAATTTTTAGAAAAAAACTCAGATATAATAAACTAGAATGATAAAAACTAGGAAAGAAAGCAACAAGGTTTTATATGCAAAGGACAGCCTAATTACTGTTGCTCAAAGAGATATAAAATATTTAATAAAATTAGCTAAAAAAAATCCAGACAAAACTATTAGACTTTGCACTCATAAAAATAAAAATGATGTTTTGAATGAAATGATAATAATACATCCCAAAAAATATAAAGTTAAATCACATATGCATCCTAGAAATGCAGAGTCAATGATGATTATAAAGGGACGAGTTGATATTCTGATTTATAATAAGCGAGGAAAAGTAATTAAGACTATTGAAATGGGAGAGTTTGGTTCTAAAAAAGTTTTTTACTATAAAATACCAAAAAAAACTTATCATACACTTATCATTAAATCACCGTTTTTAATTTTTTATGAAGTTAGTAAGGGTAAATTTTCTAAAAGTAAAAATTCCTATACTGATTGGAGATAAAGAATGACAAAATATAAATTCCCTTGGTTTAAACCTTCAGCTGATAAAAAAATTTACATCAAAGAAATAAAAAAACTTATTAATAAAGATAAAATGACCATGGGTTCTAGCTGTCTAAAACTTGAAAAAAAACTAAAAGATCTTCTAAAAGTAAAACATGTAATTTTAACTACTAGCGGAACCAGCGCATTAATGATGGCAACAATTGCTTTAAATATTAATCAAAAATCAAAAGTTATATGTACAAATATGACCTGGATAGCAACAATCAATCCAGCAAAAATAATGGGATCAAAAATTATTTTAGTTGATACAGAAAAAGGTTCTCATCATGTCTCTTTCAATCTCTTAAATAAAAAAATTAAAAAATATAAACCAGATTTAGTTTATTTAGTTCATTTAAATGGGGAGCCTACCTACAATAGTGAATTCGAAATATTAAAAAAAAAATTTAAATTTTCTGTAATTGAGGATTCGGCACAATGTTTTCCAGTTAAAATTAAAAAAAATTCATTTTGTGGAACTTTGCACGAAATTGGCTGTTTTTCCCTAGCTATAAGCAAACTAGTAAATATGGTCTACGGTGGTTTTTGTGTAACTAATTCAGATAAATTAGCAAAAAAATTAATCTCAATAAGAAATAATGGCGTTAATGCAAGTCCAGAAAATGCTAAAATGGAGCTATCAAGTATCAATGGTTTAAATTTTAAACCAAGTAATCTACATGCCAGTGTTGGATTAACGAATTTATCAAATTTAAAACATAATATTAGTCAAGTAAAATTAATAAATAGTTTATATCTAAATTCTTTTAGAAATAATAAATTTATTAAAGTTTTAAACTCCAAAAAACAAAACTCTTTACCCATCTATATATTGGCTATTGTAAAAAAAAGAAAAAAATTTATTAAATTTTGTAAATATAATAATATTGAGCTTCACTATAATTTAAGAACTTTAAGCGAAACAAATTTATTTGATTATAAAAAAAATTTAAATAACTCTTTGGATATATCTAAAAATGTTATTAGATTGCCTTCAGGACCCGGTTATAAAATCAATGAAGTTAAGAAAATAATAAATATTCTAAAAAAATACAAATCTTAATCATTTTATAGTGAAAAAATACTCAAAAATTTGGAGCACCTTAGATGGTAAACAAAAAAAACAAATCGTTTTTTTAGTGCTGATTTCTATGATGGCTAGCCTGTCTGATTTACTAGGTATTGTATCGGTATTACCTTTTTTAAGTGTTCTTATAAACCCAGAATTAATAGAAACAAATAAGATTATCTTGTCTATTAAAAGTGAATTAAATTTAAATAATAAAGATTTAACAATATTCCTTGGGCTGGTTACACTATTTTCCTTATTAATAAATCAAAGTTTTAAAGTTTTATCTCAATACTATAAAGATTTTGTTTTTGAAAACTACTTTAAAGAAACATCTGTTAAAGTTTTTAACTATTACCTAGATCAAAGTTATTCTAATTATCTACTATCAAGCTCTGCTAATATGTTTCAAAAAATATTAGTTGGAATGCACAATGTTATAGTTGGCTATATCGCTCCAATATTTGCAATATTTCAGAATGTATTTTCCGCATTTATAATTATATTATTTTTAATTTTTTATGATCCGACTATAACTATAATCATTTCTGTTTTTCTTGTAGCTTTCTATTTTTTATTATTTAAAAAAATTAAAAATAAAATAAGCAGACTTGGAGAAACAATACCAAGTTTCTTTTCAAATTCTTCTAAAATAATTACAGATGCATTTGGATCCTTTAAAGAAACAAAGATTAATAAAACTCAGAATTTTTTTTTAACAAAATATTTTCCAAATTTAAAATTATATACAAATGCAAATATAAATATAAATCTTTTTTCCTATATCCCCAATGCTCTAATAGAGGTTTTTTTATTTAGTGTAATTTTAATTGTTGCTGTTTCTATAGCAAGTAGATTTGATAATTTGTATCATCTAATTCCACTATTGGGTTTGCTTGCAATGTCTTTAAAAAGAATCATGCCATCTATGCAACTGATATACACCAATCTAATTCAAATCAGATATAACAAGCCTTACTTTGATAGTCTTTATGATGATTATTATAATGCATCATTTTCTCATAAATACCAAAGCTCAAAGAGTGAATTGATAGAAAAATCATTAAAGAAAAATATTAATTTTCAAAATGTTAGTTATCAGTTTAAAAATGCCACATCAAAGTCATTAGACAGTATAAATGTTCAAATAAAAAAAGGACAATATATAGGCATAGCCGGAGAAAGTGGCAGCGGCAAAACCACATTTGTTGATTTACTGCTGGGTCTTTTAAAGCCTACTGATGGAGAAATATTATTAGATGATAAAGATTTATTGATCCCTAATCAAAATTTAAAAATAAAGGGAATAGGTTATGCGCCACAAAAGGGTTATTTATTAGACTCTAGTGTCGCTGCAAATGTTGCATTTGGAAAATTTGATAAAGAAATAAGTCATGAAAAAGTTAAAAAAGCTTGTGAAATTGCCGAAATATCTCATTTCATAGAAAATTTAAAGGACTCTTACAAAACTGTAATCGGTGAAAATGGCGTTAGATTAAGCGGCGGTCAAGCACAAAGAGTAATTATAGCAAGAGCAATCTATAATAATCCCGAACTAATTATTCTCGATGAGGCGACTAACGCTGTAGATTCTATTAATGAAAGTAAAATAATAGAAAATATTTTTAAAGTATTCAAAAATTCGACGATAATAGTAATTTCGCACAGGGTTAAATCTTTAAGGAACTGTCATAAAATAATTTTTTTTGATAACGGAAAAATATTAAATTTTGAAGATTATTCAACATTGATTAGTAAAAATAAAAAATTTGAAAAGATGAGTCTAATTGATGAAAATCAGATAATTAAAAAATAATCTTATGTTTATTAAGAAATATATTAAGATAGCTTTTTCATTATTGAAGGCTTGTTTAAATTTTATAATATTTTTTCCCGTAACAGTTATTTTAATTCCTTACTTTTACTTAAAAAAAATAAGATTTTATCAATTAAATTATTTTTTAGGTGGAAGCACAAATTTAAAGGTTTATTTATCTAGAAAAAAAAAACAAAACTTTGTTTATAAAGATATCATTTTTATACCTGATAGTTTTAATATTTATTATGGAAAAAGAAAAATTACAAATAAATTTTGGATTGAGAAAGTCACAGAAGGCTTGATTCTTGTAAGTCCCAAAAAAAAACTAATTTTTGTTATATTTAATTCTATAATTCAAAATATTTATAAAGTGATTTCAATTTTAAGACTCAAAAGATTTCAGGTTAATTTAGATGATTTTCTAGGATATTTTAGAAGCAGCAAATCAGATGTTGAAAACTACAAAAGCATAAATGAACCATTCATTAACTTTAGTAAAAATGATCTTATTAAGTGTGACGATGAATTTAGAAAAATAAATAATTTCATGAATATTAATTCAGAGCAAGAAATTATAACTTTTTGTAACAGAGATGGAGCTTATAAAAAATATCAGTTACCAGAAATGGACCTGTCGTACCACAATTTTAGAAATTTTTCTCCAGATGATTTTATTGATTTTGCAAAAGATTTTTCTAATAAAAAATTTTTCTTAATAAGAGTGGGAAATATTTCAGAAAAAAAGATGAATTTTAATGGTAAAAATATTTTTGATTATAGTCAAGGAAACTACAAATCAGATTACCTAGATATATATTTGCTATTGAAATCTAAATTTTTTGTGGGCACAGAAAGTGGATTGGACAAGGTTATGAATTTTCTTAGGAAACCAATAGTATTGATTAATATTCAATTAAGATCTGTTGAAAGAGAAAAGCTAAAACAAGAAAAAAAAGTAAGCAATCAAATATCGAAAAAAAAATTTTTTCAATTTACAGGAGAAGATATTTTTTTTATTCCACAAAAACTATATAACGAAAAAGAAAAAAGATTTTATACATTCACAGAAATTGCTAATTCAAATGTGGGTTTAATTATTAAGGATAATGATTTTAAAAAAATGGGAGTAAAAGTTGTTAATAATTCAGTTGATGAGATCAGGAATGTAAGCCACGAAATGAATGATTTCTTAGATAGAAAATTAGAATTATCGGATGATGATTTTTATTTACAAGAAAAGTTTTGGGATATTTTTAAAAACGAATTTTTTTATTCAGAAAATTATAAAATCAGCCCTTCTTTCTTGAGAAACAATAAAGAATTATTAGGTTAATGAAAGTTTTATTAACAGGATGCGGAGGAAGAATTGGCCAAGAAGTTTTGAAATATTTTATAAGAAAAAAATTCTTTGTATATGCAAACTATAATAAGAAAATAATAAAAAATAAATTTAACAAAAAATTTTATACACCTTTGAAAATAAACTTATTTAACAAGAAAATTAAGTTACCAAATGATATTAATAGTATTATCCACATGGCATCGACAACCTCAAATCATGAAGATAAAAAAACCTATAAAAAAAATATGAAAATAACAAAAAATTTAGTAAATTCTATTAAACAAAATAGCAATATAAAAAAATTAATTTTTTTTTCATCAGCTTCTATTTATAGTGATAAAAATTTTGGAAGTGTTAATGAAAAATTTTATAAAAAAAATCAAAATTATTATGCAAGATCTAAATATAAATCAGAGATGATTTTTAGAAAATTAAAAAAAACAAAGATATATAATTTAAGATTGCCGGGAGTTCTAGGAACCACTGATGAGAAAGGATTTTTATCATCAGTAATTTTTAAAATGAAAAAAAACTTAAATATCAAGTTGTTTAATAATCAAAATAAGTTTAATAATGTAATTTTAATTGATAGTTTAAATAGTTTTATGCTCAATTTACTTAAAAAAAATTACAACTCAGGAACAATCTTGCTAGGCAGTTCTTCTCCAAGACTTCTAGGAGATATTGTAAATTCTTTAAAAAAAAAACTTAAATCTAAAAGTGAAATTAAGTGGCATAGAAAAAAAGAAGGTTTTTATCTAGATATTTCAAATGCAATTAAAAAATTTGATTTTACTCCCTTGACCACTTCTCAAACAATTAATAAATACATTAAAAATTATTTAAAAATAAATTAAAATGTTTAAAAATAAAACAATTTTAATAACTGGCGGAACAGGATCTTTTGGTCAAAAGTTTGTTCAAGTTGCTTTGTCTAAATTAAGTCCAAAGAAAATTATTATTTACAGCAGAGATGAACTTAAACAATATGAAATGAAAGAAAAAATACCAGTTAAATTTAAAAATAAAATGAGATTCTTTATAGGAGATGTAAGGGATTTATCAAGACTTCAGACAGCCATGCAAGACGTAGATCTGGTAATTCATGCCGCAGCTCTTAAACAAGTGCCTGCCGCCGAATATAATCCCATAGAGTGTATCAAAACAAATATACATGGTGCTGAAAATGTTATTCAGGCAGCTATTAACTCCAAGGTAAAAAAAATAATTGCTCTTTCGACAGACAAGGCAGCCAATCCTATAAATCTTTATGGCGTTACCAAACTTGCTGCAGATAAATTATTTGTAGCGGCTAATAACATTAGGGGCAATCAAGATATCAGCTTTTCAATAGTTCGATATGGAAATGTCTTTAATTCTAGAGGATCTGTAGGACCTTATTTCAAAGATTTAATTGATCAAGGACACAAAAAACTTCCAATAACCGATTTAAGAATGACGAGATTTTGGATTACTTTAGATCAAGGTATTGAGTTTGTAATAAAATCTTTCATGCGAATGAAAGGTGGAGAAATATTTGTACCAAAAATTCCATCAATAAAAATCACAGATTTAATGAAAGCATTTAATCCCTCAGTCAAATTTAAAGTAATTGGTATACGTCCCGGTGAAAAAATACATGAAGTTATGTGTCCCGAAGAACATTCACACTTGACATTGGAATTTAAAGATCATTTCGTCATAACTCCTACAATAGCTTTTGAACATAAATTGCACGATTATAAAAAAAACAATTTAGGAGAAAAGGGTAAAAAAGTAAAAATTGAATTTGAATATAATTCAAAAAACAATCCAAAATATCTTTCTGTAAAACAGATTAAAAGTTTTTTATAAAGACAATAAAATCATCATGATAAGCTATGGAAGACAGTATCTAGACAGAAGTGATATAAATTCTGTTTTAAAATCACTTAAAAATAATTTAATTACACAAGGGCCGGAGATTCAAAAATTTGAAAATTCTTTAAAAAACAAATTTGGTTCAAAATTTTGTTGTGTTGTTTCTAGCGGGACTGCAGCTTTACATCTTTCTGGAAATGCTTTGGGATGGAAAAAAAATGATGTTATCCTAACATCCCCGATTGGCTTTTTAGCTAGCCCTAACTCTGCTATTTATAACGGAGCTAAACCCGACTTTGTTGATATTGATTTAAAAACCTACAATATTGATCCTAAAAAGATAATAAAAAAAATACAAAAATATAAAAAATTAAAAAAAAAAATCAAAGCTATTATTGCAGTAGATTACGGAGGTTTCCCTTGTGATTGGAAGGCCTTAAAAAAAATTTCAAAAAAATATAAAATTCAGTTGGTCAATGATAACTGTCATGCAATCGGAGCTAAGTTTTATGGAGATATAAAGTATGCATGTAAATATGCCGATGTAGTTACTCATAGCTATCATCCAGTAAAAAGCATAACTACAGGTGAGGGCGGTTCAGTTTTAACCAATAATAAAAAAATTTATGAAAAAATAAAACTACTAAGATCTCACGGTATATTAAAAAATTTTTCAAAGACGAAACTAAAAAAAACTCCATGGCTGTATGAAATGTCAACATTGGGATATAATTACAGGATAACTGATTTTCAGTGCGCGCTAGGCACAAGCCAATTAAAAAAATTGGAAAAATTTATAATTCGTAGGAACAAAATTGCGTCTATATATGATTCGGCATTTAAAAATATCAATGGATTTATAACGCCACCAAAAAGAAAAAAAATTAGAAACGCCTATCATTTATATCCTTTGTTAATTGACTTTAAAAAAATGAAAATTTCTAAGTTTAATTTTTTTAATAAGTTAAAAGAAAGAAATATTCATTTACAGGTACACTATACCCCAATGCATACTCAGCCATTTTATAAAAAAAAATTTGGATTTAAAAAAAAAGCTTTTCCTAATTCATT
The DNA here is from genome assembly GCA_902588585.1 of uncultured Pelagibacteraceae bacterium. Taxonomy (GTDB): domain Bacteria; phylum Pseudomonadota; class Alphaproteobacteria; order Pelagibacterales; family Pelagibacteraceae; genus Anoxypelagibacter. The sequence goes on along the minus strand of CACIPQ010000001.1, from coordinate 96,444 downwards.
AAAATTTTATGAAAAAACAGTTTCGTTACCAATTTACTATGGTTTAAAAGATGAAGAAGTTTATAAAATAATAAAATATATAAAAAAATTAACAGGCGTGAAATAAATGAAAAAAAAAATTCATTCAAATGAAATTAGGAAAATTAAAAACTTTTTATCAGAGTCTGATATAAAAAAAATTTTAAAAGAAATTCATTATAAAATTTTTAGGAATATTAAATCGAATAATAAAAGATATCATTTCACTTACAAAAAATTTCAGACAGATTATTTAGAATCTAGAAAAAATAATAAATGGCCGAAGATTTATGATAGTTTTAAAAATTTGAAAACTTTGAAAAAAATTGTGGTACCTAAAATTTCTAAAATATCAAAAGAATATTCTAATAATAAAATAAAAATTTTATCTAAAGGAGTAAGAATAATTGAAAAAAATGACAAAAGAAATTACCCTATGCACCAAGAGTTTGTGGGTGTAAACAAAAAAAACTTTTTTGTTTTCTGGATAGCACTGCATAGTATTCCAAAATCTTCTGGTGGATTAATAGTTTCAAAAAATTTTAAAAATAAACCATACAATCATTTAATAAATAAATCAGGTTATCCAATACTTAAAAATCAAAATTTATGGAAAAAGAAAGTTGCTGAAATTACTTTTAAAACTGGCGACCTTTTGATTTTGGGAAAATATGTTCCCCATGGTACTGCAAAAAAAACCAAGGGCTTACCTCGTTGGGCCTGTATTGTTAGAGCTGCATATTCATGAAAAAAAAAATTTTAATTGTTCTCCAGGCTAGGATCCAGTCGTATAGATTGCCAGCCAAAGTTCTCATGCCATTATCAAAATTAAAATTACCCTTAGCAGTTCTTTGCTCTAGAAGGCTATCAAATTTAGGTCATAAAGTAATTCTTGCTATACCTTCAATTAAAAAAGACGATATTTTAAATAAAACTTTAAAAAAATATAAACTAGAAACATCCAGAGGTAGTCATAAAAATGTTTTTTCAAGATATTTAAATGCCACTAAAAAACTTAGAGATAATGATATTGTTATCAGGGCAACCTCAGACAACCCTCTGCCTGATGGTTCATTTATAAAAAAAACTTTAAATTTTTTTAGGAAAAACAAGCTTGATTATTTGGACACTCATAAGATTTTTAATTTACCATACGGAGTTGTTGTTCAAGTATTTTATGTAAAAGTATTAAGGGAATTAAACAAAAGACCTATAATTGAAGGCGATAAAGAACATGTCTGTGTTACTATGAGTAAGAAAAAATTTAATTATAAGAAATATAAATCTCCTTACAATTTTAAAAAAAAGATAAAGAAAAAATTGTCAATAGATAATTACCAAGACTATAAAAGAATAAAAAAATTATTTGAAAATATCAAAGACCCCGTAAATACTAAATGGGAAAGCATTGTTAGATGAAAAATAAAAATAAAAATGTTTTAGTAGTAGCCGCCCACGCAGACGATGAAGTTCTGGGTTGTGGTGGAACTTTAGCAAAATTAGCAAGAAAAAAATTTAAAATTAATACCCTGATACTTGCAGACGGTGTAACTTCTCGAAATAAAAATAAAAAACAAACAAAAAGGGAAATCAAAGACCGAGAAATTTCATGTCAAAAATCATGCAAAATATTGGGAATAAGCAAGCCTACTTTTTTTAATTTTCCTGACAATCAATTAGACAGCGTTCCCCTTATAAAAATTATTAAATTAATAGAGATAAATATAAAGAAACATAAGCCAGGTCTAATTTTTACTCATTGTCCAGAGGATCTAAATATTGATCATAGACTTGTAAGCAAAGCAGTAATAACCGCTTGCAGGCCAATGAGAGATAATCCGGTCAATTTAATTCTGTTTTTTGAAGTACCTTCCAGTACTGAATGGCAGATAAAAACATCAAGGAAGTCAAATTTTAATCCTAATTGGTTTGAAGATATTTCGAACACATTAAAATTTAAGCTGAATGCAATAAAAATGTATAAAAAAGAACTAAGAAAATGGCCGCACCCAAGATCATTAAAGGGCATTAAAACTTTGGCCGAATGGAGAGGTGCGAGCAGTGGATATAAAGCTGCAGAAGCTTTTATTCTTGGAAGAAAAAAATAATATTTTTCGGTGAAATCTATTAAATTTTTAATTATAACACACGCATCATCCAGTGTTGGATTGGGGCATTTTAATAGATGCGTAATACTGGCTAAAGAAATTTTAAAAAATGGACATAAAGTGGAATTTTTCTTGGAAGGAGATCTTAGTTTAAAAAATAAAATTAATAGCAAGAGATGGGTTCATTTTAAAAAAAAAATTAATTATAACCATTTACCAAAATCTGACGTTTGTATCGTCGATAAATATATTTATGATGAAAAGTTTTATTTTAATTTAAGAAAGTTTATCAAAACTATATTGATTTTTGATGATAATAAATACAAAGTTCCGAAATATGTTTCAGCAGTAATAAATCCAAATATTTATGTTGAAAATCACAAGTATGAACCGGGCATAAAAATTTTTTCTGGAAAGAAATATTTGCTTATAAAAAAAGATTTTTTTAAAAATACAATTAATTATAAAAAAAAATCAAATATATTTCTATGTATGGGAGGTAGCGATCCCGAAAACCAAACCACTAGACTCATTTCAATTATTTTGTCTTGTACAAAAAGAAAAATTGAAGTTTTATATGGGCCGGGTTTCAAGCAAAAAAATGTAATAAGAAAATGGGAAAAAAATCCCAGAATTATTACTCATCGCTCTAATGAAAATATTAGCAGAATATTAAAAAATTGTCGTTATGCAATAGTTGGATCGGGAACCATGTTGTATGAATTAATTGCAACAAAAATACCCTTGTCTTATATGTCGCTGGGGAAAAACCAGAATAACTTAGCTAAATTTTTTTCTAAAATGAAATCTATGAATTATCTTGGTTATTTTAAAAAAGTAAGTAATGCAATAATTGAAAAAAAATTAATATTATTTGAAACCAAACTGAACACAAAACAAAAAAAAACAATTTTGATTACTAGAAAAGGTCCAAAAAAATTGGTGAAAGATATTTTAAATTGGTATTTGATTAAAAATAGTCAAATTTATTCACCATATACTTCAGAAGAAATTATTAACGAATACAACGTATCTTCAAAATTAAAAAAAGATCATCAGAGAATTCATTGGGGATCTAAAAAAAGTATGATGAATAGGTATAGATTTATTAATAATTTTATAAAAGGTAGGAGTATAAAAAATTGGTTAGATATTGGTTCGGGCATTGGTGGTTTACAAAAGTATGTTTTAAAAAGAAATTCTAAAATAAATTCAGTCGGATTAGAAATTTCAGATAAACTCTTCAAAATATTAAAAAGAAGAAATGTCAGGGCTAAATTTTATAATACAGATTTTCAAAATTTTAAAAAAAAACATTTTGATTTAATTACTTGTTTGGGTGTAATGTCTAAAACTAATTTAAGTTTAAATATTTTTTTTTCAAAAGCAAAAAAAGTTTTAGATAAAGGAGGCTTTATTATTGCCGATTTTACCAATTACGACTGGAAAAATTTTAAAAGAAAAAACTTTTATCCTGAGGTCAGACATTTGTGGTTTAAAAGAAAAAACATAATTCATTGTCTAAAAAAAATAAAAAGAATTAAAGTAATCAAACTTAGTGATTACGATCCATCATTAAACAAAATCGTTCAGAGAAATCATTCTCATACTTTAATGCTTATTGCTAAAAAAATTTAAAAATGAAAAATTTATATAAAATAGTTGATTGTGAATTAAGGCTTCTTCATACTGGAGCAAGGCAAATAAAAAATTTTAAAAACTCTAAAGAAGGTGTTAATAGAGATGTTTTTTCACACCCAAAGGCAAAAAAAAAGATTCCCTTATTTAATTTAAATTCGGTCTTATCATCGATGAAAAAGTGCAAAATTGATTACGGAATAATAAGCGGTTTGGCGTGGATTAATAAAGATACTTTAAGAAAGAACAATGATTATGTCAAAAAATGTTTATATCAATACCCAAATAAATTTAAAGGACTATATATTCCCGATGTATCTAATCCAGTTAAAGCAGCAAAAGAAATTATGAAACTTGATAAAAAAATATATATTGGTGTAGAAATTATTCCAAAATGGCAAAATATAAACATAAACGAAAAAAAATTAGATCCTATTTTTAAAGCAATTATTAAAAAAAACTTTTTCTTAAAAATTTATACCGCACATATTACCCAAACACTTGATGGAGACTCTCCATACAGAACTTTGCAATTTTTAAAAAAATACCCCAATATAAAAACATTAATACCACATATGGGAGGAATGTTGTGTGTATATGGATTATATAAGCCTATAAAAAAATATCTTAAGAACGCTTATTTTATAACATCCGTTAGCGCATCAATGAAAATGGTTAAATTTGCGGCTGAAGTAGACCATAAAAAAATTTTATTTGGCACAGACTATCCTGGAAATCATTGTTTTAGCCAAATATTACCTTTAAAAGAAATGAAAAAAATGAATATTTCAAAAAAAATTAAAAAAGATATACTTGGGGAACAAGCAATCAAACTGTTTAATTTTAAAAAATTATGAAAAATACTAAAGTAAAATTAATTTATCCAGCTCAACAGTTCGAACTTACTGAAAATCCCAGACCAGATAGTTCACTAGGAATTTTATATCTTGCAGGAAAGTTGCGTGACAATAATTTTGATGTCTCAATTTTAGACATGCTTGTAGGAGATGAAACAGATGACTTAAAAGAAACTTTCTACAGAAGAACAAAGATTGATGAAAAGCATATTAGAGTAGGTATGTCTATCGATCACATGCTAACAAAAATAGAGAAACACAAATTAATAGGAGTTGGCTCTATTTTTACACCACAAACATTTAATTGTTTTGAGGTAGCCCAAGCGATAAAAAAAAAATACCCTGAAAAAATATTGTTTGCGGGAGGCGGAAATGCAAGAGCATTATATAAAGATTTTTTAAATAACGGTTTTGATGTTGTTGTTTTTGGTGAAGCAGAGAATGCAGTTCTCGAATTTGTTGAAAGTATTGAGAAAGGCTTAGATTATAAAAAGATTAAAAATTTAGCTTTTAAAGATGGGGATAAATATATAGTAAATCCAGAAAGACCAGTTGAGTTTGATTTAGATAAACTTCCAATGCCAGCCTGGGATCTTTTGCCTTTAAAAAAATTGTGGAAAATTGGGGAGCCACATGGCGGAACATTTAAAAAAGGTCAAGAGGTACGTTATTTGTCAATGCAAACTTCTAGGGGTTGTCCGTTTAATTGTAGCTACTGTCATATCTCAAAAGAAGGAGAAGCTAAAAAGCTTAGATTAAAAAGTATAGAAAGAGTTGATAAGGAAATTGATAAAATTATAAGTTTAGGGGCAGAATATTTATTCTTTGAGGACGATAGTCTATTAGCCAAGAAAAAGAGAATTAAAACTATATTTAATAATTTAAAAACAAAAAAACTTAAAATTGTTGACGTTAACGGAGTAAATCTTGCTCACTTTTTTACTAGAAATAAAGAAACCAAAAAACTTGATGTCGATGTTGAACTTTTAGATTTAATGAAAGAAGTGGGTTGGGTCGAAATAGCGTATCCATTTGAATCTGGAGTTCAGAGAATATTAGATTTTTACGCAACAGGTAAATGGAACCACAAAGATCACGACATGGTAGAGCTTGTACAACAATCTGTTAAAAGAGGACTGAAAGTATCAGGTTTCTTTACAATAGGTTACCCTGACGAAAGCTATGAAGAGCTAACAAAAACTTTTTTATTTGCTAGAAAAATGGTTGAAGCAGGTTTAAATGTTGCAGCCTTCTATATTATACAGCCATATCCTGGAACAGAACTTTATGATTTTGCTCAAAAAAATGGATATCTACCAAAAAATCTTACATATGAAGATATGAAGTCTGCCTTGCCTACTTTAATAAACACCAAAGTAAGCAGAGAAGTTTTAGAATACTGTCGAAGAATGGTATATCAAATAGTTAATAGAAAAGGCAGCATTCAAAAGAATTTAGACAAAAACGCCGGTGTTCCTATAGTTGAAAACTTTTTACAATAATCCTCTACTAAAAAAATAAATTTTTTATATGAATCTAAAAATATTTGAAAAGCTTTTTTTTAAATTAATTTCAAACAAAAAAAATCCATACCACCCTCTTGTATGGATAGGGGGAAAACCAAAAATTGGAAAAAATGTTTATATAGGTGGATTTTCTGAAGTTAATGCAAAAGGAGCAAAAATTTTAATTGGTGATAATTGTGATATTGCTTCGTTTGTATCTATAAATGTTGCCGATAGCCATAAAAGATGTATCGAAAAAAAAAATAAAATTAATTATGAAAGTATAAAAATTGAAAACAATGTATTTATTGGCTCACATTCTGTCATTTTAGGAGGTGTGAAGATCGGACATCATAGCGTGATAGGTGCAGGGACAGTTGTTAGAAAAGGAAAGATTCCGCCATACTCCTTGGTAATTGGAAATCCATGCAAAATTAAGAAAAATTATTATAAAAAATCTTAAAAAAAGTGATACCCCATAACAAACCAACCATTGGCCATCTTGAGCTTAAAGCAATGACAAAAGTTGCGAAGCAAGGAAATTTATCAAATTTTAAAGAAGTAAAAAAGTTTGAAAATGCATTTGCAAATTATTTTAATCTTTCCAGCAAAAATGTCATTGCGGTTAGCAATGGCACTTCCGCTTTATACTTGGCCTTATGGTCGCTTAGAGCAAGAGGTAAAAAGGTTTTTTTTCCAGTTTATTCATGTTCTTCTTTGAGACATGCGACGGGAATGATTGGTGCTAAAGAGAGACTTCTGGATGTAATGGAGAATTTTCCAAATATGAAAATAGACTACATAAATAAAAGCAAAGGAATAACCATATTTCCTCACATGTACGGATTTCCTTCAAAAATAAAAAGTAAAAGTTCTCACCCAATTATCGAGGATGTCTGCCAATCTTTAGGGGCAAAAATAAATAACAAAAAGGTTGGATTGCAGACGGATATAGGCATTTTTTCTTTTTATGCAACTAAACTAATTACATCAGCAGGACAAGGAGGCATGATAATTTCTAGAAATTCTTCATTAATTTCAGAGATAAGAGATTTTTTAAATTTTGATCAAAGGCAAGATAACAAAAAAAGATTTAATTTTAACATGACCGATGTTCAAGCAGCGATGGGAATAGTCCAATTGAGAAGAATTCGTGAATTTTTGGAAAAAAGAGAAAGAATATTTGAATTTTATAAATCACTTGGTTTACCACTTCTTGATGTTAAATCTGACAATGTTTCCCCAGTTAGATATAGAACAATTTTACTTTGTAAAAATCCAAAACTACTAATAAAAAAATTTGAAAAAAATAAAATAAAAATAATAAATCCTTTAGAAAAATACGAACTTTTAAGCACTGGAAGAAAATATAAAAATTCTATAAATTTGGCTCAAAAGACTATCTCGCTTCCATGTTACCCATCTTTAACAAATAAAGAGTTAAATTTAATCAAAAAGAATATTTTAAAATTTGAAAGATTAATTTAATAAAATGTTAATTATCTCAGGTCATCAGCCAACATATTTACCTTGGTTAGGACTTTTTCATAAATTTTCTTTATGCGATAAATTTGTTTTTATGGACACAGTACAATATTTGGATGGAGACTGGAATAATCGAAATAAGATTAAAACATCACAGAGTCCTCTTTACTTAACAGTGCCAATAGATAAAAAGAAATCAAATTTCAATAATTTGAATGAAATTTATATTCATGGATATTTAAACAAAGACTCAAGGGACTTTTGGCAAAAAAAACACTGGAAAAGTATTTTAATTAATTACAGTAAAGCTCCTTACTTTAAAGAATTTTCTGATGAGCTCGAGAACATGTATGTTAATAAAATTTGGAAGAAACTATCTGAATTATGTTGGTACCAACTAAATTTTTTTTTAAAAATTTTAAAACTTAACAATATAGAAATAATTAAAATGTCAGAATTTAAATTTGAAGGAAGAAAAGATGATTTGGTTTTAAACCATTGTAAAAAACTCAAAGGTAATGCGGTTGTTTTTGGAAAACATGGCAAGGACTATGTAAACATAGAGAAATTTAATAAAGAAAAAATATTAGTTTATTTTCAAAATTTTAAACATCCGACTTATAAACAAAATTATCAAGGCTTTGAGGAAAATTTATCAATATTAGATTTGCTGCTAAACCATGGTTCTGAAAAATCAATTGAGATAATTAAAAAGGACAACATAACAATTGACCAACTAAAAAAATCGAATGATTGGGTAAATTATAAACAGATAAACCAATAAATGAAATTTTTTAACAAAAAACCTTATTTGATAGCAGAGATAGGAGTAAACCATAATGGAAGTTTGCCCCTGGCGCTAAAATCTATCGAGCAAGCCGCAAAATCTGGTGCAGATGCAGTTAAATTTCAAATGTTTAACACTGAAGAATTTATGTCAGATAAAAAAATAAATTATAAATACAAAACAAAAAAAGGCTTTAAATCAGAAAATATGTTCAAAATGTTTAAAAGGCTCGAATTCTCAGATAAATGGTTAAAAAAAATTTTATATACCTGTAAAAAACATAAAGTTGATTTTTTATCTTCGGTAGCCGACATAAAAACTGCTGATTTAGTAAACAGACTCAAAGTCAAAGCCATTAAGTTAAGCTCTGAAGATTTAATCAACTATCCTTTGGTTGAGTACGTGGCATCATTAAGAAGAAAAACAATATTATCAACAGGGATGGCAGATGAAAATGAGATCAAAAGAGCAATAGGTTATTTTAAAAAATTTAAAACTCCCTTTATCCTTTTGCACTGTGTATCTGTTTACCCAACCCCAGATGAAGAAACTAATTTGCTAAGAATGGTTAGTTTATCAAAAAAATTTAAAACTCAAGTTGGGTTTTCAGATCACACCATAGGTATACAGGCCAGCATAGCAGCTGTTATTTTGGGCGCTGCAGTTATAGAGAAACATTTTACCTTAAGCAAAAATCTAGTTGGTCCTGATCATCAGCTTTCAATGGATCCAAAAGAGTTTAAATCACTACACGATAACGTAAAGAAAGCCCAAATTATTTTGGGCAACAAATCAATTTTGCCATCCAAAACAGAGAAAAAAACAAAAAAAATTTTTAGAAGAAGCGTAACTGCTCTAAAAAATATCAAGAAAGGCGAAAAATATTCAAAATACAATATATGCTTAAAAAGACCCGCGAACGGTTTACACCCAAAATATTTAAATTTCTTATTAGGAAAAAAAGCAAAAATTAATATTAAGATAAATTCTAAAATACAAAAAAAACATTTTATTTAAACATGAAAATAACTTTTAGAAAAATCGAACATTTTAACATTCTAATGCTTGACAACGTAAAGGATAAAATTATTTTAGAAAATGTAAGTCAATATTTTCTTAACAAAAACGAAATAAATATTTTCTATTTTTTTCATATAATTTATTTTTTTATTATAAACTTAGGTAAATTTACTCTAAGAGAATGCTATTTAATTGCTTTATTTAATGCAATTAGACCCAAAATTATTATAGACCATTCTCATAACGAGAGTGGATTCAAATTAAAAAAAGTTTTTCCAGAAGTAGTTTTAGTCATTTATCAATTGGGTTATTTTTTTTCCAACTCTTATGAAGAAATTAAAGTTAGATACCAAAATAAAGTATGTGACTATTTCTTAGTTTTTAACCATTCAGTGCCGAAAATTTTAAAAAAAATGAAAACAAAATTTGTAGTTACAGGTTCAATTAGAAATAACAAGAGATCTAAAGAAAAAATTAAAAAGAAATATGATATTATGTTTATTTCAGAATTTAGAAAAATAGATCCTTTAACTGATAACACCTCTGTTTTTAAAGATAATTTTAAAAGACTTCATTTTGATTACAATGAGTCTTTTACAAAGCGATTTACAAATGTTTGTAGCGCTTATGCCTTAAAAGCAATAAATGAATATCAAAAAAATAAAAGAAATACTAAGGTTTCTATAGCTCTTTCCTCTAATAGAATTGAAAAAAAAAACAAAGTATCATCATCAGATGAACGATTGTTTTACAATGCATTTATATCTAGATATTATTCTGAAAAAATTGATTCAGAGTCTTTAGCGGAAAAATCAAAAATTATTATCTGTCTTACATCGAACCTTGGCCTAGAATTATTGAGTAAAGGCCATAAAGTTTTATTTTTTAATTTTCATTCTTTTGCCTATAATTGGCCATTTGGTAAAAATACATACCAAGGACCGTTTTGGTATAAAGGACAAGAAAAAAAAGTATTTTTTAAAATTATTGAAAATTTATTAAGAATGAGCGATAAACGTTGGCATAGTATGCTAAAAAAATATCAAAATTTGATGTATTATGATGCCAAAAATTCAATTTTGAACAAAATAGTTTTTAAAGAATTAAAAAAATAAGATTTAGTATGAGAGAATATTTTATAAAAAATATAACAAATAAAAATAACTTGAATCAAATTATTTTAGAGTTAGATAATCTCGTAGATTTTTATTTAAATTTTAGAAATAAAAAAAATAAAAGTTTACCTTTCATAAAGAAAAATCTTCATAAAAAAATGGTAACTTTGGCAAAAAAAGATAGAAAATTATTTGGAAAGTTTTTTGATGCCTCTCAATGTATTCCGTCTCTTCATTCTTTGAATTCAAATTTATTAAAAGATATAAAAAAAATTTTTAATTTTAAATTAATACAAATAGGTGATTATCCAAGACTAAGGTTGGATTTGCCAGACAATAGAAATAACGATCCTTGGCACCAAGAAGCAATGAATTATGACGCTCCAAGGGACTCCATTACTTTGTGGTTACCTTTGGTTAAGATGTACAAAAGTCTTGGTAGACTTGAAATCAAAAGGGACAGCAAAAAAATCGGTTTATTAAAATATTCTACTCATAAAACTAGGCCATATTTTAGAGTTTGTAAAAAATCTTTAAATAAATTACCAAGCTGGAAACCATATGTGCCTTTTGGTAAATTTATTGTTTTTAATCATGCTGTCCCCCACAGAAGCACAAGAAATGTTTCTAAAAAATTTGTAAGAATATCTATTCAAATTAGGTATAATTTTTTGGATAACAAGGTATATAATAATGCAAATTATATTCCTACAACTCCTAGATTGGTATCAAGACAAGAAGTATCTAATTTTGAATCAAAAAGATCTTTTAAAATTTAGGAACAATTATATTCTTATTTTTAATCTTTTTGTTAATTAAATTTTTTTTTATTTCCTTTGCCCAAGTTAAACTGCAGATAACAACTAATTTTTTTTTACGATCAGAAAAAGAATTATTAGGATTAAATATTTTTTTTGTTACTTTATCAAAATTAAAATTAACTATTTTATTAAAATTTTGATCTACAATTTTACAACCTTGTTTTTTTGGTCTATTTAAGAAATTAAAAATATTTAGAAAAATAGTATTGTAACCCCAAAAATAAATTACTTTGTTTGATGGCGTATTATTTAATTTTGATGCTAAATTACGGTATTTATTTTTTAATTTTTTAAATTTATTAAGCTCATTTTGGTAACTTTTGATATTTAGTATTAAATCTTTTTTTGAAGGTTTTAAAATTTTCTTACTTTCATTATTTTTAAAAACTAATCTTATTGATGCTTTTCTGGATACATATTTTTTCTCTTTATAAAAAAACGAATAACCAGATTTTTCTAAAAGATATCTTAATGTTTTTTCGGTAAAATGATAAATGTGTTCGGCAGACAAGACCAGAGTATTATCCAACCTGTATTGTAAAAGGTTTGGAACTTCAATTGCCAATAATCCATTTTTTTTTAAATTTTCTTTTAACTTTATTAAGAATTTTTTAGGATTAGAAATGTGCTCCAGCATATGATTAATTAATATCAAATCGAACTTTTTACTAATCGTTTTTGATTTTACATCGGTGCCTGAAGCTTTATATCCCAACAATCTAAGTTTATTAATCAGAAAGTTATTTGAAGATCCTATTTCCAGAACCAAACTATTTTTTGATATGTTTTTTTTTATAAATTTAATTTGATTTTTTATATTATAATCTGGAATTAGTTTTTTGTTCATAAATTTATTTTTATAATAGCGGCCTTGACTTTGAAGAGTTGGTTCTGGATTAGAATAAATCAAGTTACAACTCTTACAAATTACGTCATAACTTTCTAATTTATAGATACCTTTTGTTGTTGGATAAATAGAAGTTCTTTTTGAGTTTTTAAATTTATAGACTATATTTTTTTTACAAATACAACATTTGACAGGATTATATTTTAATTTATGCATTTAAACCTTCGATTTTATCATATATATTTCAAAATATAAGCTAAGGATATACAACATATAAATGAAAAAAGATAATTTAAGAATTCTTCTATGCGATCCTTGCTACTCTTCTTCAGGAGTGTCAAATAATATTATTCCATTAGCCGTTGGATTAATTGGAAGTTATATAAAATCCAATATTCCCAACGTGAATGTTAAAATTTTAAAAAAAAGCGATGATATAATAAAGTATATAGACAAACATGAGATTGATGTTTTTGGTATTTGCAACTATTTATGGAACACAAATTTATCAAACAAAATTTCAAATTACGTAAAGAAAAAAAATCCTAAAACCTTAGTTGTTTATGGAGGTCCTGAAATTAACAAGGATCCCGTAGATATTAAAAATTTTGTAAAAAAATATAAGCACGCAGATATGCTCATTGAAAGAGAGGGCGAACTAGCATTCTGTCAACTTATTCAAAAATGGCTTGAGAAGGGCAAGGACATTAAAAAAGTTAGGGAAAAAATTGATGAGCTTGGGAACTGCTTTTTTATTGATGAAAAAAATAAATTTATATCTAGTCCAGAAATAACTAGAGTAAAACATCTTGATCAGACTGTGTCCCCTTATCTTGATGGGCTCTTTGATGATTTTTTAAAGGAAGGGACATTTCAACCTCTGATTCAAACTAATAGAGGATGTCCATATAAATGCAGTTTTTGTCACGAGGGATTATCTTACTATAATAAAATACATTTTCATTCAGTCGAATATGTTAAAAAAGAACTTTCATATATTGCTGAAAGAATAAACCCACCAGTTGGCCTACATATAGCTGATTCAAACTGGGGAATGTATCAACAAGATGTAGAAATTTCTTACCATATAAAAAAATTAAAAGATAAATACAAATGGCCAATGTATATCCATTGTAGTACCGGAAAAAGCCAGCTTCCCAGAATTATAAAAACTGCAGAAATCTTAGATGGTGCATTGAGAATTACAAACGCAGTTCAATCTCTTGATAACGATGTTCTTAAAACTATAAAAAGAACTAATCTACATAACCTTCAGGATTATATTAAAAATATGGAAACTATTTCAGAACCAGACATTATCTTGCCTCTACCCAACGAAACTTTAAAAAGTTTTATTAAAGGATTAAATGAATTGTTAGATACAAAAGCACCTATAAGATTTACTGTTCATCCTACCTTGCTATTAAGCAATACAGATATGAACAAAGAGTATGCTAGCAAAAAATTTGGATTAATAAAAAAATATAGACAAAATCAAAATCTTGTGGGCTATGTAAATGGAGATTTGGTTTGTGAAACAGAGTGCAATATTTATGCCACTGAAACCATGAATGAAAATGATGTTTTTTTAGCAAGGAAATATGTTGTCATCTTAGATGCGATGCTAAGAGAAGAACCAATTAGTGAAATTTTTTATTATTTAGACTCTAAAAAAATTAACAGAAGCAAATTGACTATGCACATGTTTGATAATTTGAAAAAAGCACCTTTAAAAATTCAATCTGCTTTGGAGGAGTACATACACACTTTAAAAACTGAAAATTTTGATAAAGAAGAAGAGGTATTTAAATATGTAGGAAAAAACAAGGATGATTATATTTTAGGTGTCAAGGGAGGAGATCTTTTGAGATATTCTCAAAAACTTTGGATTGAAAATTTTAGAGATATGATGAAATGGATAACAAATAGCTTGCTGCAAATAATACCGGAAAGTGGTGAGATAAAAAAAGAAGTTATTAATCTGAAAGATTTTCTTGAAACAATATATTTTGAAAGAAAAAATAAAGGCGAAAATACTTATAAACTTACTAAATCCTTTGATTATGATATTATTAGTTGGAAAAATAATTACAAAACTAAAAAATTGTCTGATTATAAAGTTAAAACCAATTATCATTTCATTGAGACAAAGTATTCCAAACAAAAAGAAGATGAACTATGGAAAAGTTTTGGATTCAATCTTAAAAAAGAGGACAAGTATAATTACACAAGTTTAAAAAGAATGTATTTATCAAGATTAAAGAGAAAAATTATTTTAGAAAATGGCGAAGAACCCAAAATTAAAATGTCACAGATGGCAGCTTTCAATAATGCTATTGAAAAATATAGCTATTAAATTTTCTCCAAAAAATAATGAAAATAGTTGCAATAGTTCCTGTTAAATCAAAATCAAGAAGAATTAAGAACAAAAATTTTAAACTAGTTAATAATAAACCACTTTATAGATTTATTTTAGACAAGCTTAAAAAATGTAATTTTGATCAGATTTATGTTGATTCCGACAGTGAGACAATAAAAAGATACTGCAAAAAAAATAACTATATTTTTATAAAGAGAAAAAAAAATTTATCAAAAGATAGTGCGAATGGAAATGATTTGATTAATTATCATCAAAAAATTATTGATGCTGATATCTATTTTCAAATTTTTATTACTTCGCCATTATTAAAAGTAAGTAGCATTAACAGATGCATAGAATTTTTAAAAAAAAATAAGAAATACGACTCAATACTTACGGCAAATAGTCTATACACTTGGTTTTGGTTTAAAAATAAACCAGTAAATTATAATCCCAGAATCTTGCCCAGAAGTCAGGATGCTAAGCCGGTGATTGTAGAGACCACCGGTCTTTACGGTATTAGAAAAAAAGCCTTGATCAAATACAGGTGTAGAATTGGTGCAAAACCTTTTTTTATGGAAGTGTCTAAAATGGAGTCCTTAGATATAGACGATTCGATTGATTTAAAAAATTTCAAACTTCATGCAAAAAAAAATTTGTATAGCTCAAAGCGTTGAAGAATTAAAATTCATATTAGAAAAATCTGGAGAAAAAATACTGGTATTACCAGTTAATCTAGAAACTTTTCTTTATTGCGTAAGCAAAAATTTGAATTTTATAAATCCTAAAAAAATTATATCTAATGATATTCATAAAAAAATTTTAATTGAAACAGACGATTTGATTAAAAAAATTATTTTTTCATCTAATTTAGATAGCAATTTGTTACATGAAATACAGGTTTTTTTGAGATTTAGAGTTTATAGTTTTAAATTTATTAAATATTCGATTGAAAAAATTTTAAAAAAAGAGGCTAACATTAAATATTTTATTGTATCTGGCTGGAGCAAAGATACACACTTTAATTTAAACGAATATATTTTGTCTGAGATTATTCAATTTTTAATACCAAAAAATAAAATTATTAATCTAAATGATAAAACTTTAAAAAAAGTAGACTTAAGCAAAAATAATATTTTTTATGAATATATTGAACCTCAATTAAAAAGCTATAGTAAGAAAAATAAAATTCTTTTAAACAATCTTTACTATAACTTTAAAAGAATAATTTTTTCTAATTTTAGCAGAAAAAATGTTTTTTTTTACCCAACATTTTCTAAAGTTGGTGCAATAAGAAGAACTGTCTTTTATTTTTTTAATATAAAACCATTATTTTTTAAAAAAAAACAGACAAAAATAAAATTTAAAAATTTCTACTCTTTAAGAAAAATTTCAAAAACATATGAATATAAAATTTTGAAACTTTTTTCTAATAAATTTGAAAATTATTTTATTGATTTGTATCAAAAAAATAAATCTATAAAAAAACTTCTTGAGAATAATCATTTTGATCTTATTGCTGCAAATATAACAAAAGGAATAGAGGGAGCTGTAATGTGTAAGACAAAAAATAAACAAACAAATTCTGTTTGCATACCTCATGGAACTATAACTAATTCATTCAACAAATTTGATAAAATATATAAAAAAAATATTGCACAAGCTGTTTTTAGCGGTGATGCAAATTATTTTTCAATTCAAAGCAAGATAACAAAAAAATCTCTCAAGAATATAAAGATTAATGGAAAACCAATAACAACAGGTAATATAGTATTTGCATCAAATAATAACAGTAGTAAACAAAAAATTCTTTTTGCTGTAACCCTTAAGGATTTTTACAACCTCCAATTCTTGGGAGTAGAAATGTTTTATGAATTTTATGAAAATTTGAAAACTTTTGAGGAAATCTCACAAAAAAATGAATTTAAATTTTTAGTTAAAATTCATCCATCAGAGCAGAAATGTGCCGCTCAGCTACAATCTTTTTTCAAAAATCTTGAATTTACTAGCAAAAAAATTGATCATGCTTTAAGGGATGCTTTTGTGACAATTTCTTACTCATCTACTGTTATAGAGGATTCATTAAACAGCAGTGTGCCCGTAATTTTATTTGATCAATGGAATCGATATCAACACTGTGAAGCAGAAAGGAATATCCAAAAATTGAATAAAGCTATTTATTATGTGAAAAAAAAAGAAGATCTTGCAAAAACTTTAAAAACTGTTTTAAGGAGCAAAAAAATAGATTTCAAACAATATATTCTTGATAAAGATTATAATTCAAATATTAAAAAATTTATTTTACCAAAAGCAGAGTTGAAAATATGAAAATTTTAATTATAGGAGGCAGTGGTTTTCTAGGTTCTCATTTGGCTAGAATATTATATAAAAAAAAACATATAGTTTCAGTGTACGATTCAAAGATCCGAAATAGATACAATAAAATCAAATTTATTAAAGGAAACATCTCCAATAAGAAAAAACTTGAAAGAGCAATTAGTGGCAAGGATGTAGTTTATAATTTTGCTGCAGTCTCTGATATAGAGGAGTCAATTAAAAAACCAATAGAAACTTTGAGAACAAATTTTTTTCATAATGCAAGAGTCTTGGATATTTGTAAAAAACAGAAGATTAAAAAATTTGTATTTGCCAGCACAATATATGTGCATAGCTCTCAAGGTAGTTTTTATCGTGTTAGCAAACAATCATCTGAGCTTTTTATAGAAGAATTTGGTAAAAGATTTAATTTGCCTTATACAATAATTCGATTTGGAACAGTTTATGGACCAGGTTCTAGTAAGGAAAATGGATTAAAGAAGATTATAAGAAACGCAATAATGAACAAAAGTTTAATGTACAGCGGTTCTAATAAAGCTAAAAGAAGGTTAATTCATGTAAACGATGCAGTTAACGCAAGTATTCAAGTAATACATAAAAAATATAACTACAAAAATGTTTTAATAACTGGTAACAAATTAATTAAAATTTCTAACCTATTGAATAAGTTAGGAAAGATCTTTAAAATTAAAAAAAAACCAGTGTATATATATAATCCAAATAGAGGACACTATGATGTCACTCCATATAATTATAAGCCAAAAAAAGATTTAAAATTATATGTAAATTCTAAATTTAATCTGAAAAATAGCATCGAAGAAGTTAAACAGGAAATTGCAAATGAAAAATAAAATTGAAGTTTTAGATTGTACTTTAAGAGATGGTGGATACTATAATAATTGGGACTTTTCCCTAGATCTTGTAAAAAATTATATAAAAACCATTTCTTCATCAGGTGTTAAATATATTGAACTAGGATTTAGATCTTTCTCCTCAAAAAGTTTTAGAGGTTCAAACTGGTATACAACTGAAAACTATATAAATAGTTTAACTATTCCAAATAATCTTAAAATTTCCGTAATGGTAAACGCTTCACAAATAATTATGCAAAATGATTTGGAGTCTTCAGTAAGAAAACTTTTTATTAAAAAAAATAGAAGTAAAATTCATTTGGTAAGAATAGCTAGTCATGTCCATGAATTAGATAAAACTTTTAAAATAATAAAAATACTCAAAAAGTTGGGATACAAAGTTGGTTTAAATTTAATGCAGATTTCCGAACTATCTGACAATGATTTAGCTGCAGTAGTAAGGAAAATCCAAAAGAACAAACCAGACATTTTCTATTTTGCTGACAGTTTAGGTAGCTTAGATCCATTTCGAATAAGAAAAATAGTTAAAATTATAAAATCAAATTGGAAAGGCGAAATCGGAATTCATGCGCATGATAATTTAGGAAAAGCCATTTTAAATACTGTTGAAGCTATCAACTTAGGTGTTAAATGGGTTGACTGCACGATCACTGGCATGGGTCGAGGACCAGGTAATGCACAAACGGAAAATTTCTTAGTTGAGCTTCAAAACAGATATAATAAAAAGTTTAAAATTTTGCCTATATTAAAACTTATCAAAAACTATTTCGAGAAATTAAAAGCAAAATATAGCTGGGGCACTAATACTTACTACTACTTAGCAGGCTTATATGGAATACACCCAACATATATACAAGAGATGATATCTACTCATTTTGACGATGCTGAGATTTTGGCAGCTATAAATCAACTCAAAGATAGCGGTGGAAGCAAGTACAATGTTGATCTGGTTAGATCTGAATTTCAAAGAAATATTAAACTTCAAAATGGATCATGGTCTCCTCAAAATCATATCAGAAAAAAAGAGGTGTTACTTGTTGCTTCGGGTCCAAAGTCAAAAGATTATAAAAACGAAATTGAAATGTATATTAAATCTAAAAAACCATATGTAATTGCAGTAAATACCGATGTTGAAATTGATAAAAAGTTAATTGATATTTATGCTGCCTGCAACCCATTAAAGCTTATTGCCAACTCAGATAGCTACAAAAATTTAAAATGCCCGCTCGCTGTTCCAAAAACGTTAATTAATAGAGCTTTGAAAAAAGAGTTTAAAAATCTAAAAATTCTAGATTTTGGAGTTGGCTTAGAACAGAATACTTTTAAGTTTAATAAAAACGGAGCAATTATGCCAAGATTGTTCACGCTTGTTTATGCCTTGTCTATAGCCACGAGTGGAGCTGCCAACAGGATATTGCTTGCGGGTTTTGATGGATATGGAATTGAAGATTCAAGAACTAAAATTATTGATGAACTTCTACATCTTTATTCTAGTTCTTCTGGATCTAGACCATTATTAGCTGTAACACCAACTACTTACAGTATTGGTTCAAACTCAATCTATGCAATATAAATTTTATATTAAATGAAATTTATAGTTATAATTCCTGCGAGATACAAATCCTCTAGACTACCAGGCAAACCTTTAATTAAGCTCAAGGGTGTCTCTATGATTGTTCGTACATACAGGCAGTGTATCAAAGCCGTTGATAAAGAATTGGTCTATGTAGCTACTGATGATAGTCGAATTAAAGAAGAATGTTTGTCGAATGAAATTAAAGTTATAATGACACCAAAAAAATGTCTTACAGGAACCGATAGAGTATTTGAGGTTTCAAAAAAAATAAAAGCAGATACCTATATAAACGTTCAGGGAGATGAGCCGTTATTTAACCCAAATGATTTAAAAAAATTAATTAAAGAGATAAAAAAATACCCAAGAGATGTAATCACAGGTTACTGTGAAATATTTGATAAAAAAAAATATAAAGATTTTAATGTGCCCAAGGTTGTAGTTTCGCAAGACGGCCACATACTATATGCATCCAGAGCCCCAATACCCTCAAACAAAAAGGGCAAGCTGGTGAAAGCATGGAGGCAAGTGTGTGCTTATGCATTTCCAAAAAAACAATTACATTTATTTTCAAAAAAAAAGAAAAAAACAAGATTAGAAAATATTGAAGATTTAGAATATTTAAGATTTTTGGAGCTAGGCGTTAAACTAAGGGGATTAAAAATGAGCACGAAGTCAATCGCAGTTGATACCAAAAAAGATGTGCATGCGGTAAATAGAAAAATTTAATAATATTTATGGCTGAAAAAAAAAAATTTATAGATACAAACATAAAAAATAAGTCAAAAACTGTTGAGGGAAACTTACAATTCATTAATTATGAAGACAAAAGAATGCCTTTGCCAACAGAAATAGAGATAAGCGAGTCCGGCACATGTAATAGAAAATGTTCTTTTTGCCCAAGAAGCGATCCTAATTATGAAGACAAAAAGGAATTCATTGACAATAAACTTCATGAAAAAATGTGTATTGAACTAAAAGAACTTAATTATAGGGGAACTATAAGATACAGCGGATTTGTTGAGCCATTATTAGATAAAAATATTTTCAATCTCATAGCGATGGCTAGAAATAATGTTCCCCAGTCTAATATTGAAATTGTAACTAATGGAGATCCATTAGATTTAGGTAGATTAAAAAAACTTTTTTCTAGTGGGTTAAATAAAATTTTAATAAGCGCCTATGATGGAAAAGAAGAAACAAAAAAATTAGAAGAACTTTGTATAAAAGCAAACCTTAATAAAAAACAATATATTATTAGGCACAGATATCTTTCCGAAGACCAAGACTTTGGTATAACATTAAGCAATAGGTCAGGCTCAATGCAAAATGCTGAATATAAAATTGAAAATTTGAAAAATCCTCTGAAAAATCCTTGTTACATCCCCTCGTATACTTTTTTTTTAGATTATCAAGGAGACGTTTTGATGTGTCCGCACGATTGGGGCAAGAAAGTTATATTAGGCAATCTAAATAAAAATAAACTAATAGACATTTGGTTTAGTAAAAAATCAATGGGAATAAGGAAAATGTTAAATAATTCTAATAGAAATTTTTCTCCATGCAATGTATGTGATGTAGATGGAACATTTATGGGCAAAAAAAATTCAACCTATTTTAACTAAATTTAGCAATGAATAAAAAAGTTAAAAAAGTTTTAATTCTTGGAGGAAGCTCTGATATTGGGATAGAGCTTGCAAAATTATTTATAAAAAATAATTGGCAGGCAACCATTCATCATTCGGGTAATAATTTAGATTTTAAAAAGAAATTAAAAGAAAAAAATATAAAATTAATTAAATTAAATTTTTTAAAAACTAAATCTTCAATTGATAAAAATTTAAAAATTTTTTCTAAAAATGATTATGACTCGGTTGTTAATTTAGTTGGATATATAAATAATAAAAGTTTTAAAAATATGAAAATAAATGATCTCTTAGACTCCTTAAAAGTAAATAGCGTGATTCCTATCCTCATACAAAGGAATTTGCTTCAGTCGATGATTAAAAAACGATGGGGTAGAATTCTTAATTGTGGAAGCATTGGTGTTAAATATGGAGGTGGTGAAAATACTTTTTGTTACTCATTTGCAAAACATTCGTTAGAATTTATACCTTCAATTTATAAAAACTTAGCAAAACAAAATATATTAATAAACAATGTTAGAGTTGGAGTGGCAGATACTAAAATTCATAAAAAAATTAAAGGAAAAAATTTGAAAAAAAGAATTAAACTTATACCTATTGGCAGAATGGCAACAATTCATGAAATTGTAAAATTCATATACAATTTATCATCTGAAAATAACTCATATATAACTGGTGAAACTCTTACCATTGCTGGCGGGGAATAACTCCTAAATAACAAAATGAAAGTAAAGATCTGTTTTTTTAAAAAAAATATTTCTTGGTCAAAAGATTGGATTTTTTTAGGTAAATCTTTTTTCAATTTAGAAAAAGCTGAAAAAAAAATAAAAGGAAAAAGAATTAAAATTAATAATGATATTCACAAGATTTTCGAAGAAGATTTAAAAAATTATATTAAATGGACTGAAGACCAAAGAGAGCTGCATAAAGATAGCATTTATTGGTGGATGACAGACTTGTCTTCAAAAAATAATTTGAGTTCAGATTTTTATTTATTTATATGCCAGATACTTGCAGTAAATAAAATTATAAAATCAAAAAAATTTGATGAGCTTTTAGTTGTTTGTGATGATATGTTTTTAGCAAGAACTTTAAATAAATTTTTGTCTGAAAATAATATTGAAACACATTTATTGAGTAAAAAAAATTACCTAATTTCTTTAGCAGTTTATAAATTTAAAATTGTTTTAAATTTTATTTTTTCGATAATAAGTATTTTTTCTTGGATGTTAATTTCCAAAATATTTAATCGCAAAAATCAAAAACCTTCAGGCGAAGTAATTTTATTACATAATTTCACTAATATAAGTGCTTTAAAAAAAAGCAATTTATTAACAAGTAGATATTTTCCTTTTTTACAAGATTTTTTTAAAAAAAAAAAATTGAAAGTCTACTATTTGACATGGTTCAATAATTTTTGGAAAGATAGAATAAAAGTTTTTAAAATTCTAAAAAAACAATCTGGATTTATAGTTGAAGAATTTATATCTTTAAATGATTTAAAAATTGCTATTTCTAATTTTTTTAAGTCCAAAAAAATTATAGAAACATGCAAAAATTATAGAGATATAAATCTACAAGATTTATTAAAAAGAGAATCTCTTAAGTACCAGGTAGACTCGATTTCACATTTAAAATTTTGGCTTTATCGTCCTGCAATAAAAAAATGGGCACAAAATTGTAGTTCACTAATCTGTATTGATCATTATGAGAATATGGTATTCGAACACGCATTGATTGCTTCAATTAGAAATTTAAATATTAAAAAGAAAATTGTTTATGGTTATCATCATACTTTATCTAGCAAAGAGTTTACTGCTTGGCATAGTTTGGAAACAGAGTGGAACAGTAGTTTTAAACCAGATTTTGTTATTTCAAGTGGAAATATTTCTAAAAATTTTCTTACTTCTCAAGGTACACCATCCAAAAAAATTATAAATGGACCTGCATTAAGATATCACAACATATTATCAGGCCCCAACCGCTCTGAAAGCAAAAAAGATATTAATAAAATTTTATTTCCGCTTTCACAGATTAAAGACTCATCTAGAGAATTAATTAATAAAATTTTTATTTTAGGAAAAATGTTGTCCAAAACAGATTATGAACTTGTAATCAAGCCCCATCCAAACTTTAGTGTAAGTAAAATTCTTGAAACAAATTCGAATTTATTATCCAACAACATATCAATTTCAGACAAAAGCGTTGATGAGTTATTGGATAAATGTTATTTTTCAGTTTTTATGGCTACTGGCGCAGCATACAATGCAATTTTAAAAGGAAGTATTGCCTTTACTTTAGAAAGTGAACTAAATTTAGCTGATAATTATTTGGATATTTTTCAAGATAAACATAAGTACTTGGAATCCCATGATTTACTGTCTTTAAAAAATTTACTTATTGAGTTAAAAAATGATAAAATTAAGCTTATTAATTATCAAGGCGAGTTTTTAAAATTAAAAACGGCTTTAATTAATGGATTTAATGAAGTTAATAATGAAAGATTAGAAATTTTTAGTAGTTTTAAAAATGGGAATTAAAGTATTATTTATTTATCCGAACACTTACGGCATGAATATGCTGCCGCCAGCAATAGCAATGTTTTCTGCTATCCTCAAAAAAAATGGTCATAAGTCCCAAATATTTGATACCACATATTATTCCCTTGATTACGGTATTGACTCAGACGGAAGCAAAATGGAAAGATTAAATGTCGTTCCTTATAAAATGGAAGAAAAAGGTATACGTTTAAAAAATTCAGATTGGAAAGCTGATTTACAAAAACAAATTAAAGAATTCAAACCTAACCTAATTGCCATTTCATCAACAGAAGACATGTGGGAACTTGGAATTAAAGTATTAAATGAAATGAAAGATTATAAGAAAAAAAATAAAATTCCTGTAATTGCCGGAGGTGTTTTTGCAACTTTTGCTCCAGAAATTTGCATCAAAGAAGAATTGGTAGATTTAGTATGTGTAGGTGAGGGAGAAAATGCATTAATAGATCTGTGTGATAGAATTGAAAAAAAACAGGATTACACAGACGTTACAAACTTATGGGTAAAAGTTGATGGCAAAGTAGTTAAAAAAAACTCAATTTCAAAACCTGTAAATATAAACGAAAACCCTTTATTAGATATTTCACTTTTCGAAGAACAAAGACTTTATAGACCTATGTCAGGTAAAGTTTATAAAATGTTACCTGTTGAAACAATAAGGGGCTGCCCTTTTACGTGCAGATTTTGCAATTCTCCTGATCAAATGAAACTTTATAAAGGCTTAGGTACAAACTTTTATAGAAAAAAGAAAATGGATTTAGTTTACAAAGAATTAAAATATTTTAAAGATGTTCATAAAGTTGAATACAACTATTTTTGGGCCGATACTTTTCTTGGTATGAGCAATAATGAGCTCGATGAGTTTTGCGAAATGTATTCAGATATTCGCTTGCCATTTTGGATGCAAACAAGACCAGAGACCGTTAATGATGATAATATGAAAAAACTAAAAAAAGTAGGTCTACATAGAATTTCTTTTGGAGTAGAGCATGGAAATGAGGAGTTTAGAAAAAAAATTTTAGATAGAAGGTGGAAAAATAAAGATATATTGGAAAAATTAAAAATTCCTAAAAAATATAATATTTCTTTTAGTGTTAATAATATTACAGGTTTTCCCACTGAGACAAAAAAATTAGCTTTTGATACAATAGAACTGAACAGGCATATCGATGCTGACAATGCAAATATATATGCCTTTGTTCCATTTCACGGTACTCCACTTAGAAAAATGTGTGAAGATTTGGGCCTTATAAAACCAGAAACAATAACAAAATGTTTAACAGCCGAAAGTCAATTAAATATGCCACAATACCCGCCTCATGAAATAGAAGAAATCAAGAAATGTTTTGCATTGTATGTAAAATTCCCAAAAAACAGATGGAAAGAAATAGAAAGAGCTGAAAAAAATGATGAGGAGGGAAATAAATTATATAAAAATTTAAAAGCAGAATATCTTGAAAGATATATGCCCAAGCCTGATGCTGATCCACATGGAGCAGTAGATTTTAAAACAGTTGAAAATCCTTATTGTATCGATGTCCCTTTACCTGGAGACAAGTTAAAAGATCAGAGAAATCAGGATGATCTTTAATTGACAAATAAAAGATAATAATTTATTAACAAAATGTACTGAAAAGCTTGGTGGGAAATAAGTGTGAAATTCACTTGCTGTTCCTGCAACCGTTAAAGTCGGAGCGCCACCCAGTATAGTCCGCTGTTGAATGATGGCCAGGAAAAGTCTAGTTCTACAATTTAAAATTAGCAGTGGCAATAAATGTTAAAGTTAAAACTTTAAAATAGGAGAGCCACATGCGAAAAAATTTAAAAATATCTTTTTTTACTATAATTATGCTTTTATTTTTTAATAAAGCATTTTCTGTAGAGACGGCAAAAAATTCAATTAAATGTGAGTGGGATAACAAAAGTGACATACCTTGTATTAAAATAATAAAAGATGTTCCAAATACATCTGAATTCTCAAAAAATGGTTTAAAAAGTCATATTATTACTTCAAGAGAAATTAAAGAGTATGGTGCCAATGATATAAACGAAGTATTAGAAATGATACCTGGTTTAAATGTAACTCAATCAGGACCAAAAGGGCAGCAGACATCTATTTTTGCCAGAGGCACAAACTCAAATCATACACTTGTTTTACTAAATGGTATTCCGATCAATGACCAATCCACAACACAAGGCCTACATGATTTTGGTGTAGATTTTGTACAGACCATACATCAAGTCGAAGTGTATATTGGACCAAATGGTGCACATTTTGGGCCGAGCGCAATAGGTGGGGCTGTGAATTTTATTACAGCCGGAGATTTCAAAAATAGTTTTGAAATTAGTGGAAAAAATAACAAGAACAAAACTGTCAGTGGAAACTATACAAAGATAACAAATGATGATTGGATCGTTAATTTTAAAGGTGGTTTAGTCGATAGTGAGACCGACAGCGCAATCCAAGACGGTTTAGAATCTGATAAAGTAAAAAATTTCAGTGGAAATTTTAATGCCGAGAAGTGGTTAAGTGATAATATTAAATTTAGATCAACAGTATATGGCAGACAAACAATTGCAGAGTACGACAGTTCTTCTACTGCAGAAAATGGATATGAAGGTGATAATTTAATGTATGCTGCACAATTTGGTTTTGATCGCCACCAAAAAGATTTGAAGGATTATGTAACTTTTCACTTTCATCAGTATGATAGAGAATACGATGAAGCTGGAGTTATCGATGAATATTTGAGCAATGCTCTTGTAGCCAGAGCCGAAAGAAAGATGCAATTTGGCAACAACTTTTCTTTTGGTCTTGGAGGAGAGTTCAAACACGACTGGGGTGAATTCCAAAACAGAGGATCATATTCTGCTTCTACAAAAGGCAATGTTAATAATACAAGTGTTTTTTCTAATATAGGATTTAAACCTTTCGAAAATACAACGATAGCTCTTTACGGAAGATCAGATGAACATAAAACTACTGGTTTAAATAATACCCGAAAAATAAATATTACACAGCTTATTGATAAGTTTAAATTTGGTCTCACGCATTCAACAGGTTTGAGAAATCCATCATTATACGAACTACATGGAACAGATAATTATGGATATTCTGGGAATTTAAATTTAGATCCAGAGAAAAGTGAATCAAATGAAATTTTTGGAGAATATAAAATTTTTGAAAACCTTTCAGTTTCTCTTACAGCATTTAAATCAAACATATTCAATCATGTTGAGTACAAAAATAATCAGTATGTTAATGATGCAACCAAAACTGATTTAAATCAGTCAGGTATAGAATCGAGTATAGATTGGCAAGGAGAAAGTCAAAAGTTATCTTTTTTCAGCACTTCGCTCTCTAGCAAAAAGACAAATGGAGCAGATCAATTAAGAAGGCCAGAAAAAACTTACGGCCTTAGATATGAAAAGGATGTTTCTACCAATTACCTTGGTCCTATTAAATTTCGTGCTAAATATC
Organism: uncultured Pelagibacteraceae bacterium; assembly: GCA_902588585.1. Lineage (GTDB taxonomy): Bacteria > Pseudomonadota > Alphaproteobacteria > Pelagibacterales > Pelagibacteraceae > Anoxypelagibacter. The sequence continues at coordinate 69,417 of CACIPQ010000001.1, read as the reverse complement.
AACACTACGGAAAACACTGGGATACACACAACTCCAATTATACGACAATACTTATGGATTCAACGGATATGGCAGATATATCTCTGTTAAAAAAATCTCAAAATTACCAATGGTCTTTTAATATCAATAACTTATTTGACGAATCTTACCAACGTCCACATGGATATGCACAGGAGGGTAGAGAAGTTGAATTTGGAGTTAGTAGAAAATATTAAAACTTGTTTTTTTCTATTCTATTACATAAAATCATGATTATGAACTATTTAAAAATATTTGTAGGTATTTTTGTTGCCTTAGCGGCAAGTAGATTTATTCCTCATCCATGGAATTTTACTAGTTTATTAGCTTTGAGTTTTTATGTGCCAGCTATTCTTGGTTTAAGATATATACCTTTGTTAATACTTTCTTTTGCCATAACAGACTTTTTTATTGGTTATCATAGTTTAACCCACTGGACTTGGGGTAGCGTTTTTTTAATCGGTTTTCTTCCTATTTTCTTTAAAAATAGTATTAAACTAAGAATACCAGGTGCGCTGACCGGTGCAGTTATATTTTTTGTCGTGACTAATTTTGGAGTTTGGTCAACTGGAGCTTATGGATACAGTGTAGCGGGCCTTGTAACTTGTTATACTTTAGCAATTCCATTCTTCGCATCTAGTCTATTGTCCACATTTTTATTTTCTTTACTTATAGAATCAGCATACCATTTATATAAAACTAAATTAGTTAGTAGTTCTAAGGTTTCTTAGAAACAAATGTTGTATAAAAGTTTTCTATCGAATTGTTCTGTCTACCGTTAACTTGTAAAAATCAGTGAAAAAAAAGAAAATATTAATAATGGGTTTGCCCGGTGCTGGCAAAACTACGCTTGCATCTAAATTGGTACCACTTTTAAAAGCAAAATGGCTTAATGCTGACGAGGTAAGAAAAGAAGCGAATGATTGGGATTTTTCTGATGAAGGCAGAAAAAGACAAGCAAAGAGAATGGCTGAAAAAGCTGAAAAATTTAAACAAGATGGTTTTGATGTTGTAGCAGATTTTGTTTGTCCCACTCCAAAAGCAAGAGAGTTATTTAACCCGGATTTTATCATTTGGGTAGATACAATCGAAAAAGGTAGATTTGAGGATACAAATAAAATTTTTGTTAAACCTGAAAAATATGATTCAAGAGTAACAGAAAAAAATTCTGAAATTTGGTCAATAAAAATAGCAGATCAAATAATCCCTTATAAATGGGACAATAGAAAACCAACGGCTCAAATGTTAGGTAGATGGCAGCCATGGCACGATGGCCACCAAGCTTTGTTTGAAGAAATAATTAAAAAAACAGGACAAGTAAATATTATGGTTAGAGATGTGAAAGGAGTTGGTGACAATCCCTTTGACTTTGAGACAGTTAAAAATAATATAGAAAATGCTCTAAAGGACTTTAAAAATCGTATTAAAATTTCTTTGGTGCCTAATATAACCAATATCTGTTATGGTAGGGGTGTAGGTTATAAGATTGAAGAAGTCGCTTTACCGAAGGAAATTCAAGAAATTTCCGCAACAAAAATAAGGGACAAAATGAGAAAGGAAGGTAAGTTAAAATAATAATGTCAGATATAAAATTCTTAAAAAAATATTTTAGTAGTCTAAATGAATTGTTGAGCAACGAAAAGTACCTGGAAGATCTTGTGAAAGTTAAAGAAATTTTAAAAGAAACCCACTCACAAGGAAAAAAAACAATGATATTTGGCAACGGTGGAAGTGCAGCGATAGCAAGTCACTTCAGTGTAGATTTAACTAAAAATGCCAAAGTTAGATGTACCAATTATAATGAATCAGACTTAATTACCTGCTTTTCTAATGATTTTGGTTATGAGAGATGGGTTGAGCAAGCAATAAATTTTTATTCTGATGAAGGAGATTCTTTAATATTAATTTCTGCAGGGGGCAATTCTCCAAATATGATTAATGCAGCAAAAGAGGCAAGGAAGAAAAAAATTAAAAAAATTATTACGTTTACTGGGAATGATGAGAGCAACAAATTAAAAAAACTTGGAGACATTAACTTTTGGGTTGATAGTAAAGCTTATAATCATATAGAGAATGTCCATCAAATACTTCTATTATCTTTAGTAGATTTAATAATAGGTAAAACTGAATATCCTCCAAATTAATATTATTTTTTAAGATAAACAACTAATTTTATATGAAATCAAAGGGTCTTGTTTCTGTAATAATGAATTGTCACAACGGAGAGGCTTTTTTAAAAGAGGCCATCGAAAGCGTTGTAAAGCAAAAATATAAAAAATGGGAATTAATATTTTGGGATAATAATTCAAAAGATGCTAGTGAGCAAATTTTTAAAAGTTTTAAAGATAAAAGATTAAAGTATTATTTTAGAAAAAAAAAAGTAAGTTTATACGAATCCAGAAATTCAGCAATTAAAAAGGCAAAAGGAGAATTTATAGCTTTTTTAGATCAAGATGATATTTGGTTTCCAAACAAATTATCGTTACAAATAAAAAAATTTAGCGATCCAAATGTTGGGTTAGTATATGGAAAGTTTTTTAAAATAAATGAAAATAGTTTTTTCAGAAAAAAACAGTTAATCACAGCAGGAAAACTTCCGGAAGGTTATATTACAAAAGATCTTTTAAAAGATTATAAAGTTGGTCTACTAACAATTATGCTAAGAAAGAAATTTTTAAATAAGGCTAAAATTTTTAAAACACAATATAACTTTTTAGCAGATCTAGATTTTGTATTAAGATTTTCTTTAAAATATAAATTTGCAGGGGTACAAGAAGTTGTTGGAATTTACAGACAGCATGAAAATCAAATGCAAGAAAAATATTTTAAAGAAAAATCAGTTCAATTCAGTGCGTGGTATAAAGAATTAATTTCTAAAAATATGTTTGGAGGAAAAAAAAATTTAGGAGTATTTGAGGAATGGGAAAGATTTTACTCCAATCTTATTCTTGTTAAAACAGAAAGAGGTTTTTCAGTACTTTTGAAAATAATGAAATATCCAAACAATATAAACAAAATTAAGCTTTTTTTACTATTATTACTGCCAGAAACAATAACCAAAAAAATAATAAGTCTTACATAAATTTTATAAATTGTTATGAAAAAAGAAAATTTGGCAATAGTTACCAATGAAAAAACTCAATTTGATGGAAAAAATTGTTTTTGTGATAACGTTGATATGAAGTCAATACCCGAAGGTTTAAGTGAGGATTTTCAAGTAGAGCTTTTTGTTAGAAAATCAAAATTTCCAAGAACATCTCACAAAATAAATTTAAACAATATTGTTATTTCTGGAGGAATGATTTCTTATATTTTAAACATAATTAAAACTGCCAACCTCTATAAAAAATATTTGGTTATTTCTTTATCTCCATACAGTTTTATAATCTGCTTATTGTTATTTTTACTTAGAAAAAAAGTTTTTGTTTATCTAAGAAGCGATGGGTACGAGGAATATAAATGTTATTCAAAATATTTTGGACCAATAATTTATCATATGATGTTTAGCTTGATATCTTGGAAATCAAAACTTATTGCTTGTAGATCACATCTTTTAAAAGGAAAAAAAGGGGAGTTAGTATCGCCCTCTCAACTTAATGAAAAATGGTTTAACAATAGAAAATCATCAGATTTTAAAAAAATTAAACTTTTATATGCGGGAAGAATTCGGATTGAAAAAGGCATTTTTTCTCTTTTAAAAGTTCTTAAAGAAATAAAATTAAATTTTACTTTTACAATTATTAACCCAGAAAAGTTTTATGATAAAAAATTAGAAAATGACAAAGTAAAAATAGTTCATTTTAAAAAATATCACGAATCTCTTATTGAAATATATGACGATCACAACGTATTTATTTTACCATCTTATACCGAGGGCCATCCGCAAGCTTTAGATGAATCTTTATCAAGATTGCGACCAGTTATAATTTTTCCAGAAATATCTCACGTTACAAGAAATAGAGAAGGAGTTTTTATTTCAGAGAGAAATTCAGAGTCGTTATCAAATAAAATAAAATTTATTATGAATAATTATAAAGATATTCAACAAAAAATGATGTCTAATAAATTTCCAACTAAAAAAAGTTTTTTAAATGAAATGTCAAAAATAATTGGTCAAGGATAAATATGGGACATGAAAACAACATAGTAGATATTGTCATGCCAAATTATAATAAAGGTAATTTTTTGGAGAACGCTATAAATTCAGTCATTAATCAAACATTTAAAAAATGGCACCTTTATATAATTGATGATAATTCTAATGATAACTCAAAGTCTATAATAAATAAATTTAACTCTATAGACAATATAAGCATTATTAATTTGGATAAAAAAGAAGGACCAGGATTTTGCAGAAATCATGTAATTAACAAAACTTCTTCTAAGTATATTGCTTTTTTAGACTCAGATGATTATTGGAGCGAAAACAAATTAAAAGATCAAATAGATTTTATGGAAAAAAACAACTATCAATTTACCTATTCTGACTATGTTCCATTTACTGAAAAAAATAGTCAAAAATCTTTTAAAAAAAAAATATCCGTTCCTTCTTATTTCAATTTTACTTCATTCATTCAAAATACCTCTATAGCTATGAGTTCTGTGATAATCCAAAGATCAATTATAGGTCAAACAAAATTTGAAAAATTAAAAATATGTGAGGATTATTTATACAAGTGTGAAATTTTAAAAAAAATTGGAAAGGCTTTTAAATGCCCAAATGTTTTAATGTATTACAGAATTGCAAAAAACTCTTTACAAAGTAATAAGTTTAGAAATGTATATTGGATTTGGTATATAAATAAAAATTTTAACAAATTTACAAATTTTCAAAATTTAAAATCAATTTTTTTAATTTCTATAAATTCATTAAAAAAATACGGCTTTAAGTAAAGCTTCTCTCGGGGCGTGTAGTTCAATGGTAGAACGCTACGTTGACATCGTAGAGGTCATAAGTTCGATTCTTATCACGCCCACCAAAATCCTTCCTCAAAGCTATTTTTCAGCTATTTACAATCCTAAATAAAAATATTATAAATCGTTGCCTGGTGATTATTGCGAAGGGGTCATACCCGATCCCATTCCGAACTCGGAAGTCAAGCCCTTCAGCGCCGATGGTACTTTATCTTAAGATATGGGAGAGTAGGTCGTTGCCAGGCTAATAATTATGAAAATTGCTAGTTCACTTAAATCCTTAAAAAAAAGAGACCTTGATTCTAAATTGGTTAGAAGAAGGGGTAAAGTTTACGTCATAAATAAGAAAAAACCCAAGTTCAAAGCTAGACAAGGCTAAATTTTTTTCATGAATGTAGGGTCAACAAAAGAAAAAAATCCAGAGAAAAGAATTTCCATTACTCCCGATACTTCCAAAAGTTTAAAAGGTTTAGGGCTAAATGTTTTTTTGGAAAAAGGATATGGGGAAAGTTTGGGCTATAAAGATCAAGAATACAAAGATAAGGGGGCCCAAATTTTAAATGATTCAAAGGAAATTTTCTCTAAATCGAATTTAATATGCCAAGTAAAATTACCTACCGAAGAAGAATTTAAAAACATTAAAGAAAATTCAAATTTAATTGTATCAGATTATAATTATGAAAAAGATAAAAAAAATCACCAAAATTTTTATTTAAAAAGTAAAATTAATATTTTTGCTTTAAATTTATTGCCTAGAATAACAAGAGCACAATCAATGGATGTTCTTTCATCCCAAGCTAACCTTGCGGGATATAGAGCGGTTATAGAATCGATCTACGAATATGAAAAAGCTGTTCCCATGATGATGACTGCTGCGGGTACTGTTCCGGCAGCTAGAGTATTAGTCGTTGGTGCGGGAGTAGCTGGACTACAAGCTATTGCTACTGCCAAGAGACTAGGAGCAATAGTTTCAGCTACAGATGTTAGATTAACAGCAAAAGAACAAGTTGAAAGTTTAGGAGGAAAATTTTTAACAGTTGAAGGTTCGGAGAATCTAGAAACCAAGGGTGGCTATGCCAAAGAAGCTGGGGAAGATTTTAAAAAGAAACAAGCACAAATGCTAGAAAATGCTGCTTCAAAAAGTGATATTATTATTTGTACCGCTCTAATTCCCGGAAAGCCAGCACCCAGAATTATTAATGAAAAAATGATTGATAATATGAAATCAGGATCAGTCGTTTTTGACTTAGCTGTTACACAAGGAGGAAATGCCGCTTATTCTGAAACAGATAAAATAGTTGTTAAAAAAGGAGTTAAAATAATTGGAATAGGCAATGTTATGAACAAATTACCTCTTACTGCATCAAATTTGTATGCTAAAAATATATTTAGCTTTGTTAGAAATTTATACAGTAAAGAAAAAAAACAGTTTTTTATAAATAAAGAAGATGAAATAATTAAAAACACTTTAATAAAAGGAAGCAATTGATATGGAAATTGATCCATTTATATTCAGATTTAGCATTTTTATTTTAGCAATTTTTATTGGATATTATGTTGTTTGGAGTGTGACACCATCTTTGCATACACCTTTAATGTCAGTAACTAATGCAATATCCTCAGTGATCATTGTCGGTGCAATAATAGCAGCCTTAGCAAGCTCGTCTAACAATATTTTTGAAACATCGAATATTTTTGGTTTTCTGGCAATCATTTTGGCGGCTGTTAATATATTTGGTGGTTTTTTAGTTACCCAAAGAATGCTTCAAATGTACAAAAAAAAGAAAAAAGATAAAAAATGATATCAGCTAATTTGTCGGCAATATTTTATTTAATTTCAGGAATACTTTTTATTCTTGCGCTGAGAGGCTTGTCTTCCCCAGAAACATCTAGGCAGGGTAATTTCTTTGGAATTTTAGGAATGATAATTGCTATTACTGTTACATTTTTAACAGTAGGTAATTTTTCAAATGCAATAATTTACGTGTTGCTATTTTTAGTCATTGGAGGAGCAATAGGTGCTTTTATTGCATTTAAAATACCCATGACTGCAATGCCAGAGTTAGTAGCTGGTTTTCACAGTCTTGTAGGTCTTGCAGCAGTTTTTGTAGCCGTATCAGCTTTTTTGAATCCTCAAGCTTTTAATCTAGGATCACCAGGTAATATTAAACTTGCAAGTTTAATTGAGATGTCAATTGGTGCTGCGGTAGGAGCAATTACTTTTTCAGGATCAATAATAGCCTTCTTAAAACTACGAGGAATAATGTCAGGTTCACCAATAACTTTTATAGGACAGCATTTTGTTAACTTATTACTAGGAATATCAATTTTGGCATTAATTTATTATTTATGCACAACTCAATCGGAAAGTTTCTTTTGGGGCATGATCGCAATATCATTCATAATTGGAGTTTTATTAATTATTCCAATTGGTGGAGCAGATATGCCAGTAGTTATCTCTATGCTTAACTCATACTCTGGTTGGGCTGCTGCTGGAATTGGATTTACTTTAGAAAATACTGCATTAATTATAACTGGCGCCTTGGTTGGATCTTCAGGAGCAATATTATCGTACATAATGTGTAAAGGAATGAATAGATCATTTTTCAGTGTCATACTTGGTGGATTTGGAGGAGAGACAAGTACTGGTGAAAAACAGAAAAAAGATCAAAAACCAGTTAAGAGTGGTAATGCTGAAGATGCAGCCTTCTTACTAAAAAATGCCTCTTCAGTAATTATAGTTCCTGGATACGGTATGGCTGTTGCACAAGCTCAGCATGCATTAAGAGAAATGGTAGATGCTTTGAAGAAAAATGACATTAAAGTTTCTTATGCAGTACATCCAGTAGCTGGAAGAATGCCTGGGCACATGAATGTTTTGTTAGCTGAAGCGAATGTTCCTTACGATGAAGTTTTTGAACTAGACGATATTAACAATGATTTTGCAAACACCGATGTTGCATTTGTAATAGGTGCTAACGATGTAACAAATCCTGTAGCTAAAACTGATCCTAAAAGCCCTATTTATGGAATGCCAGTTTTAGACGTAGAAAAATGTAAATCTGTTTTATTTGTAAAAAGAAGCTTGTCACCAGGATACGCAGGAGTTGATAACGAACTTTTTTATAGAGATAATACTCTTATGTTGTTCGCTGATGCTAAAAAAATGACAGAAGATATTGTCAAAAGTATTTAAATATGTCTAAAACAAAAATATTTTGTGATATCGCTGACAGCAAAACAATAAAAAAATTTAATAAAAAATCGATTGTTAATGGTTTTACTACCAATCCAAGCTTGATGAGAAAAGCGGGAGCAAAGAGTTATGAAAAATATTCAAAACTTCTTTTAAAAATTTGCAAAAAGAAACCAATTTCTCTAGAGGTTTTTGCGGATAATTTTAACGAAATGGAAAAACAAGCTTTAAAAATAAATTCCTGGGGAAAAAATATTTATGTGAAAATTCCTGTCATAAACAGCAAAGGAAAATTTACTGGGCAACTAATTAAAAAATTAAATAAAAAGAAAATTAAGCTTAATATTACCGCGGTGTATACTTTTGCACAGGTCAAAAAAATAAATAGATGTCTTAATAATAAAACCAAGTCTATAATTTCAATTTTTTCAGGTCGTATGGCCGATGTGGGTAAAGACCCTGTTCCAATTGTTAAAAAAGCGGTCCAAATTACAAGGGCTAAGAATAAAGTTGAGATCTTATGGGCCAGTACAAGAGAGCCCTACAATTATACACAGGCTCAGCAGTTAGGCTGTCAAATTATAACTATGCCACCAAAGGTGATAGAAAAAGTTTCTAGTTTTGGAAGGTCATTTGATCAGTTGACCAAAGATACAGTCAAGGCTTTTTTAATTGATAGCAAAAAATCAAGATTTAAAATTTAGAATATATTCTTTTAATGGTTAAAAAAAATCAAAACTCAATCGTAGGATCAGGTTTTATTGCAAAAAATTTTATTAAGTATGAGGAATTTTTTAGTCAACTTGGTGTTTATGCTTATGCCGCGGGTGTATCAAACTCACTGTGTGAAGAAAAAGAATTGTTTATCAAAGACAAAAATAGATTAAATCAATTTAGCAAAACAATCGAAGAAGATGGGACACTATTATACTTTAGCACCTGTTCAATTGACGACCCCTCACGAAATAAAAATTTTTATATACAACACAAACTAGATATTGAAAATTTTATTAAAAAAAATTTTAAAAAGTTTTTAATTATAAGATTGTCTGAGGTTGTAGGAAAAAGCACAAACACTAACACTTTGGTAAATTTTTTTTTTGATAAAATTAAAAAAAAAGAGAAATTTGATTTGTGGGCTGATGCTAATAGAAGTATTATTGATATAGAAGATGTAGTGAAAATTTTGATCGATTTCCTATCAATTAATAAGAAAATAACAAATCAAATTATTAATATAGCAAATCCAAAAATGAGTACAGCTTTTCATATTGTAAAAATTTTAGAAAATATAACTCAAACTAAAGCTAAATATAATATGATATCAAAAGGTGAAAAAAATTGGAATATAAACACATCAGCAATAAATGATTCATTAAAAAGATGTGATATAACATTTAAGAAAGATTATTTAGAAAATCTCCTAAAAAAATATTTCAATTAATTTCAAATAGATCTAAATAAACTCTAAGTTTATTTTTCCTAGAGTTTTAAAATCAACTTTAATTTTATCGCCTTTGCTTATTTTCATCGGTTGAATTATAGATCCGGTCATAAACCAGTCTCCCTTTTTAAAAGTAACGGGATTATCTTTAAATTCATTGATAATGCATTTAATAGATTCCATTGGAGGGGCTCTTTTTTCCCAGGCGCCGGTTACTTTTCCATTTAGATCAACCTCAACCTCTATTGAATTTAAATTAATACCATCAAGATTTTGAATTTTATCTCCAACAACAATAGCTCCAGCCCCACCATTATCTGCAACATTCAAAAACATTAGTTCTTGGCTATTTAAATTTTTTTTAGAATCAGGTTTAATACGTGTTGAAACTAATTCTAGAGAAATGAAAACTTCATAATTATCTTTTTTATTTTCAACACCAGGAATCATTTTAGTATCTTCCAAGAATTTCAAAGCAAATTCACATTCAAGAATGCAGTGAGGAACTTTGCTATACTGAATTTTTAAAGGATTAATCAAAACGGTTTCATCTATAATTTTTCCAATCATAGGGCCATCAACTTTTGCACCATCTTGTAATTTTTTAGTTACCATACCAATTTTCCAGCCTACAGTTTTTTTCTTTAGAACCTTATGAAACTGTTCTTGTATTAAATGTGAATCTTTTCTGCTCTTTGGAAAGTGTTCCGGTTTAACATCTATTAAGTCTTTTTTTATCCATGCATCTGCTAATTTTTCTGCTAATGTATTCATGTTCATAAATAATCATATGAAAATAGAATTTGAAAGTAAAAAATTTACTATAAAACTTGATTAAAAATAAACAAAACGAACCTGATAATAAACAGATTAAATTGATCTTAGATCTTTTTAATTCGAAAAAATTAGAAAAAGCTAAAAAAGAAATTGAAAAGCAGACCTCAAAATTTCCACTTTCCTCGATTCTACATAATATTCTTGGGGCTATTTTGGCCGAAGAAAATCATCTTATTCTTGCTATCGAGCAGTACGAAAAGTCAATTAAGCTCAAACCAAATTATGCTGAAGCATATAATAATTTAGGTGTTGCCCTAGAAAAATTAAAAAAATATGAAGAAGCAATTGAAAAATTTGAGAAAGCTATATTGTTTAAAAAAAATTTTTCAGAAGCAATAAAAAATCTATCTTTAGTTTGCAATAATTATGGAAATTTACTGAGCCAATCAGGAAGATTTGATGATGCAAATGATAAATACGTCAAAGGAATAGAATTAAGACCAGATTACGCCATAGCTTACAGCAATCTTTTATTTAATTTAAATTTTAAAAATAATTTAGATCAAAAACTTTATTTATCATGGGCAAAAAAATTTAGAGAAAATTGCAAAAACTTAAAAAATTTAAATTTAAATTATAATTATGATAAAAATCCCAAAAAACTTAAAATAGGGTGTGTATCTGCTGATTTTGGAGAACATCCGGGTGGTCATTTTACTTTAAGCACGCTTAGAGATTTAAAAAAAAATTTTGAATTAGTAGCCTATTCCACTAATGATCGAAAAGATAAGCTTTCGAATAATTTTAAAAACTTATTTTCTAAATGGAATTCAATTCAAAAAAAATCAGACAAAGAGGTTATAAATCAAATTCTTGATGATAAAATTCATATATTGATAGATATGCAGGGACATTCAGCTAAAAATAGGTTGCCTATTTTTTTCTACAAAGCCGCACCTATTCAAATAACTTGGTTGGGGCAGGGTTCATCAGGAATTTCAGAAATAGATTATTTTATTGGGAGCCCGCACCTAACACCAAAACAAGAAGAAAAATATTATGTCGAAAAGATATTGAGACTACCAGAAATATCTCAATGCCTTACAATGCCAAAGTTTGAATTGAAAGTATTAGATTTGCCTGCAAAAAAAAATAATTTTATTACTTTTGGAAGTTTTAATCAATTTGCAAAAATAAATGACGAAGTTATTTCTTTATGGTCAAAAATCTTATTATCTATTAACAATTCAAAACTTTTATTGAAAACCCGAGAACTTTCAAACAAAGATATTTTTGAATGTGTTTTAAATAAATTTAAAAAATTTAATATAAGCTATGATCGTCTGATTTTAGAAGGAAAATCAAAAACTAGAAAAGAAGTTTTGGAAACATACGGTCGTGTTGATATTTCACTTGATCCATTTCCTTTCCAGGGAAATACTAGTACCTGTGAATCTGTTTGGATGGGTGTTCCAGTTCTTACACTTAAGGGAGACAGATATCTATTTCATTTTGGAGAAAGTATAAATTCAAATTTAAACATGAAAGATTGGATAGCAGATAATAAAGATGATTATCTCAAAAAGGCTATATATTTTTCATCTGATCTAGATAATCTTTCAAAGATTAGAACGAACCTAAGACAACAAGCAATGCGTTCTTCCGTGTTTGACTCAAGTCGCTTTGCTAAACATTTTAGTAAAATGCTTTCGGATGTGTGGGACAATTTTATAAAAAAGTAACTTTGGTTGCGGGGGTAGGATTTGAACCTACGACCTTCAGGTTATGAGCCTGACGAGCTACCAGACTGCTCCACCCCGCGATAATTATTCTTTTATACGCTTTAGGTTGACCGCTTGCAACTTACCCTTTTCCTCTTTTATTTCAAATTGTATTTCTTGGTTTTCTTTAAGGACTCTTAATTTTGATTTTTCCAGAGTCGTTATATGCAAAAAAACATCTTTCTCACTATCATTATCTTTAATAAATCCATAACCTTTTTTAGCATTAAACCATTTTACTCTTCCTGAAGACATAACACTCTCTTTTCTATTTTGTATATGGAAGCCTACAGCCTATTTCTTAGACGTTGAAATTTTTTTGCCCTTTTAATATTTTCAAGTTTTATTCGCTTCTTTTTTTCTGAAGGCTTTTCATAAGTACTCTTCATTTTCATAATTTTAAAAAAACCCTCTTTTTGAAGTTTTCTTTTAAGAATTCTAATCGCTTGTTCAACGTTATTATCTTTTACGTCTATTTTAATAAGTCCTCCATTTTTTTAAGCGTAGTTAGCATGCCAAAAAGGAATTGTCTATAAAGATTTAGTAAGGTCTTTGAGGAACTTTGTTCTCAAAATTAGAACGATATTTTTTTAAATTTTGCTTAATTTTTGGATATTTAATACTTAAAATGTGTGCTGAAAATAAAGCAGCATTAATTGCCCCGGGCTTTCCAATAGCTAAAGTTGCAACAGGTACACCGGCAGGCATCTGGACAGTTGAAAGAAGACTGTCTATCCCTTTAGTTATACTTGTCATTGGCACACCTAATATTGGGATCGTTGTTAATGAAGCTGTTACACCTGCAAGGTGAGCAGCACCTCCTGCAGCCGCAATAATAACCTCATAATTATTTCTTTCAGCATAACTTATAAATTTCTCTAACCTTCTAGGTGTTCTATGAGCCGAAATAACTCTGGCATCAAATTTAATTTTTAAAAGCTTTAAAGTATCACAGCAGTTTTTCATGATTTCCCAATCAGATTTACTGCCCATTATTACTCCAACAATTGGATCTTTACTGTTCTTGTTCACTGTTCTCTTCTACTTTGGTTTCTTCAGTCTTAGTTTCTTCTTCTATATTAGCTTCAGCCTTTTTTTCTTCTTCTACTTTAGCCTCAGCCTTTTTTTCTTTTTCCTTTAATTTCTTTTCTCTGGCCACTCTTCTGTCGGCTTTTCCTACCGCTTTTTCAAATTGTAATTGGCTACAAAGGCCTAAAATAACAGGATCTTTTGGAGTCAAAGTCGATAAGTTCCAGTATGTTCTTTTTCTAATTAATGACACCGTGCCTTTTGTACTTCCAACAAGCTTAGCAATTTGTCCATCTGAAAGTTGGGAAAAATTTTTAACTAACCATAGTATTGAATCTGGTCTATCTTTTCTTTTAGATAATGGAGTATATTTAGTTTTCTTTCTTTCTGGGGAAACCAAAACATCTTCATTTTTTTTATTTAATTTTAAAGGTCTTTGCTGATCTTTAGAACATACATCAATTTCTTCACGCGTTAATTGACCGGCCAAAATTGGATTATAAGCCTTAATTCCTTTTGCAACATCGCCATCTGCAATCCCTTTTATTTCTAATTCATGTAACCTACAAAAATTTGCAATTTGTTTAAAACTAAGCGTTGTGTTTTGCACAAGCCAAACAGCTGTTGCTTTTGGCATAAATGGTCCGTCTGACATAATTTTAGTTTTTTTGTTTTCTTAAGTTACTGAATTTTTTATTATATTTACTAACTCTTCCTTTATCTAAAATTTTTTGACTTCCACCTGTCCATGCAGCATGTGATTTTGGATCAATATCCAGTTTTAAAGTATCACCTTCTTTGCCCCAGGTAGACATTGTTTCAAATTTTGAGCCGTCTGTCATTACCACGTTAATTTTATGATAGTTCGGGTGAATTTTCTTTTTCATGGAAAGATTTTTATAGCAATATTATAAAATGCTCAATGAATTTTTACAATAAACCCTTTAATTCTTTATGTATTTTTGAATTCGTTGCGACAATATCTATTTTTTTTTGCATATAATCATCACCATTAAGGCTGTCTACGAAGCCGCCTGATTCCCTCACTAATATTATACCGGCTGCTATATCCCAGTAATTAATACCTCTTTGCCAATAACCATCAAATCTTCCTGCGGCCACATAGGCCATGTCTAAAGCGGCACTTCCAAATTTTCTTATTGGATTATGAACTTTCATAGAAATTTTTTGGTACTCCTCAAATATAGGTTTTTTTTCTGCATTTGGCGATCTTGGTCCACCAGTAACTAAACAGGCATTTTTAAAATCTGATTTATTTGAAACTCTCATTCTAGAATTATTTAGATAGGCCCCGTTACCTTTTTCAGCAAAAAAAATCTCATTTTTTATTGGGTCAAAAATTATTCCTGAAATTATTTCAGATTTTTCTTCGTACGCAATCGAAATAGCAAAATGAGGTAAACTATTTAGAAAATTAAAAGTTCCATCTATTGGATCCACAATCCATCTTTTGTCTTTATTTTTCCCTTCTATAAATCCTGACTCTTCACTTAAAATTGAATAATCTGATTTTTCTAATTCACCTATAATTATTTTTTCCACACGTTTATCAGAGGCTGTTACAAAATCACCAGGTCCTTTTTCTGATACTTGAAGTTTTTCAATTTCACCAAAATCTCTGATTAGCACCTTGGAAGCTTTCATGCAGGCTTTATACATTACATTAAATTGAGGAGAATTTATTTTCATTAATTTATTTTTTTTACATACTCTAGAGTTCTTGTATCTAATATTATTTTACTTCCTTCTTCGACAAAAGGAGGGACCATAATATCTAAACCATTTTTTAGTTTAGCAGGCTTATACGATGAAGATGCAGTCTGTTTTTTAACTACTCCCTCTGTACTCTCAATCTCACATTCAATATTTGTTGGCAAATCTACAGAAAGAGGTTTTTCTTCAAGAAAAGATATTGTTACTTTTAAGTTTTCACTTAAAAGCTTTAACTTTTCTCCTAATAATTCTTTTTTAATAGATATTTGTTCAAAGCTTTCTGGATCCATAAAAAAACATCCGCTATCATCAGAGTATAAAAAATTAAACTCCTTTTCTTCAAGCTGCGATCGCTCAACATTTTCGCTAGACCTAAATCTTTGATTTAGCTTTGTTCCTTTTGTAAGACTTTTTAGTTCAACTTGATTAAAAGCACCGCCTTTGCCAGGTTTAACATGTTGGGCTTTAAGAACTGTCCAGTGATCATTATTAAGCTCGATGATCATTCCAGGTTTAATTTCATTTCCTTGTATTTTCATTTTAGTTAAATTTTTTAATTGCTTTTTTCGGTTTTAAGCGTGGGTTATTCCAAATATAACTTGATATTGCAAGATAATTTACTCCAAATTTTATTAAACTTCTGTAATTTTTATTATTAATCCCACCAATAGCAACAATAGGCAAACTGGTTCTTTGCCTAGACCATTTCACTAAATTCTTTTTAGCTTTTTTTTGTACGTGGTTTTAATTTAGATTTAAAAAAGGACCCTAATGCTATGTAACTAGGTTTTTCTTTTATAGCATTTAGAATCAATTTTTTTGAATTGTGGCATGTTATTCCAATTATTTTATTTTTTTTTAACAAGTTTCTTGCATTTTTTATTGATCCGTCAGATTGACCTATGTGACATCCATCTGCATTAATCTTCTTTGCCAAAACAGGAGAGTCATTAACTATCAGTTTGACTTTATATTTTTTTGTGATGATTTTAACTTTTTTTGCTATTTTAATTATTTTTGAATCTGAATATTTTTTAAATCTTAATTGAAAGTATTTAATTTTTCTTGAGGAAAGAACCTCCGTGAGATCTTTGTAGAAGTGCTGGTTAATTCTGCTAGGAGATATTAGGTATAAAAATCTTTTCAATTTTAAGCCGCAAAACTTTGCTCAAGCTTTTCATTCCATTTTGCTTCTGTTGAAGCGCCATTCATTTTAGCCCTATGATCAAAAACTTTTTGAATTTTAGCTATGTCTTTCATTGATTTTGCCCAGGTTTTTAAAGCTGATTGCTGTAAGGCACGACCATAAGAAAACGTAAAATGAAAAGAAGTATCATTAATTTTATTTATTTCATTTAAATTTTTTGTTGCCTCTACTTCACTTTGGCCTCCAGATAGAAAAGCAACTCCCGGAACTTCGCTTGGCATATTTTTTTTAAGACATTCCAATGTTTTCTTGGCTATTTCTTCTGTAGTAGCCTTTTGTTTACAGCTTGCACCCGGAAGTATCATGTTTGGTTTAAGAACTGTTCCTTTAAGATTAACATTGTGGATTGCAAGTTCTTTGTAACATTCAGCTAAAACTCTGCTAGTAACTTCATAACATTTATCAATCGTGTGATCTCCATCCATTAAAACTTCAGGCTCTACTATTGGAACCATTTTTGATTCTTGTACCAGTGCGGCATACCTTGCTAGAGCGTGAGCATTAGATTTTATACACTGCTCGCTTGGATGGTTGGAAGAAATCGAATAGACAGCACGCCATTTAGCAAATCTTGCTCCTAATTTATAATATTCTTCCATTCTTTCCCTTAATCCGTCTAGGCCTTCCGTAACTTTTTCTTTTTCTGAGCCAGCCAGAGTCTTTGCTCCTTTATCTACTTTAATACCAGGAATAGATCCGCTTTTTTTTATTAATTCTGGAATGGAAAGCCCACTACTTGAAGTTTGTCTTAGAGTTTCATCAAACAATATAACGCCGCTTATACAGTTTTTCATTGAAGCTGATGAAAACAATGTTTCTCTAAAATGAAGTCTATTTTTTTCAGTACATTCTACATTGACACTTTTTAATCTTTTTTCCATTGTGCCAGTGCTTTCATCGGCGGCAAGTATTCCCTTACCTTTAGCCACCATTTGTTTTGCTATTTCTTCTATACTCATAAATATTAATTCTTTTTTAATACTTTTATACCAGGCAGTTCTTTTCCTTCAAGAGATTCCAGGAATGCACCGCCAGCTGTTGATAAATGGGTAAAACTGTTTTCCAATCCAGTATTTTTAATTGCAGCAATAGTGTCTCCACCACCGACAATTGATATTAAAGATTTTAACTTTGTATTTTCAGCAATTTTTTTGGCTATACACAAGGAACCAGTTAAAAAATTTTTATTTTCATAATATCCCGCTGGTCCATTCCAAAATACTGTATTAGAGCTGTCTATAGTTTTGTTTATTAAATCTATCGTGTTTTTACCAATGTCTAAAATCATATCTTCCGAACCTATATCCTTTAAAGATTTATAGATTGGATCTCCATCAACATTAGAAGAAATGTTGCAATCTACAGGAATAATAATATTACATTTATTTTTCTCAGCTAACGTATTTATATTTTTTACAGTATTTTCTGATCCTTTTTCAATAAGAGACGCTCCTACATTTACACCTTTAAATTTAAGAAAGTTATTTGCCATGGCCCCTACAATTACAATGTTGTCTGAATTCTTTAATAAACTCGATAAAATATTTATTTTAGTCGATACTTTTGAACCACCAATTATGCAAGTGACCGGTTTTTTTCTATTCTTTATTAATAAATTAATTGATCGAATCTCTTTCTCTAAAATAGGACCTCCGTAACTATCAATAAATTTAGTTATTTTGTGTATCGATGCTTGTTTTCTATGAGAGCAAGAAAAAGCTTCGTTTATATAAATATCACCAAGTTTTGAAAGATTTTTTGCAAAAGTTTCTTCATCGCTTTCCTCTTCTTTGAAAAATCGAATATTTTCAATAAGCAAAATTTCACCAGGTTTTAACTTATTAGAAGCATCTATTGCTTTGTCATCAATCTTTTCTTTGTAAAAATAAATTTTTCTATTCAGTTTTTTTTCTAAGTAATTAAATATTGGTTTCAGGGATAGCTCTGAAACCACCTTTCCTTTTGGTCTTCCAAGATGTGTTAGCAAAATAATTTTAGCTTTATTTTCTACTAATTTATTTATAAAGGGTTCAACAATCTTAATTCTAGTACTATCCTCTATTTTTGAATTATTAATTGGTACGTTGAGATCCAACCTAACAATAACGCGCTTATCATTGATAGGAATATCGTTAGAAAAAATTTTTAAACCAGACTCCAATTATTTTCCGCCTCTTTCAACTATTTTAACAATCTCATCACTTGTTAAATTAAAAAGTTTATAAATATCTTTATAAGGAGCACTTTTTCCAAATGTAGTTAGCCCGAGGGTTGTTCCATTTGGGCCAACAGTGCTTTTCCAACCAGATTGGCTAGACGCTTCAATTGAAATTTTTATGGTACTAGATCCAAGAACTTCGTCTTGATAAGATTGAGGTTGATTTTTAAAAATATCAAGGCAAGGAACAGAGACAACTCTTGTATCTATATTTTTATCTTTAAGTTTTTCCTGTGCTTCTAAAGCAATTTCAACTTCAGATCCTGATGCTATTAGCACAGGTTCATCCTCGATATATTTGCCTCTTGAATTTTTTAAAATATATCCACCTTTAGAACATCTATTTTCTCCAGATTTGTGTTCACTAACATAGGGAAGTTTTTGTCTAGATAAAGCTATAGCGCTTGGATTGTTTTTACTTTTTAAAGCAATCTCCCAGCATTCAAGAGTTTCATTAATGTCAGCAGGTCTAAAAACATTCAAATTTGGTATTGCTCTTAGACTTTCTAAATGTTCTATAGGTTGATGGGTTGGACCATCTTCTCCTAAACCAATAGAGTCATGAGAAAAAATATAAATAACTCTTAACTTCATAAGAGCTGATAATCTTAATGAAGGTTTTAGATAATCAGAAAAAATAAGAAAAGTTCCACCAAATGGAATTAGTCCACCATATAAAGCTATTCCATTCATGGCTGCTCCCATAGCATGCTCTCTAACACCGTAATGGATATAATTTCCTGAAAAATTTTTTGAATTAATAACTTTTGAATTTTCAGTTTTGGTGTTATTTGATCCGCTAAGATCTGCGGATCCGCCAATTAATTCTGGTATAATATTTGATATCGTGCTTATAACAGAGGAAGAACATTGTCTTGTTGCCATTTTTGGCTTTGTTTGAAAAAACTTCAATTTTTCATCTCCCAATATTTTATCCAGATTTGTAGGGAGTTCTCTTTTGTTCAATCTTTCAAGTTCCTCTTTAATTTTATTATCTTTTTTATTCAAAATATCATTCCATTTTTTTTCAAGTTCTTCTCCTTTTTCACCTATTTCTCTCCAGGAATTCATTATATCTTCAGGAATTTCAAAAGGTTTATGTTTCCATCCAAGTTTCTTTCTTACCAATTTTATTTCATCATCTCCTAAAGGAGCACCATGAGACGATGCTTTTCCAGATTTATTTGGCGAACCGTATCCTATAATAGTTTTACAAGAAATTATTGATGGTTTTTTTGATCTATTAGCTTTTTTAATTGCATTGGAAATTTGTTTAAAATTATGACCGTTAATTTCTTGAAAGGACCATCCATAACCTTCAAATCTTTTTTTATAGTTGTCAGAAACACTTAAAGATGTTGATCCATCTATTGAAATTTTATTATTATCGAAAAAAACAATTAAATTTTTTAAATTTAGATGTCCGGCTAGACTCATTGCTTCATGGCTAATTCCTTCCATTAGGTCACCGTCGCTAGCAATTACATAAGTTTTGTTATTAATTATGTTTGAGCCAAATTTTTTTTGAAGCATCTCTTGTGCAATTGCCATTCCAACCGAATTACCCAAACCCTGACCTAAGGGCCCAGTAGTTGTTTCAATGCCTGAGTTTTCTTCGTATTCTGGGTGACCGGCACAAACTGAATCTAATTGTCTAAAATTTTTTATATCTTCAATTTTTATTTTTTTATAACCCGTAAGGTAAAGCAGCGAATATAAAAGCATAGAACCATGTCCTGCAGACAAAATAAATCTGTCTCTATTAAACCAGCTCGGATTTTTTGGATTAAACCGCAGGTAGTATTTAAATAGAACGGTAGCAACATCTGCCATACCCATAGGCATCCCAGGATGTCCAGAGTTAGCTTTTTGCACAGCATCAATCGATAAAAACCTTATAGCGTTTGATAAATCTTTTAATTTTGGGTCCACTTATAAATTACCTATATAGACTTCAATTAACGATATCAATATTATGATATAAAAAAAAAGAAGTTAGATGGAAAATTTATATATCAAAGAAAAAAGACTTGAAACAGCTTTAGAAAAATTAAAAAGCCTAAGCAGCTCATATTCTGGTGGACAAAATGAAATCAACGATCTTTATGTGGAAAAAAATCAATTACAAAGCGAAAAAAATGAAATTGAAAGAAAATATAATCAACTGCTTGAGGAATATAAGAATTTAAAAAAAAGGTTAGATCAAATACAAGAAGAGAATTCAAAAAAACAAAAGGTACAAGATCAGTTTAATCAAGATATAGACGAATTAGGAAGAGAAACAGAGTCATTAGTAGAGGAGATAGAGAAGTGGCAAACGTAAATATAAAGTTTAATAACAAGGACTACCTGCTGTCGTGTGACGATGGACAAGAAGAGGATTTAAAAAGCTTAACCAAGTTTTTAGACAAGAAATATTCTCACCTTAGAGAAAAACTTGGCAATATTGGAGAAAACAAACTTCTCTTAATTACTTCTATACAAGTTATTGATGAATACTTTGATTTAAAAAAAAGAGTTTTATCTCAAAAGGAACATTTTGAAAATTTATCCAAAAAATTTAAAGAAATGAGGTCTTTAGCCGTTGATTATAAAGAAGGAAAAGATAAAGAAATATCAGATTTAAATTCTGAATTGGATAAGTTTAGAAAAATGGTGGAAGAAAGCCAAAGCATTTATGAAAAAATGCTAGAAAAAACCACTCAATCTTTAGAGGACATAATAAAAAATACCGAGGACAGGGCAAAAGTTCAGTAGATGTCTTCCAAGGTAATACTTAGAAAGAAATTTTCTTCGATAAGAAAAAATAGGTATTTTGAAGTGAAAGAAAGTTTTTTTTCGCCCCTAATTAAAGTAATTAAAAAAAAAAATATAAAAAATATTGCAATATATTATCCTTCAAATTATGAAGTTAGCACAATAAAATTATTTAAAATACTTAATAACATCAAAGGTTTTTCCACATCGTTACCTGCACTTTCAAACGGAACTATGAAATTTGCCCGATGGAGTCTAATTGACCCATTAAAAGTAAATGATTTCGGATTTTTGGATCCTTTATCTATAAAAATAGCACCCTATCCAAATCTAATTATTGTTCCTTTGTTAGCATATGATAAGTTTAAAAATAGGTTGGGATATGGCAAAGGTTATTACGACAAGTTTCTTGGAAAAAATAAAAATATTCTAACAATAGGACTTGCATTTTCTTTTCAAAAATATAATAAAATTAAAACATCAAAATTTGATGTTAAATTAGACTATATATTAACAGAGAAGGGCATTTTTTAATTTATAATGAATATACTAGTACTAGGAGATGTTGTGGGTTCATCTGGTGTAAAAGCCATAAAAGAAAAATTGCCCAAAATAATAAAAGAAAAAAAAATAGATTTTGTCATTGTAAATGGCGAAAATGCTGCTGACAGTGGAGTAGGTATAACCAAAAAAAATACAGAAGACTTTTTTAGCGCTGGAACAGACGTGATAACATCAGGCAATCATATTTGGGACGAAAAAGAGACAATGAAATTTATTACTGAAGAAAAAAGACTTTTAAGACCTCAAAATTTAATAAAACCATCTCCCGGTGAAGGTTTTGGTATCTTTGAGTCTAAAAGCAATAAAAAAAGAGTTGCCGTAGTAAATTTAATGGGAAATATTTTTATGAAAAAGTGTGAAGATGTTTTTAAAGAAGCAAAGAAATTTATAGAAAACATTAGATTAAAAAAAGATGCTGATTTTATAGTTGTGGATATGCATGGAGAGATAACTAGTGAAAAGATGGCAATGGGATACTTGTTTGATGGCAAAGTTACAATGGTAGTTGGAACGCATACGCATGTTCCAACTTCAGACCATAGAATTATGGAAAAGGGCACTGCATACATAACAGATTTGGGTATGTGTGGTGATTATAATTCTGTTATTGGAATGGATAGAGACAATTCTTTAAAAAGATTTTTTAATGATCCGTCCGGAAAGAGGCACTATCCTGCCACCGGCGAGGTTACAATTTGCGGTCTTATAGTTAATGCAGATGAAAAAACTGGTTTGGCCAATAAAGTTGAGCCAATCATTTTAGGTAAATCCTTACAAGAAAGATTTTGATAAGTGGCAGGTCATTCGCACTGGGCTGGAATCAAACACAAAAAAGGAAGACAAGACAAATTAAGATCAAAAATTTTTTCAAAAATTTCTAGAGAAATTACTGTGGCTGCTAAACTTGGCTCAAAAGATCCGGGAACAAATCACAGATTAAGAGCAGCTATTGAATCCGCTAAGGAAGCTAATATGCCCAAAGATAATATCAATAGAGCGATTAGTAGATCTGAAATAGACAAAGATAAAAATTTTGAAAATTTAAGATATGAAGGATTTGGACCTAAAAACATTGCTTTAATTATTGAAACTTTAACTGAAAATAAAAACAGAACTGCAGGAAGTATAAGAACAATTTTACAAAAATATGGTGGCAATCTAGGGAGCTCAGGATCAACAACACATTTTTTTTCCAACTGCGGTATAATACAGGTTTCCAAAAAAGATATATCTGATGAAAAAATTTTAGAATTGGCTATAGATTCAGGGTCAAAAGATTGTGTAAGCAATAGAGATTTTCATGAAATAATTACAAACAAGGATGATTTTTATAAAGTAAAAAGCAAAATAGGGCAGTCAATAAAGAACCTCATCTATTCAGGTATAGAATGGAGAGCGCATAGCCTTGTTGATATATCCAAAGAAGAATCAAAAGAGATAGAAAATATGCTTGAATTATTCCAAGAAGACGATGATATTCAAAATGTTTTTCATAATTGTAAATTTGTGTAAATAATTTTAAATGAGAATAATCGGAATAGATCCTGGATTAAGCGGCGGTATCGCAATATTAGATGATTTAAAGATTTTTGATATGTTTGATATGCCAATTATGTCTGAGGGGAAAAAAAATAAAAACCAATTAAATAGTGCACAACTAGTTAATATAATAAAGAAACACATTTTGCCAAACGGTGAAACTTTTGTGATAGTTGAGCAGGTGAGCGCAATGCCTGGCCAAGGAGTCACCAGTATGTTCAACTTTGGACAAACGTTTGGATCAATCAAAGGCATATGTGCTGCTTTAGGTTTGCCAATTTTTTATGTTAGACCTGCTAAATGGAAAAAGCATTTTGAACTTATTAACTCTTCAAAAGACGCTAGTAGAACAAAAGTGATAGAGATGTATCCTTCAATATCATCAAGATTAACAAAGAAAAAAGACGTTAATAAAGCAGATGCTGTTTTGATTGCAAGATACTTTAGAGATTGTCGTTCTCAGTTCGATAATTAAATCGTCTCATTTGAGTTTTGGTGCCAAATTGATGACACATTCTATACGTAATTAACCTTAATGGAACAAGAAATTGCAACACAAGCTGTTGGACTGGGCGGAGCAACAGATTTTTCACTTTGGAAACTTTTTATAAGAGCTGACTTTGTAGTTAAAACTGTAATTTTAATTCTTATCGCAAGCTCAATTTTTTCATGGGCATTAATTTTTGATAAAGTAAGATTATTTAGAAGAATAGATCAATCTACAAAATCCTTCGAAGATAAATTCTGGAAACAAAAATCTGCAGAAGCTTTTTACAAAAATTTACCGAACAAATCAGATGATCCGCTAACTATAATTTTCAAATCAGCAATGGGAGAAGTAATTAAAACTAGATCAAAATCTTCGGCTGTTCAAAGTGCTCGTGTTGAAAGAATGCTTGAAGTGTCGATTGACAATCAATTAAAAAGCGTAGAAAAGAATTTTACTTACCTTGCTACCATAGGATCTACAGCTCCTTTCATAGGATTGTTCGGAACAGTTTGGGGAATTATGAATTCCTTTCAATCTATAGCAATTTCAAGAAACACAAGTTTAGCTATTGTAGCCCCAGGTATTGCCGAAGCATTATTTGCAACAGCGCTTGGTTTGTTAGCTGCTATACCGGCTGTAATTGCTTACAACAAATTTAACAGTGATTCACAAAGATATTTTGCAAGAGTTGACAATTTTTCTAAAAGATTTTTATCAATAATTTAATTTATATATGGCTTTCATAATGAACCGCTCAAAAAAAGAACCGATGAGCGAAATAAACGTTACTCCTTTCGTTGATGTTATGCTTGTTCTTTTAATAATATTTATGGTCACAGCACCTTTGCTGACGGTTGGTGTTCAGGTTGATCTACCAGAGTCAGCAGCAGACTCTTTGCCTGACGATCAAGAACCATTAACCATATCAATTAATTCCAAAGGAGAGTTGTTTATTCAAGAACACAAGGTCACTTTTGAAAAAGTAGTTCCTAAGCTGTTAGCAATATCTAAAAATAGAACGGATACTAGAATTTATGTAAGAGGTGACAAAACCATAAACTATGGAAGGGTTTTAGAAGTAATGGGCAGGTTATCTGGAGCAGGTTTTTCGAAGGTCGCACTAATATCAGAACCTTATAAAAATTAAAACTTTATGAGCAGAGGCTTATTATTTTCATTTTTCTTTCATACACTTATTATATATCTTACTATGCTAACACTGCCTTTTATGATGAGAGAGCCAATAGATTTGCCCCCTATAGTTTCTGTGGAACTTATTGAGATTAAAGATAAAACCTACATACCCTTTGCTCCAAAAGCTAGAAAGATAATTGAGAAGGTTAAAGAAGAGAAAAAACGTGTTGTTTCCGAGCAAGCTCCTCCAGCATCAAAGGCAAAGGAAAAACCTGATAGAATTCCCATGCCAGAAGATAAAGAGGAAATAAAAGAGTTAATAAAGAAAAAACAAAATCCTGAAGAAATTAAACCTAAAATTAGACAAGCCTCAGAATTTGAAAAAGAAGAATTATTTGATACTAATGAAATTGCAGCTTTAATTGATAAGGCAAAAGAAGAGCAGGCTGAAACACAAAGAAAAAAGGACGAATTAACTCAAAGCAGTGTCAAAAATTCCTTTGCTCAAGGCCTATCTTTATCTGAAGAAGATGCTTTAAGAGCTCAAATTTTCGGTTGTTGGAGTGTACCTTTAGGTTTGCCTTACGATAAAGATTTACTTGTAAGAATTAAACTTAAGTTAAAACCTGATGGAAGAATACTTAAATCTGAAATTTTAGATCATGCAAGAATGAATACACCTGGTCAAAGCTTTTATAAAATTTTAGCCGAAAGCGCTTTAAGAGCAGTTAGAATTTGCCAGCCATTAAAAGTTCCTCCAACAGGGTACGAAAGATGGAAAGAACTACAGTTAAATTTTGATCCAACAGAAATGCTAAAAGGTTAAATTTATGAAAAAAATACTTCTTATTCTATCTTTGTTTTTATTTAGCTATAAAAATGCATACGGGTTAATTACCGTAGATATCACGAGAGGAAATCTAGATCCTTTACCTATTGCTGTTTCGCCTTTGCACGTTGATCCTAAATCAGAAAAGCTTTCTATATTTGAAACAGTAAAATTGGGTGGAGAAATTTCAAAGATAGTTGAGAGAAACTTCAAATCAACAGGGTTGTTTAATCCTTTGAAAAAAGATGCATTTGTTCAAAAACCAGACATAGCTCATTTAAAACCTCGATTTGAAGATTGGAGATTAATCAAAGCACAAGCCTTAGTTACCGGAAAGATTTTAATTAAAGATAAAAAATTAAAAGTAGAATTTAGATTATGGGATTTAACAGCCGCAAAAGAAATGGTTGCTTTATCATTTACAACAACACCAAACAACTGGAGAAGAGTTGCGCATATAATTTCAGATAAAATTTATGAACGATTAACTGGAGAGTCCGGATATTTTGATACTAGAATAGCATATGTTTCAGAAACAGGTCCAAAAAATCAACGTATTAAAAAATTAGCAATAATGGATCAAGATGGTTTTAACACTAAGTATTTAACACTTGGTAACGAACTTGTTTTAACACCAAGATTTAATCCAACCAATCAACTTGTCACCTATCTGTCATATTTCAAAAATATGCCTAGAGTTTATTTGTTAGATATTGAAACCGGTATACAGGAAGTGGTTGGGGCTTTTCCAGGCATGACGTTCGCACCAAGATTTTCTCCTGATGGAAAGAAGATAATCATGAGTTTTGCTAAAGACGGTAATTCAGATATTTATTCTATGGATTTAGAAAATAGAGTTGTAGAACAAATAACAAAACACCCTTCAATTGATACTTCACCTTCTTATTCGCCAGATGGTAAATATATTACTTTTAATTCTGACAGAAGTGGACTTCAACAAATATATGTTATGAGAAGTGATGGGACACAGGTAAAAAGAATTACACATGGTGCTGGACTTTACGGAACTCCAGTTTGGTCGCCAAGAGGAGATTTAATTGCTTTTACTAAAGTTAGAAAAGGAAGATTCTATATTGGGGTTATGAGATCAGATGGTAGTGGAGAAAGATTGCTTACAGAGAACTTTTATCAAGAAGCACCTTCTTGGTCTCCAAACGGAAGAGTTTTAATATTCTATAGAGAGACAAAGTCTGACAGCAAAGGAAAGGGTTTTTCTGCAAAATTGTGGTCAATTGATATAACCGGCTATAATGAAAGACGGCTTAAAACAGAGACTGACGCATCGGACCCATCTTGGTCCTCATTACTGTCAAAGTAGTGATTTTTCTACTACAATTTATACTTGAAAGATTCATATAAATTTGAAATATTGATAACACCTTAAATATATTTAGGAGATAATAATGAGATTTAATAAAGCCATAAAGAACCTTTTTATAGTTTTATTCAGCACGCTGTTAATCTCAGCATGTTCTACTGCAAAAAAATCAGTAGACACAGTTGATGATGTTTATACAGGAACAGAAACCGTTAAATATTTAGCGAAGGGTGTTCCGGACAGAGTGTTTTTTGCTACAAATAAATCAAAGTTAACTACAGCTTCTAGAGATACTTTGAGAAAACAAGCAACCTGGATGAGAAAAAATAAAAACGTAACAGTTACGATTGAAGGTCATGCCGATGAGAGAGGTACAAGAGAGTACAACTTAGCTCTAGGCGAAAGAAGAGCCAATGCAGCAAAAGATTATTTGATGACATATGGAGTTTCTGGAAAAAGAATCGCAGTAATAAGTTACGGTAAAGAAAGACCGGTAAATCCGGCTAACTCACCATTAGCTTGGTCTCAAAACAGAAGATCAGTTACTGTAAAAGCAAATTAGAACGTTATTTAGTTATTATAAAGACCCCTGTTTTTTAAAAAATCAGGGGTCTTTTTTTTGCCATTTTGTATATTTAGAAAATATAAATGATTCTAAAAACAAACAAATTTTTAAAGGCAGTTTTTTTTCTGTTTGTTACTCTATTGCTTTTTTCAAATTTAGTCAGGGCTGAAGAAGAAAGCCCTGAAAAAATCTCTGGCGAAATTCAACAATTAAGGAAAGATCTAAAAACACTTGAGAAGGCTGTATACAAAAAATCCCAAATCACTTCTTCAACAACATCTTCATCAAGCGGTTTAAACGAAGATATTCTAACTCGACACCTGTTAAAACTAAACGAAATTGAAAGTCAATTTCAAGACCTCACAAATAGATTTGAAGAAGTAAATTTTAAAATGGATAAATTATCAAAAAGAATTACAAAAATGCAATCAGATAATCAACTGAGATTCAGTGATTTGGAAAGTGGAAATCTAGCAGTTAATCAAGATTCGGTTGCAAAGAAAAAAAATCTTCCTGGAACCGATCTTCCCCAAGATCTTGGAAGAATATCTGATAGTGATCTTACTCAAACAAAAGAAGTTCAAAAAACACAATCAGTCGAGTCAGCTGCATTGGTCGTAACAGAAAAAGCTGCTCCATCAAAATCTTTGTTGCCAAACAAACCTCCAAAAGAACAATATGACTTTGCAGTAAGTTTCATCAAAGTTGGAGATTATGAAACAGCAGAATATGCGCTGAGAGAATTTATTGATAAAAACAAAAGTAATGCGCTCGCTGGTAGTGCCCAATATTGGTATGGAGAAACATTTAGAGTTAGACAACTTTATCAAGATGCTGCTGCAGCATATTTAGATGGTTATCAAAATTATCCCAAAAGTAAAAAAGCACCAATTAATTTATTAAAACTTGGAAGTACTTTGGTCCAATTAGGAGAGAAAGACCAGGGATGTTTAATGATTCAGGGTGTGAAAAAACAATATCCAAAAGCAAGCAAGTCTGTGTTACAAAAAGCAGAATATGAGAACAAAAAATTTAAATGTAGCAAGACTTAAAGATGCAAATATATATCCTAAAGTTAAATTAGTTTTAAACAAATATAAAAAAAACAATTCTTTTGTAGTAGGGGTTTCTGGTGGACCAGATAGTTTAGCACTTACTGCTTTAACCAAAGCTATTGGTAAAGAGAAAAAATACAAGTTTTTTTTTGCAATGGTAGATCATG
The DNA here is from genome assembly GCA_902588585.1 of uncultured Pelagibacteraceae bacterium. Lineage (GTDB taxonomy): Bacteria > Pseudomonadota > Alphaproteobacteria > Pelagibacterales > Pelagibacteraceae > Anoxypelagibacter. The sequence goes on along the minus strand of CACIPQ010000001.1, from coordinate 40,660 downwards.
GTATAAGAAAAAATTCTAATAAAGAGGCGTTACAAGTAAAAAAACTTTTATCTAAACACGACATTAATCTTGAAATTTTAAGAAATAAAAAAAAAATTACAAACAATATTCAAAAAAAAGCCCGAGATGTTAGGTATCAATTATTAGAAGATTTTTGTGAGAAAAAAAAAGCAAAATCATTGCTTGTAGCTCATCATCAAGATGATCAAATAGAAACATTTTTAATAAGACTTTCTAGAGGCAGTGGAGTAGAAGGCCTTTCTTCAATGAAAGAAATGACTATTCTTAAAAGCGGAATTAGCTTAATTAGACCACTTCTTGAATTCAAAAAAACACAACTTATTTCTATTGCTAAAAAAAATTTTGGTAAGATATTTAAAGATCCAAGTAACAAAAATAAGAAATTTTTAAGGACGAACATCAGAACTTTAAAAAGGAATCTTATTAATAAGGGTATAGATCTTGAAAAAATTATTCGTTCAATAAAAAACATTGCATCTACTAAAGAAGCCATAGATTTTTATGTTGCAAGGTCTATAAAAAAATTTGTTAAGTTCGAAAAAAAATTAACTATTTTAAACCTAACACAGTTTAGTAAAGAACCTCAGGAAATCAGATTTCGAATTATAAACGATATTGTAAAGAAGAGGTCAAATTCCTATTATCCTCCAAAGTCGAAAAAAGTACTAAATTTAATAAGCGGTTTTGAGAACAAAAATTTGAGAAAATGCACATTAGGAGGATGTATTTTTGAGAGGAAACAAAGCTTCCTTCATGTGTCGAAAGAATTTTAATAATTACAAAATCAAGGAGATTTTGACTAAACTACTACAATTTGTCATATTTTAATGTTAAATTAACTCGTGTATGTACTTGTTTAATTATAAAAAATACTTATTTATATATAAAAGATGAACTTTAGAAATTTATTAATGTGGGGTTTAATAGTCTTATTGTCAGTAGGACTTTTTAATCTTTTTCAAAACCCAAATAAATCAAATTCGGTAAATAATGAAATTGCTTTTTCAAAATTTTTAGAAGAAGTTGATACAGGAAGAGTTGTTGAAGTTGAGATTCAGGGAAATAATATTAAAGGTATTTTATCTGATGGCTCTAAGTTCACAACATACTCACCAAACTATCCTGACTTAGTAAGCAAACTTTCAGAAAAAAACGTTAGTATCGTTGCATCACCAGTAGAAGATAAAATGCCATCTCTTTTAGGAGTGCTTTTATCTTGGTTTCCAATGTTGCTCTTAATAGGAGTATGGATATTTTTTATGCGCCAAATGCAAGGAGGCAGAGGCGGAGCAATGGGATTTGGAAGATCGAAAGCAAAACTACTTAGTGAGGCTCAAGGAAAAGTTACATTCAATGATGTGGCTGGAATTGAAGAAGCCAAAGAAGAAGTTGAAGAGATTGTTGATTTTTTAAAAGATCCAAAAAAATTTAGAAGATTAGGTGGCAAGATACCAAAAGGTGCTTTATTAATTGGACCTCCAGGAACAGGAAAAACACTTCTAGCAAAAGCTATTGCAGGAGAAGCCAACGTTCCATTCTTTACAATTTCAGGTTCAGACTTTGTTGAAATGTTTGTTGGTGTTGGTGCATCAAGAGTCAGAGATATGTTTGAACAAGGAAAAAAACATGCTCCGTGCATAATTTTTATAGATGAGATAGATGCTGTTGGAAGAAGTAGAGGTGCAGGCTTAGGTGGTGGTAATGATGAAAGAGAGCAAACTTTAAATCAGCTTTTGGTCGAAATGGATGGTTTTGACACTAATGAGGGTATTATTTTAATAGCAGCCACAAACAGACCTGACGTTTTAGATCCAGCTCTTTTGAGACCAGGAAGATTTGACAGACAAGTTGTTGTTCCAAATCCAGATATTCTAGGAAGAGAAGCAATTCTTAAAGTGCATATTAAAAAAATTAGCACAGGACCAGATGTTAAGCTAAGAACTATAGCAAGAGGAACACCAGGATTTTCTGGAGCTGATCTTGCTAATCTTGTAAATGAATCAGCTTTATTGGCTGCTAGAAAAAATAAAAGAGTTGTTACAATGTCTGATGTTGAGGAAGCAAAAGACAAAGTAATGATGGGAGCTGAAAGAAGATCAATGGTAATGACTGAAGAAGAGAAAAAATTAACAGCCTATCATGAAGGAGGTCATGCTATAGTTGCTTTAAACGAAAAAGCATCTGATCCAATTCATAAAGCTACTATTATACCAAGGGGTAGAGCATTAGGTATGGTAATGAGATTACCTGAAAGAGATCAGCTATCAGTTACAAGGGAAAAAATGTACTCAGATATTGCTGTAGCAATGGGAGGTAGAATTGCCGAAGAGATAATCTTTGGACATGATAAAGTAACTTCCGGAGCATCATCTGATATTGATATGGCGACTAAAATGGCAAAAAATATGGTGACCAGATACGGTATGAGCAAAGATCTTGGGCCAGTAGCGTATGGAGAGAACGAAGACGAAGTGTTTCTTGGTAGACAGATAACAAGACAACAACACATGTCAGAAGACACTGCCAAAAAAGTAGATTTTGAAGTTAAAAAAATTATTAATACTAGTTACGATAGAGCAAAACAGGTTTTAACTGAAAAAATAGACGATCTTCACAAACTTGCAAAAGCATTGCTTGTATATGAAACTTTAACTGGTGATGAAATTAGAGATTTAATTTTAAAAAATATTCAACCCACTAAGCTGTCAAGAAAAGAAGAAGAAGCAGCTGACGATAAGGCTTCTTCAGCTATAGATTCTATTGGTTTAAAACCAAAACCAGCACTATAATAAAGAAATCATGAGAAAGTATTACACGAGGGCGTGTAATTTTTATCATGGAAGAGTCGCAAGAATTCTTTTGCAATCTAAGAAAGCTCTTCCTTTAAATGGTAAAAAAGATCTAGCCTTTGATAAAATTGAAATTTTTACTAGAGAAAAAAATAGAGTAAAAAGCGATTTAATTCACTTTAAAAACATTAATAAACTTAAAAAAAATATAAAAAAAATTGTTAAAAAAGATATAAAAAAAATCATTTTAAAGAGAAAAAATTTTTTAAAAAATGTTAATTTTTCTGAACCCTCTATTATGGGCATCCTCAATTTAACCCCTGATAGCTTTTCTGATGGAGGCAAATTCAATAGTAAGAGTAGAGCGTTAAAACAGATTTCAAATATGATTGAATCTGGAGCAACAATTATTGATGTGGGTGGTGAGTCAACACGTCCGGGCTCTAAAACCATATCTTCAAAAAATGAGTGGAAAAGAATTCAAAATGTTTTAAAAAATTTCAAAAAAAAATATAAATCAGTCTGTTTATCTGTAGATACACGAAAATCTGATATAATGGTTAAAAGTTTAAAACATGGTGTAGATTTAATAAACGATGTTTCAGGATTTAATTATGATAGATTTTCATTATTAAAGTTAAAAAATTCTAAAGTTTCAAAAGTTTTACACCATATGCAGGGAACCCCTAATACTATGCAAAACAATCCGCAGTATAAAAATGTTTTGTTAGATATTTATGATTTTTTTGAAAACAGCATAAAACAAAAGTTTAAAAACAATAAAATTATTGTGGATCCGGGCATTGGTTTTGGTAAAACTTTGAAACATAATTTGACTTTAATTTCAAAGATATCTTTGTTTCATAGTCTTGGCTTTCCTATTTTGATTGGAACTTCAAGAAAAAGATTTATTAATCAAATATCCGGAGAGTACGATAGCAAAGACAGAACAGGAGGAACATTAGCTTCAGTTCTTTTTTTATTATCACAAGGCGTGCAGATCTTCAGAGTACACAATGTAAAAGAAGTGAAGCAAGGAATTATGGTATTTGAAAAAATATTATTAAATTAATGAAAAATAAATATTTTGGTACAGATGGCATCAGAGGAACTGTTAATCAAGGCAATATTACCGGAGAGAAGTTTTTTAAATTTGGTTTAGCATCTGGTACTTATTTTAAAAATCAAAAAAAATCTAAACAGATTGCAATCATTGCAAAAGATACAAGGTTGTCTGGATATACTTTGGAACCTGCTTTGGTATCGGGTTTGGTTTCAGGCGGTATGCATGTTTTTACATTAGGTCCTTTACCAACCAATGGACTAGCAATGCTAACAAAATCAATGAAAGCAAATATGGGAATTATGATTACTGCATCCCACAACCCTTATCACGACAATGGTCTTAAATTGTTTGGTCCAGACGGAATGAAGTTATCAGATCAAATAGAAAAGAAGATTGAAAAATTAATAGATGCTAAAAATACCAAACAACTTACCAATCCTAAATTACTGGGCAGAGTTAAACGATTAGAAGATGGAAACGATAGATATATCAAAATATTAAAAAATAATTTTCCAAAAAATTTTCACTTGAGAGGAACAAAAATAGTTTTAGATTGTGCTAACGGAGCCTGTTATAAAGCTGCTCCAAAACTATTAAAAGAACTTGGGGCAAAAGTTATTTCTATTGGTGTAAAGCCCAATGGCTTTAACATTAATGAAAAATGTGGTTCAACTTACCCAGCTAAAATCAAGTCGGTAGTCAAAAAATTTAATGCCCATGTTGGAATTGCTTTCGATGGAGATGCTGACAGAATTATTATGTGCGATGAAAAGGGCAAAATTGTAGATGGAGATCAGATTATTGCTATGCTTGCTCACAGATGGAAATCAAAAAAAATTTTAAGAGGCGGCGTAATTGGAACCTTAATGTCTAATTATGGTTTAGAAAAATTTTTAAAGAATGAAAAAATAAGATTTTTTAGATCTAAGGTAGGAGATAGATATGTTAAGGAAAAAATGAAGAAATTTAACTTTAATCTAGGTGGTGAACAGTCAGGACATATAATTCTGGGTAAATTCGCAACAACAGGCGATGGATTGATGGTTGCATTAGAAGTTTTGTTTTCTTTAAGAAAGGGAAAAAAAGCTAGCAAGTTATTAAATGTTTTTAAACCTTTGCCTCAAATTTTGGAGAATATTTTTGTGAAAGATAAGAACATAATTAATAAAAATAAATGTAAAAATGCAATAAAAAAAGCGAATAAACTTATGGGATATAACGGAAGAATTTTAGTTAGAAAATCTGGAACTGAACCAAAAATTAGGATTATGGCAGAGTCACATGATAGAAGTCTAATTTTAAAATGTATAAAAATAATTAAAAAATCAATAAAATAAATTGAAACCTAAATCTAAAATTTTAATAATAGCAGGTTCCGATTCTTCTGGGGGAGCGGGAATTCAAGCTGACATTAAAACGGTTACTTCTCTAGGCAGTTACGCAATGACAGCGGTCACAGCTGTTACAGTTCAAAACACAACAGGGGTGAGCTCTGTTGTCCCCATAAATCCTAAAGTGATAGGAAAACAAATCTTATTTACATGTAAAGATATAAAACCAAACGGAATAAAAATTGGAATGCTTCATTCATCCCAGGTAATCACGTCCGTTGTAAAAGCCTTGAAGAAAGTTAAAACTTCTAAGATTGTTTTGGACCCAGTTATGGTTGCTAAGGGAGGGGCTAGATTAATAAACAAATCAGCGATTAAAACTTTAAAAGACAAATTGATTAAAAAAGCCTACCTAATAACGCCTAATATACCCGAGGCAGAGATTTTAACAAAAATAAAAATCAAAAGTTTAGAAGATATGATTCATGCTGCCAATATTTTGCTTAAATTAGGAGCTAAAAATGTTTTGATTAAAGGTGGCCATAGAAATGCAAAACACATGGAAGATATCCTTTTGAACAAAAAAGAAATAAAGATTTTTAAAAATAAAAAAATCAAAACAAAAAATACTCACGGAACAGGCTGTACTTTGTCAAGCGCAATCACAACCTTTTTATCATGTGGAAAACCTCTAAAGAAATCCTGTGACCTTGGAATTAAATATGTTAATCAATCTATTAAATTTAATCCCAATTATGGAAAAGGACATGGACCAATTAATCATTTAAATTCAATAATGCTGGACAAAAAATTTAGATAATGAAAAATATTGTAGTAGTAGGTACACAGTGGGGAGACGAGGGAAAAGGTAAAATTGTTGATTGGCTTTCAAGCGAAGCAGATATTGTTGTTCGTTTCCAAGGAGGTCATAATGCAGGCCACACCTTAGTTATAGATGGAGTTACTTATAAACTCAGATTATTACCATCCGGAATAGTTAGAAAAAATAAAGTTTCAATAATTGGAAATGGAGTTGTTGTAGATCCTTGGGCATTACTTGATGAAATCAAGGAAATAAAAACAAAAGGCATTGATGTTAATACCAACAACTTAATAATTTCCGAGTCTGCTAGTCTCATTTTGCCTTTTCACAAAGAAATGGACGAGATAAGAGAGGATGCTGCTGGCAAATCTAAAATTGGAACTACAAGAAGAGGAATTGGACCAGCCTATGAAGATAAGGTTGGAAGAAGATCCGTCAAAGTAATGGATTTAGCTTCGGAAAGCAATTTAGATCAGAGATTAGACGCTGCACTGATACATCATAACGCTATAAGAAAAGGTTTGAAAAAAGAAGTTTTTAAAAAAAATAAATTAAAAAAAGATTTACTAAAAATAGCACCAGAAATATTAAAATTTTCTCAGCCAGTTTGGAAAAAACTGGACGAATACAAATCAAAAGGAAAAAAAATATTATTTGAAGGTGCTCAAGGAATTTTGTTAGACGTTGATCATGGCACATATCCATTTGTTACATCGTCTAATACCGTAGCTTCTGCTGCCGCAACTGGAACAGGGTCCGGAATAAATGCTATAAATTATGTTTTAGGTATTACTAAAGCTTACACTACTAGAGTTGGAGCAGGCCCTTTTCCAACAGAACTGAAAGATAAAATCGGAAATCTATTAGGCACTAAAGGAAAAGAATTTGGAACAGTTACTAGTAGAAAAAGAAGGTGCGGATGGTTTGACGGTGTTTTAGTAAGACAAGCAGTAAAAATTTCAGGAATAAATGGAATTGCACTTACTAAGTTAGATGTTCTTGACGAATTAGATGAAATTAAAATCTGTATTGCATATGAATTAAATGGAAAAAAAATAGAATATTTACCTGCTGGTTTAGACAATCAATTAAAAGTTAAACCAATATATAAAACTTTTCCAGGATGGAAAAAAACAACAAAAGGAGTTAGAAACGTTGAGGGTCTTCCTGAACAAGCCAAGAAATATATTTATGCTTTAGAAGATTTTATAGGGGCTAAAGTTTCAAGTATTTCCACAAGTCCTGAAAGGGAAGATACAATTTTAATAGAAAATCCATTTAATTAATTTTTAGGTAGAAGATTTTTAGATTTTGAAGCATTCAACATAGCTTTTTGAAGTTTTTCAAATGCACGAGTTTCAATTTGTCTAATTCTTTCTCTGCTTATTTTGTATTTTTTACTCAATTCTTCTAGTGTTTTTGGGTCACTAGATAATTTTCTGTCTTCTATAATTTCTCTTTCCCTATCATTTAGAATTTTAATGGATTGATGTAATAAGGATTTTTTTTCTTCTAATTCTTGTTTTTGAGAAACAAAAAGCTCTTGATCTAAATCTTCACTAGCAATCCAATCCTGCCATTCACCTTTTTCGCCAGATTTTATAGGTTCGTTAAGAGATTTTTCTTGACCCATCATTCTACGATTCATATTAACCACTTCTTCAGATTTTACACCAAGCCTATCTGATATTTCTTGTACCTGTTCTTTTTTTAAATCACCCTCTTCATAAGGAGCAATTTGTTTTTTTATTTTTTTTAAATTAAAGAAAAGTTTTTTTTGTGCCGATGTTGTCCCCATTTTAACAAGACTCCAGGATCTCAAAACATATTCTTGGATTGCTGCTTTGATCCACCACATGGCATATGTTGCAAGTCTAAAACCCTTTTCAGGATCAAATTTTTTTACAGCTTGCATTAATCCGATATTTCCTTCTGATATTAATTCATTTACTGGAAGACCATAGCCACGATACCCCATAGCTATCTTGGCAACTAAACGTAGATGACTAGTTACAAGTTTGTGGGCAGATTTTAAATTTCCTCTTTCCCTCCAATTTTTTGCTAGCATATATTCTTCTTCCGCATCTAAAATTGGAAATTTTTTTATTTGAGCAAGGTATATAGATAAGCCGCCTTCACTTGTTAAAGTAGGTAAATTTGAAATTCCAGTTTTTGCACCCATGGTTGTATATATATTTATTAATTAAAATTCTTCAATTACTAAATTTGTCAAGAAAGTCTAGCATTTTTTTAAAATCATAAGGTAATTTTGATTCAAAATTAAGAAATTTGTTTTTTGTTGGATGAACCAAGCCTAGACTTTTTGCATGCAAAGCTTGTCTGTCAAAATTAGAAAGTATCTTCTCAAATTTATCATTTATTTTTCTAAATTTTGTTTTTTTCTTTCCATACTTTTTATCACCAATTAAAGGATTTCCTTTGAAGGATAAATGGACTCTTATTTGATGCGTCCTTCCTGTTTCCAAAACACATTCTACCAAACTAATTTTTGGTATTTCTTTTAAATTATAAACTTTTAAAGTTTTGTAATTAGTAACTGCTTTTTTTCCCGAATGTTCACTTACAGACATAAGCTGTCTATTCTTTTTGCTCCTTGATATTAGAGTTGAAATCTTTCCGCTAAGAGGCCTAACCACTCCCCAAATTAATGCTATATATTTTCTTTTTATAGTGTGATTACTAAATTGTTCAGACAAATTAGAGTGTGCTTGATTATTTTTTGCTACCACTATTATCCCACTAGTATCTTTGTCTATCCTGTGAACTATGCCCGGTCTAAATTCCCCATTTAAATTTGATAAATTATTTTTGTAAATATAAAGTAAGCCATTAACTAAAGTCTCTTCTTTATTACCGGCCCCAGGGTGTACAACTAGACCGCTAGGCTTATTTATCACAACTATTTCTTTGTCTTCATACACAATATCAATCTTCATTTTTTTTGGTTTAATATCATCTGTTTTTTGTTCTGGAATATTTACTTCAATTGAATCATTTTCATTTATTTTTTCTGAAGGAGAAACAATTGTTTTTTTATTAACTTTAATGTTTTTAGAGAGAATAATTTTTTTGATTTGAGATCTGGTAAACGTTTTTAGATTTTTTGTTAAAAATTTGTCCAATCTTATCTTTTTATCAAGATCTTTAGCAAAAAATGTTATTGTTTTATTCATTTAATAATTTAAAAGTATTATATTCGGACGGGCCGTTAGCTTCAACTGGATAGAGCGCTGCGCTTCGGACGCAGAGGTTGGGGATTCGAATTCTCCACGGCCCACCAAACATTTAATAAAAAATAACTAATTTATAAAATCCATTCTTTGTATTTATTCTTATTTTTTAAGATGTACCCGGGATAAGTTTCATCTATATCTACTCTCTGCAAAACTACTTTTCTGTTAAATAAATCTTTCTTATTTTTAATTTTTTCACCAATAGTCTTTTCATCTTTAAATTCTGGTTTATTATATTCTTTATGAGCATATGAATTTAATTTTTTGGCTATGCCGCCAGGAGTTTTCAAAAATGAAAAATGCCAACCCCCATTCTCAATAATTTGTGCAGGCCTAGGTTTATCAATTCTATAAAAAGGATATTTCTTTGTTTTAACTTTATATCTTAACCAGTTTGGTGACTTAAGGTATTTTTTTACACAAATTTTTGATCCGTTCCAAAAATTACCTTTATCTATCAAGTTCAATTTATAATAAAAATTTTTTTGGACAAATATTCCATATTTATTTTTGGAAGAAAACTTTTTTATTGCTTCAGGATTGGGTATTTCGTCTACATCAGATATTATAATAACATCATCTTTAGAAGAGTCCTCTACACCTTTTAAAATACAATGCCTTTGATAATGTTCAAGGTCCCAAGTGTAATCACTTTTTGGAAAATTATCGGCAACTATATATCTTATTTTGTGTTTAAACTTATCAAACTTTTTTATATCAAAATTTAAGCTTCTTGGTTTTCCTTGATGATCCTTTTTCCCTTCGACCAAAACGAAATAATCTACATAATTATTTAGAATATTTAATCTTAAATCTAATAATAAATCCTCATCGCAATACATAAAGCAGTCGTACAAAGCCATTGATTATTCACCCATATTAACTAATGTGCCTTTTTTTCGAGCTCCATAAAAAGCTAAATAAAAAACAATGATTGCACCAACAAAATAAAATAAATTTAAAATTAGTGCATTCATAATATTTTTATAGTCTACTACATTATTTACTAAAATAGATCTTGCTTCCTCGAATATATAGACTAATGGCAAACCTTTAGCCAATATTTGCAGCCATTCAGGTAAAATTGATAATGGATAATAAACACAACCTAGTGGAGCTAAAAGAAAAAGAGATGACCAAGCAGTATTTTCAAATGCTGGGCCGAATCTTAAGAGACCCGAACTAACAAGCAGGCCCAATGTTGTTCCAAAAAGATATAAACTTAAAAAAAGCAAAAACAGCGGCGGTCCCATTTCTAGCAAAGAAACTCCAAATAGTGGACTCATAAGAGCTATTGCTGGAATTATCCCAATTAAAGTTCTTACTAAAGCTGTAGAGGTCAGTGCTGTTATAATTTCACTTATCTTCAATGGCGCAACGAATAGATTAGTAAAATTTCTACTCCATATTTCTTCTAAAAATAACATGTTGAAGCTTATGCTTGCCCGAAATAAAAAATCATAGAGAATTGCACAACTTAAAATAACACCAATAGTATTATTATAATAATCGCTGTACATGGTAAAAAACTGTGAAATAAATCCCCAGAGAATTATCTGAATTGTTGGCCAATAAATAAGATCTAGGATTCTTGGAAAAGATCCTTTGATCAAATAAAGATGGCGCATAGATAATGCTAACATTCTGTGAAGTCTCATATTATTCTCTAACTATTTTTAAAAAAGTTTCTTCTAAATTTTTTCTTCCATGTTTATTTATTAAATTACTACAAGTTCCTTTATCTATTATTTTACCTTTTTTCATCATCATTACTTCACTGCAAAGTCTTTCAACTTCATTCATATTGTGAGAAGCTAATAGAATAGTTGTACCTTTTTTTGAAGCAAAATCTTCTATATAAGTTCTAATATAATCACCTACATCTGGATCAAGACTTGCTGTGGGTTCGTCCAAAAGAAGTATTTCAGGATCATTAATTAATGCTTTAGCAAGAGAGACCCTATTTTTTTGCCCAGAGGAAAGTTCCCCAGTTTTTCTTTTTTTAAACTCTAATAAATTTAGTTGTTCCATTAAATTTAAAATTTTTTTCTGTAAATTATTGACGCCATACATTTTTCCATAAACTTTAAGATTTTCCTCAATTGTAAGCTTTTTTGGTAGTTCAACATAAGGGGATATAAAATTCACTTTTTCTAGTATTTTTATTCTGTCATTTTCGTTCTCAATATTTTTACCATTAATCAAAACCGAACCAGAAGTAGGCTTTATTAATCCCAACATCATACCTATCGTTGTTGTTTTACCACAACCGTTTGGCCCTAAAAGTCCAACTATAGAACCTTTATTAATTTTAAAATTCAAATCTTTAACTGCCAAAATATTATTATAATTTTTATTTAGATTTTTTATTTCAATCGTCATTTATTTGATGCTTTTATTAATCTATCATTTATTGCAATCCCTATATCTTTGTTGGGAATTTTTACAACCCGTATCTTTTTGAAATTTAAATTTTTTATTTTTCTCATTGTTTTATATAAATTTTTTCCAGCTTCCTTTAAATTTCCCTTGTAGCTTAAATTGAAAATGTTTTTACCTCTTTTATATTTTTTTCCAAAAACAATAAATGCGTCTTTATTGCCTGCAGTTTTACAATTCAAAGCAATAGGTATTCCTGGAGAATAGTGTTTTTTTAACATGCCTGGAGAGTAGATTTTGCTGACTTTTTTTATTGTTGATATTTTTTTTCCTAAAACTTTACTAAGGTCTTTTTTATTGATTGCTCCAGGCCTAGTTATTCTTATATCTTTAACTAAATTTATAACTGTAGATTCCAATCCAATTTTTGATTTTCCTCCATCTATTATAAAATTAATATTTTTTCCAAACTCATCAATTACATCCAGAGCATTTATTGGGCTTAAAGCAGAAGACATGTTTGCACTTGGCATAGCTAGAGGGAAACTTAGTTTTTTTAGTAATTTTTTTGCAATTCTGTGACCTGGAAATCTTACAGCTAATGTATTTAAATTTGCATTTGCTAAAGAACTTATTTTGGAATCTTTTCTTTTTTTTAAAATAAAAGTCAGAGGTCCTGGACAAAATTTTTTATAAAGTTTTAAAAAATCATCATTTATATAAGCATCTTTTTTTAGTTTTTTTAAATTGTCGTAGTGAATAATTAAAGGATTTTTTTTAGGTCTTTTTTTTAAGCTATATATTTTTTTAATTGCATTGTAGGAATAAGCGTTACCTGCCAATCCATAAACGGTCTCAGTTGGAACGGCAATAATCATGTTTTTTTTTAAAAAATTTTTTGCTTTATTCAAATTTTTTGGTGAATTTTGATATATATTTGGATAGATATTTTTCATATTAAGATTATTATATTTTTAATGAAAACAAAAAATATTCCACCTGATATTAAAAGTAAATCAATAAACGAGGCAAAATCAGAAATATTTGAAATTCTTCAGAAATTGGAAAGCAATGAAACCAACTTTGCAGAGTGTGAAAGTGACTATAAGAGACTTTTGTCTTTAAATGAGCACGTAAATTCTCTACTCAAGGAAAAACTAAATAGAATACAATCTGCAGGAAAGAAAAAATAGATTAGATGCTTAATACAATTAACAAAAATGCCAAAACTCTTGATAGATTTTTAAAATATTATTTTAACCAACAAGGACACTCCGAACTTATAGCTCCAATGAAATATGGAGTTTTGTTTGGAGGAAAAAAAATAAGATCAACAGTTATTTTAAATACATCAGAAATTTTTAATTTAAAAAAAAAAGATGTTATTAATGCTTGTGGCGCAGTTGAATGTATACACTCATATTCACTCATTCATGATGATTTACCTTGCATGGATAATGATAGGCTAAGAAGAGGCAAGCCTGCCAGTCATATAAAATTTGGAGAATCAACAGCAATTCTTTCTGGGAATTCTTTATTAACAATTGCTTTCGAAATGATTGCAGAAAAAAATTATAACATTCACACAAATAAAAAAATTGTGCTTTTGAAAAAGTTAGCAGAATGTGTTGGTCACTCAGGTATAGCGGGAGGACAGTTTTTAGATTTAAGTTATGAAAAAAGAAAAGTAAGCATATCCAAGATTGTTGAAATGCAAAAAAAAAAGACTGGAAAATTATTTGAATTTTGCTGTTTGGCACCAGCTATCATTGCAGGAGCAAACAACAAAACAAAAAGAGAAATGTGTTTTATAGGAGAACAGTTAGGACTATTATTTCAGATTATAGATGATTTTTTAGACATAAAAGGGACTAAGAAAGATGTTGGAAAACAGGTTAAAAAGGATAAAAAAAAGGGTAAGTCAACAATTGTGGATTTACTGGGATATAATAAGACACTAGAATTTGCTTTTAAACTAAAAAAAACGATAATAAAAAAATTAAAAAAATATGGAAAAAGGTCAGATAAACTTATTCGAACGGTCAACTTTATAACAGATAGAAGTTATTAATGAAAAACAAGCTATTAGATAAAATTAATTATCCATCAGATTTAAGGTTATTAAAAAAAAATCAATTAGAACAGGTAACAGAAGAATTAAGATCTGAAGTTATTGATGTTGTTTCAGAAACGGGGGGTCACCTAGGGGCCGGGTTAGGTGTAGTAGAATTAACTGTTGCATTACACTACGTCTTTAATACTCCACAAGACAAATTAGTATGGGACGTTGGACACCAGTGCTATCCGCATAAGATAATTACTGGAAGAAAAGACAGAATAAGAACTCTTCGTAAGGGAGGAGGCTTGTCAGGATTCACCAAGAGAGCAGAAAGTGAATACGATCCATTTGGAGCGGCACATAGTTCAACTTCGATTTCATCAACCTTGGGGATGGCTACAGCCAAAAAACTTTCTAACGACAAAAATAATGTTGTAGCAGTTATTGGAGATGGAGCTATGAGCGCAGGTATGGCATACGAGGCAATGAATAATGCTGGGGCGATGAAATCCAAATTGATTGTAATACTAAATGATAACGACATGTCGATTGCTCGCCCTGTTGGTGCAATGAGCAAATATCTTGCAAGACTTTTGTCAGGTAAAATTTATTTTAGTTTAAGAGAAACAATAAAATTAATACTTTCAGCTTTTTCTAGAAGATTTTCTAAAAGTGCAGGTAAAGCCGAAGATTTAATTAGAAGTGCTGTAACAGGCGGAACGCTTTTCAATCAACTAGGTTTCTATTATGTGGGTCCAATTGATGGACATGATGTAAATAATCTAGTTACTATTTTAGAAAATGTAAAAAATTCAAATCATCAAGGACCAATTTTAATTCATGCAATTACAAAAAAAGGAAAAGGATATAAACCTGCAGAAGAATCAGGGGACAAATATCATGGAGTATCAAAATTTGATGTTTTAACAGGGAAGCAATCCAAAGGTAAATCAAAAGCCCCTTCTTATACAAAGGTTTTTGCAAACACACTGATCAAACATGCTGAAAATGACACAAAAATTGTAGCAATTACAGGTGCTATGCCATCAGGAACTGGATTAGATTTGTTTGAGAAAAAGTTTCCTCAAAGAATGTTTGATGTTGGAATTGCAGAGCAACACGGCGTAACTTTTGCAGCAGGTTTAGCAACAGAAGGATATAAGCCCTTTGCTGCAATTTACTCAACTTTTTTGCAGAGAGCATACGATCAAATTGTACATGACGTTGCGATACAATCTTTGCCAGTGAGATTTGCTATTGATAGAGCTGGACTGGTAGGGGCAGATGGCCCAACTCATGCGGGATCTTTCGATATAACTTACTTATCAACCTTGCCCAATTTTGTTGTTATGGCAGCTAGTGATGAAGCCGAATTGGTTAGAATGATTAATACATCGGTATCTATAAACAATAGACCTTCAGCTTTTAGATATCCAAGAGGAAATGGAATTGGTGTTGAACTACCTGATATTAAAGAAGTAATTCAAATAGGAAAAGGGAAAATGATTTCCGATGGAAAACATGTTGCGATTTTAAATTTTGGAGCAAGAATGCACGAATGTCAAAAAGCTTCAGAAGTTCTTAAGAAAAAAGGAATTACAATAAGTATTTTTGATGCAAGATTTTCAAAACCTTTGGATGAAAAATCAATACTTGAATTAGCATCAAATCATGAGGCTATTATAAGTATAGAGGAAGGATCAATAGGTGGATTTGGGTCTCATGTTACAAAACTTTTATCTGACAGAGGATTTTTTGATAAAGGTTTAAAATTCAGATCAATGATTTTACCAGATAAATTTTTAGATCAAGACACACCGGACAGTATGTACAAAACAGCAGGGTTAGACTGCAATAGCATTGTTCAAAAAGTTGAAAATGTTCTAAATTCTAATGTCGTTATTGCAAAAAATAAAAATCTTTCTTAGCCACACTGCGCTCTATTTAAAAGAAAATGATCTAGCAAGACACAAGAAAGCATAGCTTCTCCGATAGGAACAGCTCTAATACCAACACAGGGATCATGACGACCTTTTACAGATATTTTTGTGTTTTTACCTTTTTTATCAATTGTTTCTCTACTGTTAATTATAGAAGAAGTTGGTTTCACTGCAAAAGAGGCAATAATTTCTTGTCCAGAAGATATACCTCCAAGTATGCCTCCCGCATTATTGCTTTTAAATTTTATTTTTCCAGATTTAGATTTTATTTCGTCAGAATTTTCTTCTCCAGACAAATATGCTGCATTCATACCGACCCCAATATTTACTCCTTTGACAGCGTTAATGCTCATTAACCCTGCGGCTATATCAGTATCTAATTTTGAATAGATTGGCGCACCAAGTCCAGCAGGAATGCCCTTAGCACGTAATTCAATAATAGCTCCACACGATGATCCAGATTTTCTTACTGCCAAGAGATATTTTTCCCAAAGCTTAACAGAATTTTTATCAGGACAGAAAAAAGGATTCTTTTTTATTTCATTATTATTCCAGTTATTTTTATCACAACCCATCAAACCTAACTGAATAACTGCACCAACAATATTAAATTTTTTTCCTAAAATATTTTTTAAAACAACTTTCGCAATTGCACCTGCCGCAACTCTCGAAGCAGTTTCTCTAGCTGATTGTCGACCACCTCCCCGGTAATCTCTAATTCCGTATTTTTGAAAATAGGTAAAATCAGCGTGCCCAGGCCTAAATTTATTTTTAATTGACTCATAATCTCTAGACCTTTTGTCTTCATTCCGAATTAAAATTGAGATTGGAGTTCCGGTGGTTTTTCCATTAAATACTCCTGATAAAATTTCAATTTTATCCGATTCTTTTCTTTGGGAGACAAACTTGGAATTGCCAGGTCTTCTACGGTTCATATCTTTCTGTATGTCCTTTTCAGATAAAGCGATATTTGGAGGACAACCGTCCACAATACAGCCAATAGCTGGGCCATGTGACTCACCCCATGTGGTAAACCTAAATATTTTTCCAAAAGTATTAAAAGACATCGATAATTAATGTATAAATTATTTTATATAATTTATGAATCAAAAAAATGGCAAAAATTCGTTAGGACTGGATATTTGTTTTGAAGATGAAGCAAATCCTATAGTTTTATTTAAAAAATGGTTTGCAACTGCAGAAAAAAGCGAAACAAACGATCCAAACGCATTATCTTTGGCAACTTCAAGCTCAGATGGAATTCCAAGTGTCAGAATGGTTTTACTCAAAGGATTGAGTGATTCAGGTTTTGTTTTTTACACAAATTTTGATAGCAAAAAAGGAAACGATCTAAAAAATAACCCTAACGCCTCAATGTGCTTTCATTGGAAAAGTATAAGGAGACAAATAAGAGTTTCTGGAAAAGTTAGTTTTGTAGATAAAAAAGAGGCCGACGAATATTTTGCTTCAAGAGATTATGGAAGCAAAATATCAGCATGGTCATCTTCTCAATCTAAAGTAATGAAAAATAAAAATGAATTTTTAGGTAAAATTAAAGAATTTGAAAAAAAATTTTCTGACAAAAACAATGTGCCAAGACCACCGCATTGGTCAGGTTGGAGAATTAAACCAAACGAAATTGAATTTTGGTTGGAAATAAAAAATAGATCGCATGAAAGATTAAATTATAGAAAAGAAAATGATAAGTGGATAAAGGAAATTTTATATCCTTAATAAGATCTATTTAGACTAAAACCAGTTAGATTTTGTAAAACTTTTTTTGCTTCACAATTCTCAAATATTCCTAAAGCATCAAAAGATACGTTTACAAAATATTCTGCTCTTTTAAAAGTTGCTTCTAATGTATTATATTTTTTTATTAATTTTAATACGGAATTAAAATCTTCTTTTTCTTTTACATTTTTTTTAAAAAGATTTTTTAAAAATGTTCTTTCAATTGGATTGGCTTTTTGAAAAACAATAATCACCGGAAGAGTTACTTTGGACTCAAAAAAATCTTTTCCAATCTCTTTTCCAAAAATCTTTTCTTTAGAAAAATAATCCAAGGCATCATCAGCTATTTGAAATGCTAAGCCTAGATTTTTTCCGTAGGATTCAAGAGCTTCTTTCTTTTTTTTTTCTAGGCCGGCTATACAAGCTCCAACTCTAGTTGCAGCTGAAAAGAGAGCTGCTGTTTTTAAATTTATAATTTTTATATAATTTTCTTCTAGAAGATCTGCCTCTCCTTTATGAGCAAGCTGTAAAACTTCTCCTTGGGCAATTTTTGAGGATGTTGAAGAAAGAAGTTTTAATATTTCTAAATTTCCATCTTCCACCATCATTTCAAAACATCTACTCAATAAGTAATCACCAACTAAAACAGAAGATTGATTTCCCCAGATAGAATTTGTAGTTTTTGTTCCCCTTCTTAATTTGCTTTCATCTATAACATCGTCATGTAGTAGGGTTGCGCTATGTATTAATTCAACACATGCTGCTAAATTAATATCTCTAGAACCCTGATTATATCCGCCGAGCTTTGCCGCGCCCATAGTCAACAATGCTCTAATTCTCTTTCCACCAGATCCTAGGTGGTAATTACTCATTTCTTTTATTAACTCAACATCGCTTTTAAGTTTTAGACAAATAAGTTCTTCAACAGAATCAAGCCTGTTGTTCAAAATGTTTTTTAAATCCAGATACGCTGAATTTACAGATTTTTTTAGAGGTATAACGGATCCCATGATTTTTATTATATATGTTTATGATAATATTAAATTATTATTTTATACACTGGTGACGCACTTCAATTTCAACCAAGGGTAGCGTAATTAATATTTAAATTTAATTTAAGTGCTGATATAAGAAACAGAGTTAATCTAAATTCATATGTTTTCATTTTTTAAAAAAAAAACAATTATTCCACACATCAGATTATCTGGCGTTATAGGTTCTGTTGGAAGATTTAGGCAGGGAATAGATTTTTCGGGACAACAAGAAATTATAAAAAAAGCATTCTCTTTTAAGAAAGCCAAAGCTATAGCCATATCAATTAATTCGCCAGGAGGTTCTCCAGTTCAATCACATTTAATTCATGATTACATAAGACAATTAGCTAAGAAAAATAATAAAAAAATTATAGTTTTTGCTGAGGATGTCGCGGCATCAGGAGGATATCTAATTGCTTGTGCTGGAGATGAAATTTATGGAAATTCAAGTTCGATAGTTGGCTCAATTGGAGTAATCTCTGCATCTTTTGGTTTTCAAGACGCAATTAAAAAAATTGGAATTCAAAGAAGAGTTTATACTGCAGGAAAAAATAAAAGTACTTTAGATCCATTCAAAGAAGAAAAAGAGGAAGATATTGAAAGAATAAAAAAATTGCAGCTAGAATTACATTCAGACTTCATTAATCTTGTAAAAAAAAGTAGAGGTTCAAAATTAAAAGATCCTGAAAAAAACAATACCTTTACAGGGGAGTTTTGGTCCGGCTCTACTTCTTTAAAATTAGGACTTATAGATGGAATTGGTAATGCTGAACAGATTTTAAGAGAAAAATTTGGAGAAAATGTTGTGATCAAAAAATTAGAAAAACCCAAAAGTTTTATTGCAAGAAAACTATCATCATCTCTAGACAATCAGATTGATAATATTGCAAACGCTATAGAAGAAAGAGCTCTATGGCAAAAATTTGGTTTATAAATGCCAAAGAAAACAAAAAATAAAAAAAAAGATCCAATAACTTTTCAAAATTTAATTTTTAATTTACAAAAATTTTGGGGGAAGTATGGCTGTGTTATTTTACAACCGTATGATCTTGAAGTTGGCGCTGGAACATTTCATCCTGCAACAACACTTCGGTCGTTAGGACCCAAACCATGGAAAGCAGCTTACGTTCAACCTTCAAGAAGACCAACAGATGGAAGATACGGAAAGAATCCAAATCGGTTACAACATTATTATCAATATCAAGTGATCATCAAACCATCTCCTAAAGACATTAAACAAACATATTTAAAAAGCTTATCTGCTATTGGAATAGAATCAAAAGATCATGACATCAGATTCGTAGAAGATGATTGGGAAAGTCCAACTCTGGGAGCAGCAGGACTTGGCTGGGAAGTTTGGTGTGATGGCATGGAAATAACTCAATTTACTTATTTTCAAAAAATGACTGGAATAGATTGTAAACCAATATCTGTAGAACTTACTTATGGACTAGAGAGAATTTGTATGTTCGTTCAGGGTAAAAAAAATGTATTTGATATTGATTGGAATGATAATGGTGTGAAGTACAAAGATGTCTATATGCGTTCAGAAAAAGAATTTTCAGCATATAATTTTGAATATGCAAATACAGATTCTTTATTAAAAAATTTTGAAATAGCAGAAAAAGAGTGTAAAGCACTGCTAGAAAAGAAACTTTCTCTACCAGCTTACGATCAGTGTTTAAAAGCAAGTCACATATTTAATTTACTAGATTCGAGAGGAGTAATCTCTGTTGCAGAGAGAACAGGATATATAAATAGAATTAGAGACCTGGCAAAAGGATCAGGATCTGCGTGGTTAGAAAACCAAGAACAGTAAATGTCAGAATTGTTTGTTGAACTTTTTAGTGAGGAGATGCCACCAAACTTGCAAATAAATGCAAGAAATCAATTTAAAAAATTATTTACTGAAAATTTATCGTTACTAAATTTAAAACACGAAAATTTTGAGATTTATTCAACTCCAACAAGACTAGTCGCTTTGATATCTGGTCTTCCAAATAAAATTAAAATTTTGCCAGCTGAAGTTAAAGGACCAAAGCTAGGTGTTCCAGAAAATGTAGTAAAAGGTTTTGCTAAATCAAAAAATGTTAGTAGTGATGATCTTTATGAAAAAAAAATAGAAAAAGGAACTTTTTATTTTGTAAAAACTAAAGGGAAGGAAATAGATACCGAAGAAGAGTTAATAAAGTGTATTACAAAATCTTTAAACGGAATATCTTGGAAAAAATCAATGAGATGGTCTGACCATAATCTAAACTGGGGGAGGCCTTTAAGATCTATCTTGACAATTTTTAACAGCAAACATCTTAAATTTAAATATGGACACCTGGAAACTGTTAATTTTACTTTGTTAGAAGAAGACACTGAAATAAGTCAGAAAATAGTTAAAAATTTTGGTGAGTATAAAAAAATTTTAAAAAAAAATGGTATTATTCTTGATCACAATGAAAGAATAAAATTTATTTCAGAAAAAATTCAGTCAATATATAAGAATAGATCTTGCAGTGAATCAATAGACCAATCTTTGCTTTTAGAGGTAAGTAACTTGGTTGATAAACCAAGAATAATTATTGCAAAATTTGATAAAAGCTACTTAAAGTTACCCAGCGAAGTTATTAAATCAACACTTCAAACTCACCAGAGATATTTTACTTTGCTTGATCATAGAGGTCGAATGAGCAATGAGTTTGTTATTGTTACAAATAAAAAAGACGTTAAAAAACTTATAAAAATAGGAAATGAACGAGTTGTAGAAGCCAGACTTTCCGATGCCAGTTTCTTTTGGGAAAAAGACAAGTCTCTGAATCTAATAAAACAAATTAATAAATTAAAAGATGTTACTTTTTATGAAGGCCTAGGATCAATTTATGAAAAAACTCAAAGACTAAGAAAAATGTCTTATTTTATTTCAGATCAATTAAATTTAAATAAAGAAAAGGTCGAAATAGCAGCATCAGTTTCTAAGTCTGATTTGGTATCGGGTCTTGTCGGAGAATTTCCAGAACTTCAGGGAGTAATGGGAAAATACTTTGCTTCAAGCCAAGGATTTGAGGAAGAAGTTTCCCAGGCTATTAGCGAACATTATTTACCGGTCAGCATTTCTTCTTCTGTTCCAAAAAAACCAATTAGTTACGGTCTTTCTATTATAGACAAACTAGATACTTTGGTTGGATTTTATTTGATAAATGAAAAACCAACAAGTTCCAAAGACCCTTTCGCCCTCAGACGTGCAGCCATAGGACTTTTGAGAACTATAATTGAAAATAATTTAACAGTTAAATTAAGGGATCTAATCGACTATTCCACAAGAATCTACCTTGAACAGGGAGTAAAACAATTTGACATAGATGCAAATAAAAATTTACTTACATTCTTTAGAGAACGTATGAAAAATATACTTAAGGACAGAAAAATTAGAGCAGATATTATAGAAGCATCAGTTAGTTCGCATTTAAGTGATGATTTTCTTGAACTGTATAAAAAGACATGGGTAATGAATAAATTTATATCAAAAGATTTAGGAAAAAATGCTGTTTCAACTTACAAAAGAGCTTCAAATATTTTAGATCAAGAAAAACTTGTTTCAAAAAACGGACCAGATGCAGTCCTTTTTAAATACAACGAAGAAAAAGAGCTTTTTGAAAAAATTAATGCCATTCGAAAAGCTTTCACTCTAAAAGAAGATAAGAAAAATTATGAAAATCATTTAAAACTTCTGTCTGAAACCAAACTGTCAACAGACAAATTTTTCGATAATGTCAAGGTTAATGATGAAAATAGGGATTTAAAAAATAATCGTCTGGAACTATTGCAAATTTTGTGTTCTACCTTTAATAGTTTTGTAGATTTTTCAAAATTGGAAGGAACTTGATGCAACAATATATATTTAGTTTCGGAGACAAGAAAACAAAAAAAATACAAAACTCTAGAAATATTTTAGGAGGAAAAGGAACCAATTTAGCTGAAATGGCAAGGATTGGTTTGCCAGTCCCACCAGGTTTTACTATTTCAACCGCAATGTGTGAAATCTTTTATAAGAATAAGAAAAAATTGACACCAAAAATATGTGGTCAAATTAAAAAAGAATTAAAAAAAATTGAGATAAAAACTAAAAAAAAATTTGGTGACAATCTAAACCCATTGTTGGTATCAGTAAGATCTGGCTCAAGAGTGTCTATGCCCGGAATGATGGATACCATCTTAAACTTAGGCCTTAATGACAAAACAGTAGAGTCTCTATCAAAAAAAACTTCAAACGAAAGATTTGCCAAAGATAGTTACAGAAGATTTATTCAAATGTATGGAAATGTAGTTATGGGTATAGAAAGTCATTTATTCGAAGAAATGATTGATAACTATAAATTAACAAAAGGTGTTTTACTAGATACCGAACTTACCCCGGATGATTGGGACGGTCTTATTAAAAATTTTAAAAATTTAATACAGGAAAAAACAAAGAAAAATTTTCCACAAGATGTGTACGAACAGCTTTTTGGAGCTATTAAAGCTGTATTTTTGTCTTGGGAAAGTAAAAGAGCAAAAACTTATAGAAAGATTAATCACATACCAGATAATTGGGGGACAGCAGTGAATGTTCAATCTATGGTTTTTGGAAACATGGGAAATGATTGTGCTACCGGTGTAGCATTTACCAGAAACCCATCAACTGGAGAAAATAAGTTTTTTGGAGAGTATCTAATTAATGCTCAAGGAGAAGACGTAGTGGCTGGAAGCAGAACCCCAAGATATATAACAAAAAAAGCTAAAGAAAATGCAGGGGCAAAAGACAAGTCCATGGAAGAGATAATGCCGAAAGTTTTTAAAGAATTAAAAAATATATTCAAGAAACTCGAGAAACATTATAGAGACATGCAAGATATTGAATTTACAGTAGAAAATAAAAAATTGTGGATGTTGCAAACTAGAAGTGGCAAACGTACAGCCAAGGCCGCAATCAAAATTGCTGTAGATATGGTTAAGGAAAAATTAATTTCAAAAAAAGAAGCAATACTTAGAGTAGACCCAAACACGCTTGACACACTTTTACATCCCACTTTAGATGAAAAAGTAGAAAAAAAAATAATAGCAAAAGGTTTACCGGCATCTCCGGGTGCAGCAAGTGGAAAAGTAGTATTTACAGCTGATGATGCGGAGAGAATGAAAAATCAAAATGAAGATACAATATTAGTGAGAGTTGAAACTTCACCAGAGGATATTCACGGCATGCATGCTGCAAAAGGAATATTAACTGCTAGAGGTGGTATGACAAGTCATGCCGCTGTTGTCGCTAGAGGAATGGGAAGACCATGCGTTTCTGGTTCTGGAGAAATTAATATAGATTATGAATCTAAAGAATTTAAAGCAGGAGATCTTACTATTAAAGAAGGTGACATCATAACAATTGATGGCGGAACAGGGAAAGTAATGAAAGGTTTAGTTCCGACAGTTAAGCCAGACATTTCAGGTTATTTTTCAACATTAATGAAATGGGCGGATGAATTTAGAAAATTAAAAGTCAGAACAAACGCAGAAACCCCGCAAGATACTAAAATGGCAAGAAATTTTGGGGCCGAAGGGATTGGTCTTTGCAGAACTGAACATATGTTTTTTGATGATGAAAGAATTTTGTCTGTTAGACAAATGATACTATCAAAAAGTTTAGATGATAGGAAAACAGCATTAGACAAACTGCTTCCTCATCAAAAAAATGATTTCAAAGAAATTTTCAAAATCATGAAGGGTTTGCCTGTAACAGTTAGGCTTCTAGACCCTCCTTTACATGAGTTTCTTCCTAAAACCGATAAAGACATGGAAGAAGTAGCGAGATCATTAAATTTAGGAGTTAAAGAAATAAGAAATAGAGTTGCAGAGTTACACGAACTAAACCCCATGTTAGGACATAGAGGATGCAGACTCGGTATATCATTTCCAGAAATTTATGAAATGCAATGTAGGGCAATTTTTACCGCACTGATAGAATGTAAAAAAGAAAAAACAGACTCTGTAATACCAGAAATAATGATACCGTTAGTTTCAACTGAAGATGAACTTGGAATAATGAGAAAGCTAGTTAACAAAGTGGCAGATCAAGTTCAAAAAGAAAATAAAGTAAAAATTAATTATTTTGTGGGCACGATGATAGAGTTGCCACGAGCAGCATTAAGAGCAGCACCTATATCGAAATATGCTGATTTTTTTAGTTTTGGAACTAACGACTTAACACAAACAACGTTTGGTATAAGTAGAGATGATTCTGGAAAATTTTTAAACGACTATTTAGAACATAAAATTTTTAACAACGATCCATTTGTAAGTATTGATAAGGATGGAGTAGGTGAGTTAGTAAAAATAGCTTCACATCGAGGAAAAAAACAGAATAAAAAACTTAAATTAGGAATTTGTGGCGAACATGGCGGAGATCCTAAAAGCATAGAATTTTGTTCAAAAGTTGGGCTAAATTATGTTTCTTGCTCACCTTTTAGAATTCCAATTGCTAGATTGGCAGCGGCCCAAGCTGAGCTCAGAAAATAATTTAACAATGATGACTTTAGCTGGCAGATCAAAAGAATATTATAAAAAAAATCCAAGCTATCATGTTGAGGATGCAGAGTTTAAATGGAATAACTTCAAAAATGCTATTCTTCGATCTAAAATTGATTTTAGTAAATTTAAAAGCATAGGTGAAATAGGATGTGGATCAGGGCAAATTCTTTCATTAGCAAAAAAAAGTGGATTATTTAAAGAAACCGAATATGTTGGTTATGATACCAATCCCGATGCAATTAATTTAGCAAAGAGTCTTGATCCATCGATAAAATATCTCAATGAAGATTTAATAAACGGAACTATAGAAAAAAAATTTGATATATTGATAGTTTCTGATGTTTTCGAACACGTTGATGACTATTATAGTTTTTTACAAATATTAAAAAAAAAAGCCAAATATTTAATATTTAATATCCCCTTGCAAATGAATCTTGTTTCTCTACTAAGGAGAAAAAATATTTTCGAAATTTCTTATAATCAGGTAGGGCATTTACACTTTTTTTCAAACAAAACAGCCAAACTGGCACTAGAAAAAAATGGTTACCGAATTTTACACACTGCTTATGCTAGAAATAGATTTTTTGAATTAAAAAAACATTTTACAATTAAAAAATTTTTAATTGCTATACCTGAATTTTTGTTAGGTTTGATAAATGAAGATTTATCTTGTGATATTTTTGGTGGATATTCATTAGTGGCGATTACAAAGTCAGACTAAAATCTATTGCTGGAGTTGAGTGGGTAATTTTTCCGATAGAAATTCGCTTAACCCCAGTACTCGCAATCCTTCTTACATTGCTAAGCGTTACCCCACCTGAAGCTTCCGTTTCATAAAATCTTTTCGACATTTTAACTGCCTTTCTAAGATTTTTAGGATTCATATTGTCAAATAATACTCTATTAAATTTTAATCCTATGATTTTTTTTAACTGATTTAAGTTATCTACTTCTACAGTTATTTTATTTCCTTTTTTGTTCTTTATAGCTTTTTTAACTAGATTATGAATATTTTTATTAACAGAGATATGATTGTCTTTTATTAAAATCTCATCACTTAAATTAAATCTATGGTTAATTCCTCCTCCAAGTCTTACTCCATATTTTTGAATCAATCTTAAATTTGGCAATGTTTTTCTGGTACAACATATCTTACAGGATTTGCCTTTTATCTTTTTCACAAATTTGTTTGTAGTTGTTGCCACACCTGAGATTAGTCCTAGAAAATTAAGAGCAACCCTTTCGCTTTTAAGAATACCTGAAGCTTTACCTTTTAATACAGCTATCACTTTGCCTTTATTTACTTTTCTTCCATCCTTTGTTTTGGCTATGAAAGTGATTTTTTTATCTGAAATTTTGAAAGCTATCTTTGCAAAATTTAGCCCTCCGACTATACAGTTTTGACCAGCGATTATTTTTGCAGTAATTTTTTTATTTCTAATGATTCTAGTTGTGATGTCACCAGAAGGTCTAAGGTCTTCTCGAAGCGATTGTTGTACAACTGTTTTAATATATTTTTGATTTATCTTTCGCACTAAAAATTATCTGCCAATTTCAGCCATTCTCAGAACAGATTTTCTTGCCATCTCGGCTATATTATTACCGATTTTAATTTCATTAGTTTCATTCTTTAAACAGTCGTAAATTTTATTAAGTGTGATCTTATTCATGTGAGGGCAAAGGTTACAGGGTTTTATAAATTGAACATTAGGATTATCAACCTGAACATTGTCACTCATTGTACATTCGGTTACCAACAAAACTTTTTTAGGTTGGTTTTCTTTAACATATTTTACCATGCTTGAAGTTGATCCAGCAAAATCAGAAGCACTTATAACATCAGGTGGACATTCTGGATGAGCTATAATTTTAATATCTGGATTATTTTTTTTTATATCCTCAACCTCTTTTGAAGTAAATTTTTCATGGACCATACATGTACCTTGCCACGAAATAATTTTAACTTTTGTATTTTTTTGCACATAATTAGCTAAGTAGTGATCAGGAAGAAAAATTACTTTATCTACACCAAGAGATTCCACAACTTTTACTGCATTAGCAGAAGTACAGCAGATATCAGACTCTGCTTTAACTTCAGCAGAAGTATTTACATATGATACAACTGGAATGCCTGGATATTTTTCTTTAAGCATTCTTACGTCTTCGCCAGTTATTGACTCTGCAAGAGAACAACCCGCTCCCATATCAGGTATTAAAACTTTTTTATTTGGATTCATTAATTTTGCTGTTTCAGCCATGAAATGCACTCCACACAGAATAATCATTTTAGCTTCAGTTTTTGCCGCCTCTAAAGCAAGCGCAAGAGAATCAGCAGATATGTCTGCTACACCATGATAAATTTCTGGAGTTTGGTAATTATGAGCAAGTATAACCGCATCTTTTTCTTTTTTTAATTTGTTGATTTTTTCAATTAACGGTGCATGAAACTTCCATTCAACCTCAGGAACTACTGAGGAAATTTTTTTATAAATCTCACTTAAAGATTTATCTGGTAAATTTTGTGTAGACATGCAAATAATTTATCAACTTGAAGATAAAAAGTCATTCATTTATTGTCGCATATAATAAGGTGACGCGGTCGTGCTGAAATTGGTAGACAGGCACGCTTGAGGGGCGTGTGGGTTTCCCGTGAGAGTTCGAGTCTCTCCGACCGCACCAAATATTTTACTGATTTTACTTGTTAAATTTTACCTTCTTTTATTCCAAAAATTACTGTTTAATAATTAAAATGTCAGGAGATCTTTGGGACAAATATAGAAACGAAACAGATCAAACCATAACTGTGATTGGGGTTTTGATACTCTCAGCTAAACTTTGTGTGGCCGACGGTCATTTTTCTATCCGTGAAGAAGAGGAGATTTTAAAAATTGTACCACATGAGCCTAGACAAAAACCAATTTTATTAAAAATTCTGGACGAAGCTGGCAAAGATTCTAACACGATCGAACATCACGCATTGCAACTTAAACGATTTTTAGGCTTTAGACACCCTGACTTTTTAGAATTTGTTGTTGCAGTATTATATCGTTTAGCCAAAGTAGATCATATTGTCAGCAAAGAAGAGGAAAGAGATATAAGAAAAGTAGCAGAAATTTTTGATATTAAAAAAACTTTCTCAGATAAATTTTTTAAATTTTTAGACAATATATTTACAAAGATTAATAAATATACAAAGACAATAGTGGAGAGAATGAATGCCAAATCTAAATAACATTTTCAATAATTTCTTTCCACAATCCCAAACAGGAAAAAAAGGAATTTTTCTTTTAAGAATGGCTTGGACTATTGAAATTGCAGTAGCAATTATAGGTTTCACAATTGGTTTAATTATTATGAAAGGCACTCAAACTGAGCAGGGTACAAGCCAATTGGTATCTGGCTTTAGTTTTCTAGGAAGCATGACCTTAAATGATTTTTCAATTGGATTAATATTTATGATTGTTGCAATAGTAGAGCTAACAAAAATTCCTTTAGCAACTGCAGTTTATTACTCAGCAAGGTTATCTTGGAGAATTGTTTTTATAATTGGATTATTATTAGTAAATGTATCTACTTTTGAAACAATAGTAACTGGATTTGAGAGAATTAATAGGGAAAGAACCAAAGTCGTATCTAACTATATTACTGAGTACCACTCAATTTTAACTGAGATTGAAAACTTATCAATTGATGAAAGAGCAGATGAAATAGATGAAGATATTTCAAAAGAATTAGCAACAAGAAGGGAAATACAATCCCAAATTGACGAAAATAATTTATCAGCAGAAAAACAAATTAAACAACTTAGAGAATCAAGCGGTAATAAAGAGGTTATAGATCAATTACAAAGAAGAATAGATTCACTAGGAAAAGAAATTGAAGAACTTACAAAAGCAAACACGCAACTTAGATCAGACTCAAAAGGTGCATGGGTAAAAAGCACTTTTAATAAACAGATCGAAGCAAACAACAAAATAATTGATAGAAAAACCCAGGAACAAACAACCAAACAAAATCAAATCGACTCGATGTTAAGAAGCAGCAATCAGAATAATGCAGCATCAATTGAATTAATTCGAAAAACTGCAGCAAATGCAAATAAAAAACTTAACAGTGAACTTGAGGAGGTTGCAACTAGACTAAAACAATTGAATGATAGAAAAATCAAAAAATCAGAAAATGAGTCACAAAAAGATGAAAAAATTAATCAGCTTGAAGAAAAACGAGACGAAAATATTAGAAAAATAGATGAATTAGCACCAGACAACCAAGTTTTTAGAGTTGCTACTTGGTTGAGAGACTGGTTTGAAATCAATTATGATGAAGAAATAAGAAAGGTTGAAAAAAGAATTATAGAATTTGAGAACTTAAAAGTTATTGAAATTCAAGAACCGAATTGGTTACAGAAAATTTTTCCATTTTTTTATGATAATAAAAAAATTGATAATACTATATTAGACAAACAAATTACATCTGCAGAAAAACAAATTAAAATTTTAAAAAGAAAAAGTGATTTAAAAGCTAGCACAATTCAAACATCTCCTTATGCAGACATCCCCAGAGGAGCTTTGGTTGCAGCTTTCTGGTTATGGTTTGGTGTATTGAGCTTTGTTATTTCTGTGGTTGGTACCCTGCTTGCTTTTGCTAGTTTGGTTTTATTAGATCCAAGATTACATAAAATTAGGAATAAAAGAGCTAATTGGAGAGGTGCTGCTGAGAGATTTTCAAAATTATTTTTTACAATGAGAAGATATATTCATGGTCGAATAAAAAGATTTAAAGATCCAATTATTAAAGAGGTAAAAGTTGAAGTTGAAGTTGAAAAAATCGTAAAAGAACCAGTATACGTTTATAAAGATAAAATTGTTCATGTAGAGAAAGAGGTTCCTGTTAAAGAGGAAATAATAAAAAAAGAAATAGTTTATGTGCCTTTACCAACGGACGATGAAGAATTATTGAAAAAAGGACCATTCATGGCTCCTGGAGATGACAAGGATAAGAAAAAATAATGGCAAATAAAATTTATGAAACTACCACTCATAACTTCGATGCTGTAAACCAATATATAGATGAAAAGGCTAGATTTAAAAGAACTAAGAGTGCCTGGGGTTACGCCAAGGTATTTGCTTTATGTATACTTGCTTTAGGGTTATTTTTAATTTTAGCCGCTTATGCCTACCATTTATTTAAAAAACCTCATCCTCTAGAGGCGAAGTTTGATCAACAACAAAGCGAATATATGAACAGGGAAATAATTAATAAAAATAATCGAATTAAACAATTAGAAGGTAATATAAGTGAATTAGAGGGAAATATTGTCCAATTAAAAGAAGATGTTAAGAACAATCCAGAAAATCAACAGCTAAAACAACAGATTGAGCAAAAAACAAAGGAAGTAGAAACGGCAAAACAAGTAGCGGAAAAAACTAGAAAAGAAAAAGAAGAAATTGAGAAAAAATTTGAGGAACAAACTCAAAAAATGATAGACGGAAAGTTATATAAATATAATCAGACTACTTTTCAATTTGTATCAAGTCCGTTGATTGATAATAAATATTTTGTAAATACAAGAAGAGAATATGCGACTACTAAGGATTTATTAGACCAAACAGGAAATTTTAAAGAGAGCTGTTATCTAACAGATGCAATTGTTGATTATGAATTTGATTTAGGAAGTAAAGAAACGAGATCTCAGGCTCTTAAAGTCATGGGTTTGACCGAAAACCAAGCAAGAGGTTATGAAAAATACTGCGAAAGAATTAAATAAAAATTAAGATTTTTAAATTAAAACCGCACCAAATTTAAGATTTTTTAATATAGTTTAACCAGTTTTTTAACTCCAAAGTTCGACTATTGTCATTTGTCTTCTGATCTTCTTTTGTAATTAAATCAATATGTTTGTTGAGTTCATTTTCATCTTTAAAACTTTTGTTATCTATTAATCTTTTTTTACGATGTTTTAACAATCTAATCATATAAGAGTATGGAATTTCAGGATGATACTGTAGCCCCCACACTTCTGATTTACCTGCTGTAAAGTGAAGGGCTGCAAATTTATTAATGTTTGTACTTGCTAATAAAACAGAATTTTTTGGTGGAACCACAACTTCATCGAAATTAAAACCTGGTGCATTAAATTTTTTTGGTTTTGACTTGTAGAGCCCATGTTTAGTTCCCGCATCTGTTAAAAGAACATCTTGGGCAATACCGGTATTTGCTCCGTTTGGTGAAACTCTACATTCTCCTCCAGCCGCTGTTACGCTTACTTGAAGTCCCCAACAAGCAGCATAAATATATCCCGTGTGTTCAAAACATCTTCTTGTAAAATCTATATGTTTTTTTACTTCTTCCGAATTGTCATTAATCCTAAGAGTGCTTCCTGTTAAAATAATACCTTTATATTTTTTTAATGATGAAATAATTTTTTCCATGGAAGAATTGTCAGCTGGTTCGATAATATCTACATCACAGTCTGGCTCATGCATTTTGATATGCTTACTGAAATTTTCTGACTGAGATACACACCCGGCCTGATTGAAATTAACGTTTTCTTCTTTTGTATTACCTTCAACCACTAGTATTTTTAATTTATTCATATCTAATTAATGAATTTATTTTTTCTTTGTGTATCATTCAAGACATGAAATTTTTAGTATTACAACACATTAATATTGAGCATCCTGGTATTTTTTTAGATTTTATGAAAAAAGATAAAATTCATATTGATACTATTGAGCTAGATGAGGGAGAAAAAATACCAAAATTAGACTCCTATGACGCTATGATTGTAATGGGTGGGCCCATGGATACCTGGCAAGAAGAAGCATATCCTTGGCTAAAGACTGAAAAGGAAGAAATTCATAAATTTGTATCTGTAATGAAGAAACCTTTTTTAGGTTTGTGTCTTGGCGCTCAGCTTCTAAGCGAAGTGGTTGGTGGCAAAGTAAGAAAAATGAAAAACCCAGAAATTGGAGTAATGGATATATTTATAAAAAATACTAATTCAATATTTAGCGGTATAAACAAAAATTTAAAAGTTCTCCAATGGCATTCTTATGAGGTATGTGATTTGCCTAAAAACACAGAGCTATTAGCATCTTCTCCCTTATGTGGAGTTCAAGCTTTTTCTTTTGGCAACGCATTTGGTTTACAGTTTCATGTTGAACAAACAAATGAAACAGTTCCTCAATGGGCCTGTGTTCCGGAATATAAATCTGCTTTAGAAAAAACACTAGGCTCAAATGCACTTAAAAAATTTAGAAAAGACGTTGAGGTAAATCTTAAGATATTTAATGGTAGTGCTAGAACAATTTACGATAATTTTAAAAAAGTAGTTTAATATTCTTCTAATCCTAATAATTTTTTTCGTTTGTTTGCCCAAGTACGAATTAAATTATCAACAGCTAAACCAATAAAAGCTACACAGAGACCAAGTATAAGTGCTTTGCCTCCTCCTTTTAAATCTGACAGAGCTTTCATAATATATTGTCCTAAATCTTCTGTTCCAATAAAAGCTCCAATAATTACCATAAACAATGCAAAGACAACTGTTTGATTAATCCCGAGCATGATATGAGGAAACGCTAAAGGAAATTCAATCTTAAGCAATCTTTGTAAGCGTGTTACGCCCGACATCGAAGCTGCATCGTGTAAAGCTGGAGGAACACTACGAAGCCCCTCAATAGTGTAACGTGTTGCAGGAATAGTTGCATATACTATCACAGCAATTAATACAGATGTGTCTGTTACTCCAAAAAGCATCATTACCGGAATTAAATAAACAAAAGATGGAAAAGTTTGAAGGGTATCACAAACTCCTAAAGCAATTTTAGTACTAGTTTTATTTTGTGCAGATAAAGAACCAACAATTACTCCAATTATACCTGATGCGATTACACCAAAAGTTGCCATATAGGCTGTAACCAATGCTCTATCCCACCATGGACTTAGTGCAATAAATAAAGTGAATCCACCAACTACAACAGCCGATCTAATTCCGCCAATGATATAACCAGCTCCCATGACCAGAACAAAAGTTGCAACAACTGGCATCCTTAAATAAGCAGCTCTCATTGGTTGCAATACGTCTTGGATCAACCATGTATTAAAAACTTTTAATGTATAAAAGAAAGTGTCCCATATCCAATCAACACCCGCATTCCAGTAAGGTTCGCCAGATATTCCTTTATTATGAGGAACTTCATACAGGTAATTATAACCTTCTTTAAAAACAAAAGATCCAATAGAGGCAAGTAGTAATCCAACTCCCACTGCTCCAACAAAAAATAATCCATATTTGTTACGCTGAACAAAGTTAAGGTTAGCAAAATAATCTGTTTGTTTATTTGCCCAAGCCAAAGACATTTTGTCTAATAGTACAGCAATTAAACTAATACAAACTCCAGCTTCTAAAGCTAAACCAATTCTCAATTGATTTAGGGCTAACAATAGATTCCAACCCAATCCTTTAGCACCTATAAAGGATGCAATAACTGCCATAGCTAAACACTGCATGATGACTTGGTTTACGCCAATTAAGATGTCTCGTCTTGCGGTTGGAATTAATACTTTAAATAAAAGTTGAAACTCATTACAACCGCTCATCTTTCCGGCTTGTACAACTTCTGGAGATACCTTTCTCAGCCCTAATAAAGTCAAACGCACCATAGGTGGTGTTGCAAAAATTATAGTTGCAATTGCTCCAGCATGATCTCCAACTCCAAACATTACCATTATCACAACTATGTAAGAATAGTGTGGCATGGTCTGCATTACATTGAGTATAGGATTTAATGCTGACTCAACTCTTTTGCTTTTATATGACCAAATTCCAAAAACCAAACCGAGAAAAAAAGAAATTGGTGCAGCAATCAATATAAATGAAAGCGTTTCCATAGAAGGTTTCCATTGACCAAATACAGAAATATAGATCATGGTAATGGCCGCAAGTATTGCAAGACCTTTTCCATTCAGTTTATAACCTAATATAATTGCTCCAGCGGTAACTATAGTCCAAGGAAGACCAGGTAATTCTGCCCATGGATTTGCATCAATCCAATCCCAACTTGTAAATGCAACAACGGTTTTAACTCCTCCAATTAAAATTTCACGAATAAATTCAATTAAAAAAAGCATTACAGCTGAAATCATTCTGGTAATTTGTAAAACGAGTGGTCGTGTCGTAGTCTCTTGAAGATCGGCGTCCCAAATCTCAATCGGCATCCAATCTTCTAATAAAAAGAACAATGAATCGTTTACCCAAATAGGAAGCCATCCCAGTAATGGTGGCAATCTCCAAAGAGTGTCATATCCATAATATCTAACTTCTATACCAAAAAGGGTATAAGAGCTTAGGTTTGGATCTTTCGAATATTCAGCTATAGATCTTATAAATTTATAACCTTCCGGAACATCTATGGCAAAACACAAACCAAAGAAAACGATCAATAAAAAAAGCCACTGAAATGATTTTGGGTATTTTTTTAAAATTTCCATAAATCTATGAGCTCTCTTTTCTTCCACCAAATACAGTATGAATAACTTTAGATGGCTCAACGATTCCAACAACTTTATTATTAGAATCAATAACTGCCACAGGTTTTTCTTGACCTAAAATTTTTTCAGCAACAGTTTCTATAATTGCATCCTTAGAAACTTTTAAATCACTCAAATTTTTACTATCACTCATTGGCTCCATTACAGATTCTATTTTCAATACCTTTTCTCTTGGAACTTCTTGAGTAAATTTTCTAACATATTCTGTGGCTGGATTTAAAACTATATTGGCAGGAGTATCTAATTGTTCAATGATTCCATCTTTCATTATTGCTATTCGATCTGCTAGTCTAAGGGCTTCGTCAAAATCATGCGTAACAAACATAATTGTTTTTTTCAAACTGCCCTGAAGTCTTAAGAATTCATCCTGCATTTCTTTTCTGATTAATGGATCAAGAGCAGAAAAAGGTTCGTCTAAAAACCAAATATCAGGCTCAACAGCTAAAGATCTAGCGATACCTACTCTTTGTTGTTGTCCACCAGATAACTCTCTTGGAAAATAATTTTCTCTTCCATCAAGACCCACAAGCTTGACCATTTCCATTGCTTTGGAAATACTTTCTTCGGTTTTCATTCCTTTGATTTGCAAAGGAAAAGCAATATTTTCTAAAACTGTTTTATGTGGAAGAAGGGCAAAACTTTGGAACACCATCCCCATTTTATTTCTTCTTAACTCAATCAACTCTTTATTTTTTAAAGCTAATAAATCTTGACCTTCAATATAAATTTTACCTGCCGTAGCATCTGTTAATCTTGATATACATCGAAGCAAGGTTGATTTTCCAGAACCAGATAATCCCATTACAACGAGCATTTCTCCTTTTGAAACTTCAAAAGATGCATTGTTAACACCTACAATACATCCGGCTTCTTGAAAAGTTTTCGCATCCACATTGCCCCTAACACCTTGAAGCATTTTTTTTGCATTTACTCCGAAAACTTTATAAACGGATTCGCATCTAATTACTGGTCTAGAAGACATACTCTCCTTAAAAATTTTTTATATAATATACCCTAGTATCTATACTTGTTTTTAAAAAACCTTTGGCTTCACCTGATACTGTAATTGTTTCAGTTGTACCTTGCAAAGCTCTTATTGTATAATCTGCAAAGCATTTATTTGCAGAGCCATCCCATTTTACTGAAAACTTATCAATTTTATTTCCGTTATCGGAATATAATTTCTTTGCTTCGTAGTCTGTAAGGTTTGCTCCTATCATTGCACGTTGGGTCACAATTTTAGTATTTTTACATACCGCTTCATATTCGCTCTGTGATAACTTGTGGCCCTCATTCCCTTCAAAAAAATTTAATCTACCTTTAGGAAGTGAAGCAACAACGGTTTCTTTATCCTCTCCAGCTTTATTATTTTTTGCAGATTTATCGCTCACTCCAAAAAAAATATTCAAAATCATAAATGTCAAAATTATTATTATTGTTAAACCAGCAAGACCAACTATTTGCTTAAATTCTTCAGGAGATTCTTTATATTTTTTTAAATTATTTTCTAGCAACATTGTTCTGTCTAATTTGGTTCAACTAGTTTGCCGTTTTTCCAAACACCTTTTCTAACTGTTCCATCTGCTGAAGTGAAAGTACCTTGTCCATTCATTTCACCGTTACCCCACGCACCTACATATGTAGATCCATCTGGAAAAGTCAAAGTTCCTTCACCATGCCATTTACTTTTTTGAAATTCTCCCTTGTATATAAATCCATTTGGCCAAGTTTCAGTACCTTGTCCATGCTTATTACTACCGCTCCATTGACCTGTATATGAAGTTAAATCTGTATAATTCCAAGTCCCAACTCCATTTTCACAATCACCATCGGTACATCCAGTTGAACGTGTAAATCCTGTATTACAAAGAATCAAACTTACAAATATATATAGAAAAAGTTTTTTCATATTTCTTGTCTATAAATTACACCAAAACTAAAAAAAAATCCCCCCTAGTTATGACTAGGGGAGATCATTAAAAGCTTAAGCTTTACAAGTAATTATTTTGTAAATGCTTTCCAAACTTTTTTGTTTTTATTCAACCACGTTTTTGCAGCATCTTCGTGAGACATTTTATCAACGTCTACATAAGCTGCCATCGCACCAATTTGTGCAGTATTAAACGATAGTTTTTTAAACATTTTTGCTGCGTCAGGATGAGTCTTAGTCCACTTTTCGTTAACAGCTTTTTTCAAATAACCGTCAGGTGAACCACATTTTCCATCTCCACCGTCAGCTGGTCTGCAACCATCAAAGTACGGAGGGAATTTAATAAATGTAAAACCAGCACCATCTGTAAAGTTTGGTGTCCAGTTAAAAATTATAGTTCCTCTTTTTTCTTTTTTAGCTGCTGCTAATTCTGCCCATAGTGCATCTGCACCACCAGCAAATTTAACCATCCATTTATCGCTAAGTCCTAAAGCTTCTAAACGCTGAGGCATTAAATCTTGGTGCCAACTTTGTGGCCCTTCTAACCAACGACCTTTTCCACCAGAGTCTGGAGTTACGAAATTTTTCCAACACTTTTCAGACTTCAAAGCTTCCCAATTTGGTAAGCCTGGGCAATATTCTGCTACCCAGTTTGGATATCCCATATCTTCTAAAGTTCTTGCTTCATGGTCACCCCAATCAAGTAAGCCACCCTTTTCACGAGCTGTGTCGAATGATTTACCAAAAGCAGATTGCCAAACTTCGTGTGATATATCGATATCACCGATACGAATTGACTCATATACTTTTTGAGAGTCTGCTGGAACGTATTCCACGTTACCACCCATATCTTTTATAATTCCACCGATCACATGGGCCATTACCACTTGGCTCGACCAATTGTGAACTGGAATTCTAGTTGGCTTTTTACTATCAGCTGATGCGAACATCGCGCTGAATGCAGTTATAACTGCAGCAATAACCAACCCTTTCAACAATTTAATTATGTTCATAGTTTTTTCCTCCCCATTAACATTAATTAATTAAAGTTACTTTAATTAAACAAAGTCTATGGCCTGTAATTTTGCGAGTCAATCTGAATTGCATACTTTTGTCACACCTTGTATAGTTCTTAGATATATGGAGAAAGTTTTCACTAGTTTGGACATACGTGATCCAGGGCTTAGAACGTTACCACCAGGAGTTGAAAGATATTATGTTGAAGGTGGAGGTTTATCGGTTTTAGAAATTTCTCCAGAAGATAAATTAGAAATTGTTAATGATGAAGGTAAACAGATCTGTGAAGTTATAGCCTTTAATTCAAAAGGCAAATGTGATTTGTCAATTTTAAATTTAAAGGAAAACGCTGATGCTAATTTTTCAAAGAAAACAATTTCTCAAGATGAAAAAATTTCCAAATTATTTAAACGTAAAAATATAGATCTTAACAAAGCAAAATCATCAATAATATTTGATAAAGATTGTCCTGTTGGTGAAAAAATAATTTTAAATTCAAAAGATAAATGCACAGTAATGATAGCGGCTCCCGGAGAAGCTATGAACGTACATAATCAGAATCCACCAACAGATCTTACTATTTTCTTAAATAAATCTAAATTTGAAGACAACGAAGAGCAATTTGTTCTGCCAGAACCTCTTGGAGATCCTGTTCATGAAAAATTAATTAAGAGACGTACGGTTGAAACTTATGAAGTAAAAAAAGGAGAGTTTATTCAAATTATAGATACTGCTGGAAGGCAGTGTTCAGATTTTTTAGCCTTTGATAAAGCAAAATTAGACAAGAGAGCTGAAAGCATAATTGATGCTACAGCAACTCGTACATTTATGGGCGCTGCTTATCCTTCTCCTGGTTTATTTTCAAAGTTTTTTGATGCAGAACATGATCCTATGATAGAAGTTATTAGAGATACTGTTGGTAGACACGATACATTTAATTATGCATGCACTTCAAAATATTATGAAGATATGGGTTATTTTGGACACATCAATTGTTCAGACAATTTTAATAAAGCTTTGAAAAAATATGAAGTAAAACCAAGAAAAGGTTGGACTGCTATTAATCTCTTTTTTAATACAAACATTAATCAATTGAATGTTGCATCTTTTGACGAACCTTGGTCAAGACCGGGAGATTATGTGTTATTTAGAGCCACAAAAGATTTAATTTGTGCTTCTTCAGCTTGTCCCTGCGATGTTGATCCAGCAAATGGATGGAATCCAACCGATATATTTGTTAGAACCTATCCTAAAGAACAAAAATATTCGAAAGCTATAGCGTTTAGAATGAAAGAAGACTCAAAGCCTAAGTTGACTAAAGAAACTGGATTTCACAATAAAACTTCAAAACTCACCAGAAACTTTGTTGATTATAATGGTTATTGGTTAGCTAATAATTATACAAATTACGGTACTATTAACGAATATACGGCCTGCAGAGAAAAAGCTATTGCTATTGATCTTTCTCCATTAAGAAAATTTGAAATCGTAGGCCCAGACTCTGAAAACCTGATGCAATATGCGCTTACTCGTAATGTAAAAAAACTCTCAATAGGACAAGTTAGTTATTCAGCCATGTGTTATGAAAATGGGTGCATGATTGATGATGGAACAATTTTTCGTTTAGGAAAAGATAACTTTAGATGGATTGGCGGACAAGAGTATGGTGGTACATGGTTAAGAGAATTAGCTAAAAAGAAAAAATATAAAGTTTGGGTGAAATCTTCAACAGATCAAATTCATAATATTTCAGTTCAAGGACCAAACAGTAGAAAAATTTTAGAAAAATTTGTTTGGACACCACCCGCACAACCAAAATTAAAAGAACTTCAGTGGTTTAGATTTGCTATAGCCAGAATTGATGATCATATAGGAACTCCAATTATAGTATCTAGAACAGGATATACTGGCGAATTAGGATTTGAATTATGGTGTCATCCTAAAGATGCTCCTAAAGTTTGGGACAAAGTTTGGGAACACGGAAAAGATTTAGGTATAACACCAATGGGTTTAGAAGGTTTAGATATGGTCAGAATTGAAGCTGGACTTATTTTTTATGGATATGAATTTAATGATCAAGTAGATCCTTTTGAAGCAGGAATTGGTTTTGCCGTACCATTAAAAACAAAAGAAGATGATTTTTGCGGTAAAGACGCACTTAAAAAAAGAAAAGAATCTCCACAAAAAAAATTAGTTGGTTTGGAATTAATTGGAAAAGAACAAGCTGTTAATGGAGATGGAGTACACGTAGGAAGAGCTACTGTCGGAGTTATAACTAGTGGTATGATATCTCCTGTGCTAAATAAGAACATTGCTCTTTGTAGAATGGATGTTAAATATAGTGATATTGGAACAGAAGTTGAGGTTGGTAAAATTGATGGTCATCAAAAAAGAATTGGAGCAAAAGTTGTTAAGTTTCCTTTTTATGATCCAGAAAAATTGAAAGTAAAATCATAAAATGGCATTTCCTAAAAAAGCAAAATTTGTAATTATTGGCGCAGGCATTCATGGGTTAAGTACTGCTTGGCATCTTGCAGAAAAAATAAAGAAAAAAAATGGGAACGGTTCAAACAACGATATAGTAGTGATTGATAAAAGCGGAATAGCTTCAGGCGCGAGTGGAGTTGCTTGTGGCGTAGTCAGGAACAATTATTTTCAACCAGCCATGAGAGAACTCATGATGCATAGTGTTAAAGTTTGGGAAAGTGATCCAAAAAATTTTAGTTATCATCCAGTTGGCTACATGCAAATAAGTCCTGAAAGCATGCATAAAGACGTTGCAAGCATTTATAAACAACAAAAAGAAATTGGTTACGAATCTACATTTATTGAGGGACAAAAAGATTCAACTAAATATATGAAAAGCATGTTTCATGATTGGCAAGCTAAAGGAATTACTTCTGTATTACATGAAAAAAGAGGAGGGTATGCAAATAATACTGCCTCTATTTATGGTTTAGCAAACAAAGCAGAAAGTTTTGGTGTTAAAATAATAACAGGAACTGAAGTTACAGGTTTTAAAAGAGGAAGTAATAGTAATTCTATAACAGGAGTTGTAACTGCAAAAGGAACTATTGATTGTGAACAGGTAGTTGTAGCTGCTGGACCATGGGTAAAAAGATTTTGGGATATGCTTGAACTTCCTAAAAAAATTTCAATAAAAGATGAGAAGGGTAAAACAC